>NZ_CP133018.1:1930024-2251695 GCF_030866785.1 Agromyces protaetiae | reverse complement strand
GCCGAGCGGATCCGCGTCGAGCTCGACCACCTGCTCGGCCGGGCGGCCGCCGCGACCGCGATCGACGAGGACGACCGCGAGCAGGCCATGGCCATGGCCCGCCGTGCCGCCCATCTCGCGGGTGAGGCACTGCACCTCGCGCAGCGTGACATCGACTCCGCGCGTCCCCAAGATCCCTGGGGCGGTGGCGGCGGCTGGGGCGGCGGCCGGCCACGCGGTGGCGGCGGCGACATGATGGGCGGCATCCTCGGTGGCCTCGTGATCGGCAGCGTGCTCGACGGCATCTTCGACTGAGCCCGGCGCCGATAGCGAACGCGGCGCGGGGCGTCAAGCGCGGGCGCCACGCATCGACCGTCGGTATCGTGAAAGAGCCGACCGAGGAGCCGTGGTGAGCCATCCGACTGCACGTGATCGCGACGTCGGTCGTGGTCCGCTCGTCGGCCCAGTGGCGCCGCCGGGTCTGCACGTCATGACCTTCAACCTCAGGCGACCGCTCGGCCGGCTCAGCGGGCGTCGAGCCGATCGCTGGTCCCACCGCCGTCCGCGGGCACGTACGCTTCTCGCCGACGAGCGGCCGACGCTGCTCTGCCTCCAAGAGGCGGTGCCGCACCAGATGCGCGACGTGCTCGCCGCGCTCGGGCCGGGTCACCGGTTCGTCGGCCACGGTCGTGGGCGGCAGCGCACGGGCGAGGGATGCCCCATCGTGTACGACTCCCGCCGGCTCGAGCTCATCGAGTGGCGGCAGCACGCGCTGTCGGAGCATCCGGACCAGGATGGATCGCGGTCGTGGGGGAACGTCATCCCTCGGATCGCGGTCGCCGCCCGCTTCCGCGACGTCGCGACCGGGAGCCGGCTCGGGGTGCTGAACACCCATCTCGACCCGTTCTCGGGGCGGTCGCGGATCCGTTCGGTCGCCTACGTCCGCGCGCTCGTCGGCGACGACCCCACCATCGTCACCGGTGACCTGAACGCGGGCGATCGCTCGCGCACGGTCGGCGCGCTGCTCGCGGACGACCTGCTCGTCGACACGTGGACGAACGGGGGGCATCGCCTCACCGCCGCGGTCGGCACGTTCGGCGGCTATCGGATGCCTCGCCCCGAGGGGTCACGGCTCGATCGGATTCTCGTCTCCGAGGGCCTGACCGTCGACCGGGTGGCGATCAACGCGCGCCGGATCGACGGCGACTGGCCGTCCGACCATCTGCCGGTGCAGGCGGTCGTGCGCGTCGGGGAGGGGAGCGCGGCATGATCGATGACTTCCTGCGGCCCCCCCGCACCCGCCTCGAGTGGGGCGCCGACGTCGTGCGGGTCATCGGCGTGCTCGGCATCGTCGTGGCCTTCATCTGGTTCGCCCCGACGGATGCCGGCGTCGTGGCGGCCGCGCTCCCGGCCGTCTTCGCCCCGAGGTTCCTGGGCGCACGCGCGGGTTTCGACCTGATCTCAGGCGTCGTCGTGCTCGCGGCCGCGTGGAGCAACGTGTTCGACCTGTACCGCACGGTCCCCGGCTGGGACCTCGTCATGCACGTCGTCTGTACCGGCGTGCTCGCGGCGCTGCTCTACCTCGCGCTGGCCCGTCTCGAGGTCGTTCCGGCGCCGGCGGCCGTCGGCGCGCTTCGCCGCACGCCGATCGTGATCGTCACCGCTCTGGGCCTCGCGCTCGGCGCGATCTGGGAGATGATCGAGTGGCTCGGCAAGGAGTTCGTGACCGACGAGATCTTCGTGACCTACACCGACACGATCGGCGACCTCGCGGCGGACGGGGTCGGCGGTCTGCTCGCCGGGATCCTCGTGGCCTGGGTCAGGCTCGAGCGCAGACCTCGGCAGCGCGTACAGCGTGCCCCGCAGGAGACCTCAGCCTGAGGGGTTGTCGACCGGCCGGCCTTCGTCGTCGGTGGTGTCCGGCGCCTCCGGCGCCCCGCCCGATGCGGTGTCGGCCTCGGTGTTCTCGTCGGGGTCGCCCTGCGTGTTGGGTTCGTCGCGTCCAGTCATGGGCAGCACGCTACGGCGGACGGGGTCGCGAGGGGGAGGGCTTGACGGTGCGTATTCTGTTCGAGATCGGTCGCGAGACATCCGTTCCATGAGGATGCCGCGCCCCATCGCAACCCGGATTCGTTGTGCCCGCGGCACATGGGGGCGCCCGTCGGGCGCTCAGTAGCTTCGATCACAGTAAGGCCCTCGCCCCGAGGCGCCTCAACCCGTGACCGATTGAGGAGCAGAGTTGCTCAACGACACTTCGACGGCGCAGGCGTCCACCGGCGACGCCGCCCGCACCCCCACCTCCGTCTCGCCCGCGCTGCTGATCGGCGTCATCCTCGCCCAGTTCGGCGCGTTCGTCGCCGTGTTCGCGCCCGCGTTCATCGCGCTGTCGATCAGCGTCGGGACGCTCACGCCCGAAGACCGCATCGTGAACCTCGGCATCGTGGTCGCGCCCGGAGCGTTCATCGCCCTGATCGCGCAGCCGCTGTTCGGCCGGCTGTCCGACCGGACCACCTGGTCGTTCGGCCGACGTCGCAGCTGGGTGCTGATCGGCACCATCGGCGGGCTCGTGGGCCTCACGATCCTCGCGTTCGCGGACTCGATCGCCATGCTCACGATCGGCTGGGCCATCGCGCAGTTCTTCCTGAACGCGGTCTCGTGCGCATGCCACGCGGTGATCCCCGACCAGATCCCGGTGCGGCTGCGCGGACGGGTGTCGGCCTGGTTCGGCATCGTGCTCACGGGCAGCCAGGTCATCGCCGTCTACCTCGTGATCTGGGTGTCGGCCGTGCCGCCGCTCATGTACCTCGTGCCGGGCGCCGTCGTGGCGTTCACGTCGGCCTGGCTGCTCATCGCGCTGCGCAAGGTGGACCAGCCGGCCGACCGGGCCTCGCTGCCGCCGTTCACCCTGGCGAGCTTCTTCGGGTCGTTCTTCGTGAACCCCGTGAAGAACCGGGACTACGGCATCTTCTGGTTCGGGCGTCTCCTCGTGTACCTCGGCTACTTCAGCCTCATCACCTACCAGCTCTACTACGTCATGAGTCAGCTGCAGCTGTCGCAGGAGGCCGCGAGCGCGGTCGTCGGGAACGCGACCTTCGTGACCTCGATCGCCGCCGTGATCGCGTCGCTCATCGCGGGCTGGCTCTCCGACCGCCTCGGCAAGCGCAAGATCATCGCCGTCGTCGCCGGCGTGATCATGGCCACGGGTCTCGGCATGCTCGCGTTCGGCGAGACTGAGGGCTGGTTCCTCATCGCGGTCGGCATCATCGGGTTCGGTCAGGGCGTGTACCTCGCGGTCGACGTCGCCATCGTCTCCGAGCTCATCTCCGACGACAATGACCGCGGCAAGGACATGGGTGTGCTGAACATCGCGAACACCCTGCCGCAGTCGATCGTCCCGATCGTGGCGCCGTTCCTGCTCGCCATCGGCGCGACCGAGGGCGGCGAGAACTATCCTGTGCTGTTCCTGGTCGGCGCGGTGGTCGCGCTCATCGGCGGCGTCCTGGTGCAGTTCCTCAGGAAGGTAGCCTGAACAGGTCCGTTATGTGCGGGGCGGCTTCGGTCGCCCCGCACGCGCGTGTGACGAGAGCGCCGCACGCGTGTGTGAGAAAGAAAGTCGAGAACCATGCTCCGCTGGATCACCTCTGGTGAGTCGCACGGCAAGGCCCTCGTGGGCGTGATCGACGGCCTGCCGGCCGGCGTCGAGATCGAACCCGAGACGGTGGCCCACGCCCTCGAACGGCGGCGCTGGGGCTATGGGCGCGGAGCGCGCATGAAGTTCGAGCAGGACGCGCTCGAGATCCTCGGCGGTGTGCGTCACGGCCGGACCCTCGGTTCGCCCGTCTCGCTGGTGATCGGCAACTCCGAGTGGCCGAAGTGGACCGAGGTCATGGCCGTGTCGGCCGTCGACGACGAGGGCCGCCGCTACGACGAGCCCGATCGCATGGCGCGGGGTCGCGGTCAGGCCCTGACCCGTCCTCGTCCGGGGCACGCGGACCTCGCGGGCATGCTCAAGTACGGGTTCGACGACATCAGGCCGGTGCTCGAGCGCGCGAGCGCGCGCGAGACCGCGACCCGGGTCGCGCTCGGCGCGTTCGCGAAGGAGCTCTTGAAGCAGGCGCTCGGCGTCGACGTCGTCGGCCACGTGGTCGGCTGCGGCTCGGTCGCGCTGCCCGAGGGACACTACGCGCGGCCGGAGGATGCCTCGCGGCTCGACGCCGAACCGATGCGCTGCATCGACCCGGAGACCAGCGCGCGCATGCAGCAGGAGATCGACGAGTACCGCGCCGCAGGCGACACCCTCGGCGGCGTCGTCGAGGTGCTGGTCTACGGGCTGCCGCCCGGCATCGGGAGCTACGTGCACGGCGACCGCCGGCTCGACGCCGCGCTCGGCGAGGCCATGCTCGGCATCCAGGCGATCAAGGGCGTGGAGATCGGCGACGGTTTCACCACCGCGACGCGGCCGGGTTCGCGCGCGCACGACGAGATCGAGAAGGCGGGGGAGCGCGACGGCAAGCTCGTGATCCGCCGGCTCTCGGCACGCGCGGGCGGCATCGAAGGTGGAATGAGCACGGGCGAGGCCGTTCGGTTGCGCGCCGCGCTCAAGCCCATCTCGTCGGTGCCGCGTGCCCTGTCGACGGTCGACGTGGCGACCAAAGAGCCCGCGAGCGCGATCCATCAGCGCAGTGACGTCTGCGCGATCGTGCCGACCGCGGTCGTGGCCGAGTACGTCACGGCACTGACCGTCGCCCGCGCCGTGCTCGAGAAGTTCGGCGGCGACTCGGTCGAGGAGCTGCGCCGGAACGTGCAGGCCTACGTCGACGGGCTGGGCGTGGTCATCGAGTGATCGTCGGTCGGCAGCGCCGCGAACGTCTCCATGGCCAGCGCCACCTGGTGCGCCTGCAAGCCTGCGAGCAGGTGCGGTGATCTGGTCGGTTCGAAGCTGTCGGCGCCGAGCAGCTGCTTGATCAGCCCGAGCCGGTAGCCGACCGAGTTCCGGTGCAGGAAGAGACGCTCGGCGATCGCGCCGCGGCTGCCGTCGAGCTCGAACCACATGCGCAGCGTCGTCATGAGGTCGTCCCGCCCGAGCAGGGGCCCGATCTGGCGCGCCGCGAAGGCGTGCAGTTGCTCGACCGAGAGCTCCATGAGGAGCTGTTCGGCGCCGAGGTCGTCATACGACAGCGTCGTGTCGCCCCGGTTCAGCAGCAGCCCGAGCCCGGACTCGGCCGAACGGAAGGACGCGGCCGTGTGCTCGCCGCCGCGCACCGACGCGCCGACGCTCATGCGCAACGGCTCGTCCCCGACGATGCCCTGCATCCGGGTCTGCACCCGGACGAGTTCGCCGACCGTCGCCTCGTCGGCGACCGTCCACGCGAGATCGCCGCTCATCCTGGTCGGGGTCGGGAGCCAGGCGACCGCGGTCGCCCACGCGTGCCGCTGCGGCCCGCGGTAGTGGAACACGACGCCGCGGTGCGGCCGGTCGAGGGTGATGCCGAACTTGAGGGCCGCGCGTGCGACGCGCCCCGGGTTCCTGAGCGAGCCGTAGCGCAGCTCATCGACGATCTGGCTGGCGTTCTCACTCCGCGCCTGGCGCAGCGTGTCGCGGCGCACGCCTTCGATCGCGATCGCGGTGCGTGCGGATTCGAGCAGGGCGACGCGCCGCGGCTCCACTGCACCCGGGGTCGCGAGCAGGCCCACGCGGCGCGTGCCCGACAGCACCGGCATGCCGGTCGCCGGCCCGGAGTCGGTCGACAGCTCGATCGCGGCGAGGCTCTGCGCGAACGCGCTCGCGATGTCTCCGGCGGAGAGCGCACGGGGCGCACCGTCGCCGGTCGGCATCACGAGCGGCTCGCCGTGCACGCCGATGAGGCTCACCGGCAGGCCCGTCCGGTCGGAGAACCGGGCGAGCAGGCCTGCCCAGTCGGCGCCTTCGAGGGCGAGGGTGGTGAGCTCTCGCTCGAGCGAGGCCGGATCGAGACTGGTCACCATCGCATTCTCCCGTTCATTCGCCCTCGGAGACGACCCGCGCGATCGCACGGCGCACCAGCACCGTGACGACGACGGCGACCGCACCGGCCGCGGCCGCCGCCGCGAACGCGATTACGATCGACGCGGTGTTGGCGTAGGCGATGGTGACGACCGCGAGGCCGATCGCGCTGCCGACCTGCCGCGAGGTGTTCACGAGTCCGGCTGCGAGGCCGGCCGTACCGGCGGGCGGGTCCTGCGTCGCCGTCGAGGTCAGCGTGGTGAACAGCAGGCCCATGCCGAGCGCGACGGCGGTCGCGGGCAGCACGGTCCCGAGCCACAGCTCGCCCCCGGTCGCGCCGAGCGCGAGCCCGGCGAGGCCGCAGGTCGCGATCGCGGTGCCGACCAGCAGGATCGTTCGCAGCGCGAGCCGGCGGCCGAGCACGGGCACGGCGAGCGAGCCCAGCACGACCGCGGCCGAGGGCACCAGGAACAGCAGGCCGGACACGAACGGCGTGAGCTGATGTCCCGCCTGCAGGGTCAGCGTGAGCAGGTACCAGAGCGGGAAGCACGCCATCGCGACCAGCAGGATCAGCAGGTTCGCCGCCGTGATCCTCGGCTGACGCAGCAGCGCGGGCGGGAGCAGGCTCGCGTCGGGGGCGCGCCGTCGGCGCACGATCACCACGATCGCGCCGAGCACCGCCGCCCCGAGCGCGATCCAACTCGTGGCCGCTGCCGGGCCGGACGTCCCGGTCTCCACGAGCGCGACGATGGCGGCGGCGATCGTCACCGCGAGCGCGATGGCGCCGATCCCGTCGAAGGCGCGCCCCGTGCCGCGCGCCACGGCGGGCAGTGCGAACACCGCGGCGACCGTGGCGACGAGCGCCGCAGCGGCCTCGAAGCCCAGCACGGCCGGCCACGGCCACGCGAGCAGCAGCACCCCGCCGAGGGTGGCGCCCAGCGCGCCACCCACGCTCGAGGTGGCGCTCCACGCGGCCACGGCGCGGAGGCGGGCGCGCGGGTCGGGCACGTTCTGCAGCAGCGTGAGCGAGGTGGGTGCGAGCAGGGCCGCGGCGACGCCCTGCGCGGCACGCGCCACGATGAGCATCTCCCCGCTCACGCTCAGCGCGCCCACGACCGCCGTCGCGGCGAAGAGCGCCCCGGCGAGCACGAAGGTGCGTTTCGCGCCGAGCACGTCGCACAGGCGTCCGCCCGTGAGCAGCACCGCGGCGAACGCGACGGTGTAGGCGCTCACGACCCACGACATCGACAGCTCGTCCAGCCCGAGCGACCGTGCGATAGACGGCACCGCGACGGTGACGAGCGACACGTCGAGGACGACCAGGAACTGCGCGGTGCAGGCGAGCAGCACGATCCACGCGCGGGGCGAGCGACGGGGAACCCCCGGGTCTCCCGCCTCGCGCGGGCCGTCCGATGCGATCAGCACCTCGCGCTCAGCCGAAGTTGAACGTGATGGACTTCTTGCGGGTGTACGCCTCGAACCCGGTGCGCGAGAACCCGCTCTGACGCCGCGGCTCGCCGCGCCCGCCGTTGATCGCGCCCACGTAGTACGTGTTCACGTAGACCTCGCCGCAGTCGAGGGCCGTCGCGGCGCGCCAGGCGCGAGACGCGTCCCCGGTGAAGACCGCCCCCGCCAGGCCGAAGCTCGTGCCGTTGGCCCGCAGGAACGCCTCCTGCTCGGTCGCGAACGACGAGGCGCCGAGCACCGGGCCGAAGATCTCCGACTGCTCGACCTCGCTGCCGGGCTTCACGTCGCGGAGCAGTGTGGCGGGCACGAAGGTGTCGGGCAGCCCGGCCGTGAGCGATCCCTGCGCGGCGACGCCCGCGTCGCCGCGGGCGACGGCGCGGTCGATGTAGCCGCGCACCGACGCGGCGTGTTCCGCATGGATGAGCGGGCCGATGAAGACGTCGGGGTCGAACGGGTCGCCGAGCGGAAGCGCCGCGGTCGCCTGTCCGATGCGGTCGACGACCTCGTCGTAGACGGTGTCCTGGATGAGCACCCGTGTGCCCGCGACGCAGACCTCGCCCTGGTTGGAGAACGCGCCGATCGTGATCCACTGCGCGGCGGCGTCCAGATCCGCGTCGGCGAAGACCACGGCGGGGGACTTGCCGCCGAGCTCGAGGTGCACGGGCGTGAGGTTCGCGGCTGCGGCGGCCATGACCCGCTTGCCGGTCTCGACGCCGCCGGTCAGGCTGATCAGGTCGATGCGGGGATCGGTGACGAGCGCCTCGCCCACGGTCGCGCCGCGGCCGAGCACGACGTTGAGCACGCCGGCCGGCACCCCGGCGCGGAGCGCGATGCGGCCGATCTCGACGGCGGAGACGACGGCGTCGACCGGCGGCTTGACCACGATCGAGCAGCCGGCGGCCAGCGCCATGGCGATGCGCTGGCTGCCCGTCATCAGCGGGCCGTTCCACGGCAGCAGCTCGGCGACGACGCCGACGGGATCGTCGAGGCGGACGACCACGAGTTCGGGGCCGCCTGGGATCAACCCGGGCGGGTAGTTGCCGCGGTGGACGTCGCTCGTGTGCGTGCGCAGTGCCGAGGCTGCGTACCGGAGCGCCTGGGCGGCCTCGTATGCGTCGTTGTGCAGCGCTGAGAAGTAGCCCTTGCCGGTGTCCATCGTCTCGAGCGCGGCGAGCCGTGCCGACTCCGCGGTGATGATCTCCGCCATTCGGTCGAGCACGTCGGCTCGCGCGGTCGCGTGGAGTCCACGCCAGGACGCGTCGTCGAACGTCCGGCGCGCGGCGGCGATCGCGCGGTCGACGTCCTCCGGGCCGGACTCGGCGGCGTGCGCGAACACCTCGCCCGTGTACGGGTCGGTGCACGCCCGTCGGGCGTCCCCGAAGACCTCGCGCCCATCGATGAGCGCGGGAATCAGGCCGTCGGCCGGCAGCCACGCCGGGTCGATCGAACCCCGTCCCGCGGGCGGCGCCGCGGGCGCGGTCTGATGCTGCTGGTCGGTCGTGCCGTCTGCCTCTGATGCCACTGGGGGTTCGCTTCCTGTTCTCGCGGATGAGCCGCCCGTGCGGCCATGACTCCATCCTCGAAACGGGGATTCCCGGTGTCACTGTGCAGCGGGCACAGTCGCGGCGCTCCGGGGTTCATGCCCGCGACCCCGGGATCGGCGGTCACGGCGTCATTAGCGTCGATCCCATGACCACTCCTCACGCCGATCACCCAGGCTCAGCCGTTCCCACCCACCTCACCGCCGCGGTGATGACCGAGCCCGGCGTCGTCGAGATGCGCGAGGTCGCACTGCCCGACCTCGGACCCCAGCAGGTGCTCGTCGCCCTCGAGAAGTGCGGCCTCTGCACCATGGAACGCCGGCTCTTCCGCGGCGAGCGCAAGATCTACCCGGTCGCGGCCGGTCACGAGGCGGCCGGGATCGTCGTGGCGCACGGCGCCAAGGTCGCCGATCTGCCGGGTGTGCCGCCGATCGGTGCGCGCGTCGCGATCGACATGCTGTCCCGCAACCGGGCGTCGCGCACGTCGCGCCGCAACCGGACGGCGCTCGACCTCGCGCCCCAGGAGGCGGCCCTCACCGACGGCACCATCGCGATGGGCGGCGGGCTCGCGACGCACCTCGTGGCCGATGCGGCCAGCGTGTGGCCGACGGGCGACGCACCGGCGCAGATCGCCGCGATGACCGAGCCGCTGGCCTGTGTCGCCAACTCGGTGCGGTTGTCGGGTCTGCAGCCCGGCGACCGGGTCGCGATCACCGGCGCGGGCTTCATGGGCCGACTGCACCTGGCGCTCGCCAAGCTCGCGGGCGCCTCGAGCATCGGCGTGATCGACGTCGACCGTGAGCGCCTCCAGGAGGCGCTCGAGGCGGGCGCCGACTGGGTGGCGACCCCTGACGAGCTCGCGGCGCGAGAGCACGACCAGGACATCGTGTTCGTCACGGCCGGTGTGCCCGGCGCGCTCGAGCAGGCGGTGCGGCTGGCCGCGATCGCGGGGTCGGTCGTGCTCTTCGGCGCCTTCCCGAAGGACTTGCGCTCCGAGGTCTCGCCCGACGAGATCCATCACCACGGTCTCTCCATCATCGGTGTCTACAGCCAGGAGCCCGAGGACTGGAAGCGTGCGAGCTCGCTCATCGGCGCCGGCGTCGTGACCGAGCAGCTGCAGGCGCTGATCACCGCCGACTATCCGCTCGAGCAGGCCGCCGAGGCGCTCGACTTCGCCGCGCACAATCCGGTGATGCGCGTGCTCGTCGGGAGCTGACGGTGGCCGCCGTCATCGGCGTCGACCTCGGATCGAGCTCGGCGCGGGCGATCGCGATCGACGAGACCGGTCGCGTCCTCGCGAGCGCGACGGCGCGTTATCCGGGTGCGGAACGCTGGCCCGAGGGGCGGGCGGATGCCTCGGCGTGGCTGCATGCGGTCGCGCACGTCGTCCGTGAGGTCGGCACGGAGCATCCGGAGGCCGCACGTCCGCGCGCGGTGAGCATCGGCGGGCAGAGCCCGTCGGTCGTCGCGGACGCTGTGCCGCACGCGGTCACCGTGAGGCATCCGGCCGGTGCCACGCTGCCGCCGCGCGACCAGCATCTGGCGCAGGCCGAGGTGCTGGCGGGCGAGGGCGGCCTCGCGTGCTCGCAGGGATACGACTGGGTCGCACGGCAGTTCGGTGCGCGTGACGTGCAGTCGCGATGGATCGACGACGACCCGATCCCCGGGTTCGGTGACCTGCACCGGACCGGGTCGGTCATCGGCACGTCGAACGGCGCGCACGGGCTGCCGACGGGTGTGCTGATCGCCGCCGGCGGTCAGGATGCGTTCCTCGCGTTCTGGGCGGGCGGGCTGACCCGCGTCGGACTCGCGATGGACCCCGGCGGACGTACCGGCGGACTGGTGGCGACCGCACCCGCCCTGCAGCTCGACGCCGACGCGTTCCGGATCGCGTCGCCGAACCGCGACATCGCGATCGTCGGCGGCCCGGTGAACGCGCACGGGCTCTCGATCGAATGGCTTCGCGACCTGACCGCGCGCCCGGTGGAGTGGCTGCTCGGCGTGGCCGAGGGCGTGCCGGCGGGTGCCGGCGGCGTCGTCTTCGCCCCGTACCTCGAGGGCGAACGCGCTCCGCGCTGGAATCGCGACGTGCGCGGCGGGCTCTCGGGGCTCGCGAGCGGCACGGGCCCGGCGCAGCTCACGCGGGCGGTGCTGGAGGGCACCGCCTACGGGCTGCGCCACATCCTCGACGGCATCCGCACGCAGGGCATCTCGCCCGAGGTGCTGATCTGCACCGGGTCTCCGTCGCGCAGCCGGCTCTGGTGCAGCATCAAGGCGTCGATCCTCGGTCTGCCCGTGCTGGTTCCCGACGAGCCCGACCTCGCGGCGCTCGGCAGCGCCTACTCGGCCGGTGCCGCAGCCGGCTGGTGGCCGCGCCCGGGGGAGACCGACGAACCCGACGCTTGGCCCGCGCGCGAGATGACGCGCATCGAACCCGAACCTCTCACCGAGTACGAGGACGGCTACCGCCGATTCCTCGAGCTCGGCGACTTCGCGGAGACGCAAGCCGTCGTCGCCGCGACCACGACCAGAACCTAACGAAAGGAACCACCTGCAATGACCGTCTTCTCTTCGATCGGCGCCGCAAAGACCCGCCGTATGGGCCGTATCTTCGCCCCTGATGGCAAGAGCGTGTTCGCCGCGGTCGACCACGCCGCGTACATCTCGCCGAGCCCGCCCCTCGGCCGCACCATGCTCGACATCGCCGAGGGCGGGCCCGACGGCGTGCTGGCGACCTGGCACATCGCCAGGGAGTACGCCGACGCGTTCGCCCGCACCGGACTCGTGCTCCGCGTCGACGGCGGCACGACCGAGCTCGGCGGGTTCCCCGAGGGCGATGTCTCGACGCTGCTCTACCAGGTCGAGGACGCCGTGCGGATCGGCGCCGACTGCATCGTGCTGCTCGTGTTCACCGGTCAGCACGACGAGCACCTCTCGTTGAGCCGGCTCGGGAAGGTCGTGCGCGAGGCGGAGCAGTACGGGCTCCCCGTCATGGCCGAGGTCATCCCCGGCGGCTGGGGCCGCGCCGTCGAGTGGAACATCGAGAACGTCGCGCTCGGTGCGCGCATCGCGGCGGAGTTCGGCGCCGACATCGTGAAGACCGTGTCTCCGACGGCGCCCGAGGAGTTCGCCCGTGTGGTCGACGCATGCCCGGTGCCCGTCGTCGCCCTCGGCGGCCCGAAGACGGACTCCGAGGACGACGTCGTCGCACTCGCGGCCGGCGTCACCGCGGCCGGCGCCGCGGGCGTCGCCTTCGGCCGGAACGTGTGGGGCTCGCCCGACCCGGCCGCGCTCATCCGCCGGCTCTCGCAGGCCGTACACGGCTGAGCCACGCTGCACAGCACTGCACCACACAGCACCGCACGCGGGCGGGCGCCGATCCCGGCGCCCGCCCGCGTCATGCAGCGCATGCAGGTCGTCTCAGCCGGATTCGCGTGGCCGCAGCGGACGCGCATGGTGGTTCAGCACGGAGCGTCGACCGGGCCCGCCTGGATCGAGAGTCCGTCGTGGGTCGTCCCGAGAGCTCGGACGCCGGTGATCGGCGTACCGCAGACGAAGTTCAGATAGGTCTCGGTCAGGTCGCCGTCGGTGTCGGTCAACAGGTCGAGCGCGCCCGCCCCGTCGGCAAGCGTCCAGGTGATGCTGATCTCGCTCTCGGTATGCAGATCCTGTGCGATGAGCACGCCCCAGCACGTGCCGCCGTCGGGGCAGTCGTACCTGGCGCTCGTGTCGAGGTCGAGCATCGAGGTCGCGCCGTCGCTGCTCCGGTCGCCGTGGCCGTCGCCGGCCGTCGCCGGAACGGCGGGCACGACCGAGACCAGGACGGCGATGGAGAGGGCGAACAGCCCACGAGTGGTGTGCGTCATCTGAATCCTCCACTCGAGCCGAACACCGTCGGCCCGTCGTCATCGAGTCACCACACCCGAATGGCAATATACTCGATGCTCCGTCGCGGAGCGAGCCCATGAGCCGAGGAGCCGAGTTCGTGCGCGCGGTCTCAGCCGGAACCGGTGGCCGTGATCGCATCGACGGCGGCATCGCCGCGCAGCTCGCGCATGCGCTGCACGACGCGGTCGACGACGTCGGCGGAGAGGCTCTGGCACACGATGCTGTTCGGGCCGAGTGGCCCGAGGCCACCGGCGCGCACCCGGATCACCTCCCACCCGACCTCGCGGAGCGCATCGTCTTTGTCGGCGTCGGTACCGGCCTTCAGACCGCGATGTGCACGACGGCTGCGACCGGGGTCGTCGTACTCCACGGTGAGCCGCAGCTGCGGCACGATGATGTCGGGCCAGACCTCGCGGCGCCCATGGAAGGTCCGTGCGATGTGGATGGCGTTCACGCGGTGGTTGAGCCGGATGCGCTCGGCGAGCATGGTCTTCAGCCGATGCTCCGTGATCGAGGTGCCGACGCGGAGGCCGGGGTTCATGTAGGGCACCCCGGCCTCGACGCGGGCGGCCGGGGCCGCCGCGCTCTGCCGGCACTTCGCGCACGCGGTACCGGTCAGCTGGTCGACGATCGTCGCGCGGTACCGGTCGTGACCGCGCGAGCAGCGCCACTCGTACTCGGCGCCGATACGCGTCTCCGCGCCGAGCGCTGACCGTTGGGCGGGGGAGACCCGGCGCAGTAGTTCGGCGCGGCTGCGCTGCGTCTCGTGCACGAGCATGCACACCGGACACGCCCGACGCAGCGTGACGACGCCCGGCGCACCGGCCGCTGCGCCGTGCCCGCACACGAAGCTCACCGCCGCCACGCGCGGCTCCCCAGATTCATACGTCCATCCTCACCGGCACCCCTGACATCCCCGACATCCCCGCCGCCGCCGCACCCGTGACGCTGTGTCGCACATCTGCCCCGCATTCGCGACGCGATTCAGCGATCCGGGCGACACCCGACGGTGGTGTCGCACGATCGGCGTTCCAGGCGACCGCGGCGCGACCACACGCGCGACACCGGGCCCTGAGGTCGCGCGTCCGGTGCAGCGCATGTCGGCGGCGCAGTCGACAATTGATTCGTGCGCATTGTGATCGCCGGCGAGGGGCGGGGCCCGGTGACGCTCGTCGACCCCGACGCCGACGCACACCTCGCGACGACCGACCGTGCCGGTCTTCCGGATGTCGTACGCCGGTACGAGGCGCAGCGACCCAGATGGATCTGGCACGACACCCGCGACTGGGCCCCGGGGTTGCTCGCCGCCGGCGTCCGCGTCGAGCGCTGCCACGACCTCCGGCTGAGCGCGGCGATCCTCGAGCACAGCACGCTGACCGAGCGGGCGCGCGCCGACGCGCCGCCGCGGCCGGCGTGGCTTCGCCGCGGGCCCGCGGAAGCGCCCGACGGGGCCTCGCCCGCGGCGGCCTCGCCGGGGCCAGGCGTCGCCGCGGCGGCCGGTGCTGCGACGCTCTTCGACGAGGGGTGGGGCGAGGCATCCGACGACCGCATACCGCCGGTCGGGGCGCCGAGCGACGGCGCACCGCACGACCACGACCGCGCGACCGACCACGGCGCGCGCCTCGACGAAGCCCGCGACGACCGCACGCCGGGCGAGACCCCTGACGCGCTCATCGCCGAGTACCGGCGCCAGCTCGCCCTCGTCGAGGCGAGCGACGGCGCCGGTCGGCTCCGGCTGCTCGTCGCCGCCGAGTCGGCCGGTGCGCTCATCGCGTGCGAGCTCGCCGCGGCCGGCGTGCCGTGGCGCGCCGACGAACACGATCGGGTGCTCGTCGAGCTGCTCGGTCCGCGCCCGTACGGCACCGGCAAGCCGGTGCGCATGCTCGAGCTCGCCGCCGAGGTGCGCGACGCACTCGATGCACCCCGGCTGAATCCGGACTCCCACACCGACCTGCTGCGCGCGTTGCGCGCGGCCGGTCTGGCGGTCGACTCCACCAGTCGATGGGAGCTGAGGGAACTCGAGCATCCGGCGATCGAGCCGCTCATCTCGTACAAGAAGCTCGCGCGCGTGCTGAGCGCGAACGGCTGGGGCTGGCTCGAGGAGTGGGTGGTCGACGGGCGGTTCCGGCCCGAGTACGTGCCTGGCGGCGCCGCGAGCGGGCGGTGGGCGACCGCCGGCGGCGGTGCGCTGCAACTGCCGAAGCAGATCAGGCGGGCGCTCGTCGCGGACCCCGGGTGGTGCCTGGTGGTCGCCGACGCGGCGCAGCTCGAACCGCGCGTGCTCGCCGGCATGTCGCATGACCTCGCGCTGGCCGAGGCGGGCCGGGGACGAGACCTCTACGCGGGCCTCGTCGGCGCCGGGGTCGTCGCCACCCGGACCGAGGCCAAGTACGCCGTGCTCGGGGCGATCTACGGCGCGACCTCGGGCGATAGCGGCCGCCTCGTGCCCAGGCTCGCGCGCGCGTATCCCCGCGCGATGGCGCTCGTCGACCGCGCCGCCGCCGACGGCGAACGGGGCCTCCGGGTCACGACGCTGCTGGGCCGCTCGTCGCCCCTGCCCGGCCCCGACTGGCGCGCGGTGCAGAGTCGCGCGAGCCAGCCGGATGCCTCGCCCTCAGACGAGCGACGGGCGCGCACGGTCGCGCGGGACTGGGGACGCTTCACGCGGAACTTCGTCGTGCAGGGCACGGCCGCCGAGTGGGCCGTGATCTGGATGGCCGGCCTGCGCCGCCGGCTCGCGACGATCGGCGCCGACCGGCCCGCGGCGGCACCGGCCGATGCATCCGGCCCGGTCTTTGCGCGCGTCCCGCATCTCGTCTACTTCCTGCACGACGAGGTGATCGTGCACGCACCGGCCGAGCACGCCGACGAGGTCGCCCGCGCGGTGCACGAGACCGCTGCCGAGGCGGGCCGGCTGCTGTTCGGCGACTTCCCCGTCGACTTCCCGCTCGAGTTGCGTGCAGTTGGGAGTTACGCCGAGGCCGGTTGAGTGGCTGGCTGAGCCGCCGGCCGTCGCCCGCGTCTGGGCCGCTCCGGTGAGAACCCGAACGGTGCGGGTCGCGCCGCCGCGATCTCGTCGAGCCAGTCGATGAGCGCGGCCGCGCGAGCGGCATCGATCGCGCCGGCGTGCCGAGTCAGGACCGAGGCTGCGGGGGGCGCGGCGGGTTCCAGACGGGCGGATGCCTCGGCGGTGGCCTGCGCGGCGTGCCGCCGTGCGGCCCAGCGCTCACGCTCTGTTCCGAGGATGGACGTGAGCGAGACGCCCGGGAGGGAGCTCGCGATCAGCACGCGTTCGACGGTCTCGTCCCACGGGTCGCTGACCGAGGCATCCGTGCCGTGCAGCCAGGCGAGCGCCGCGACGCGGCCGGCTTCGGTGAGCCGGTGCAGTGGCAGCCCGTCGTCGGTCTCGCCGGCCGGTTCGATGAGGCCGCGCTCGGCGAGCCGGTCGAGCGTGCCGTACGTCTGGCCCACGTTGATCGCCCGGCGGCCGCCGGTACGCGCCGCGAGCTCGCCGTGGAGCTGGAAACCGTAGGCGGGGCCGACCAGCAGGATGCTGAGCAGTGCGTCGCGGACGGCCATGTGCGCTCCCTCGTCGTCTCGGTCGGGCCGGAATTCCTCACCGAGCATAGTGTTCGACCCGCTCTGGAGCGCGTCGCCACGCGCGCCCGCGCTTGTCCGATCGGCCGATCCGGGGCATAATCGCGGGTGACGGCTCGCCGTCGGAGACAATCGAACATCCACGCGCTGTCGACGCGTTCCGAGGTCGTAGGGGAAGACGCACCTCACTGGAACGGAGAACGAGATGGCGGACGAAGTGACGCGAGCGGCGCGAGGCGTGCTCTACGTGCACTCATCTCCGCGCGCCATCTGCCCGCACGTCGAGTGGGCCGCTGGTCGTGCGCTGGGCGAGGCGGTGAACTTCGACTGGAACGAGCAGCCCGTGCTGCGCGGGTCGCTGCGGGCCGAGTTCACGTGGGAGGGCCAGGTCGGCGACGGCGCCCGCATCGCGTCGGCGCTGCGCGGCTGGTCGCAGCTCAGGTATGAGGTGAGCGAGGATCCCGGTCTGGGCTCGGACGGCGCCAGATGGATGCACACGCCCGATCTCGGCGTGTTCTTCGCGCAGACCGACTCGGCGGGCAACGTCGTCGTGCCCGAGGACCGCATCCGCTACGCGATGGAGGTCGGCGGCCACGACGCGCTCGAACTGCACCGCGAGCTGCGGCTCGCGCTCGGGCAGGCCTGGGACGACGAGCTCGAACCGTTCCGGCACGCGAGCGACTTCGCGCCCGTCGTCTGGTTGCACCACGTGGGGTGACCAGAGATTCCACGGGGTCGGGCTGGCGCGGTGCGAAGGCCGGTCGAGGCGAACTCCCGGTCCGCGCGATACGCGAAACCCGCACACCGTGACGACACGGCCCCGGCGATGCCGGGGCCGTTTCGTGTTCGCCGTGAGGACCGCTCAGACCGTGCGGATCGCGACGACCGCGTTGTGCCCGCCGAACCCGAACGAGTTCGAGATCGCCAGCTGCGGGCCGTCGCCGAGCGGCTGCGGCTCGCCGGACACCTTGAGGGGGATCTCGGGGTCCTGCGTCGTCAGGTTGATCGTCGGCGGCGCCTGACGCTCGACGACGGCGAGCAGCGAGAAGACGGCCTCGAGCGCGCCGGTGCCGCCGAGCAGGTGGCCCGTCGACGCCTTGGTCGCAGAGACGGGGATGTCGTGCACCCGGTCGCCGAACACCGAGTGCAGCGCGGCGTACTCGGCGATGTCGCCGACCGGCGTGCTCGTCGCGTGCGCGTTGATGTGCGTGACGTCGTCGGGGGTCGCACCGGCCTGCTCGAGCGCGGCGAGCACGGCGCGGCTCGCGCCGCGGCCCTCGGGGTCGTTCGCGGTGATGTGGTACGAGTCCGCGGTGACGCCCGAACCCGCGAGCTCGCCATAGATGCGGGCGCCGCGCGCGAGCGCATGCTCTTCGGTCTCGAGCACGAGGCTTGCCGCCCCCTCGCCCATGACGAACCCGTCGCGGTCGACGCTGTAGGGCCGGGACGCGGTCGCCGGGTCGTCGTTGCGGCGCGAGAGCGCCTGCATCGACGCGAACGACGCGATCGTGATCGGGTGGATGGCCGACTCGGTGCCGCCCGCGATGATCACGTCGGCGAGCCCCAACTGCAGGTGCTCGTACGCGTTCGCGATGGACTCGGTGCTCGACGCGCAGGCCGACGCGACGGTTCGCGCGAACGCGCGCGCCCCGAAGTGCATGGAGACCGCGGCGGCGGCGGCGTTCGGCATGAGCATCGGCACGGTCATCGGCATGACGCGCCGGGGGCCGCGGTCGCGCAGCGTGTCCCAGGCGTCGAGCAGGGTCCAGACGCCGCCGATGCCCGTCGCGAAGTCGACACCGAGCCGCTCGGGCTCGACCTCGGGCGCGCCCGCGTCAGCCCAGGCCTCCTTCGCCGAGATGAGCGCGAACTGCGCCGACGGGTCGAGCCGCTTGGCGACGGGGCGCTCGAGGACCTCTTCGGGTCGGACGATCGCCTCGGCGGCGAACGTCACGGGCAGGTCGTACTCGGCGACCCACTCGTGTTCGAGCGAGCGTGCGCCGGACGTGCCGGCGAGCAGGGCATTCCAGCTGTCACGGGCGGTGCCGCCGAGCGGCGAGGACGCGCCGATACCCGTGATGACGATCTTCTTGGTCATGAAGAGAGACTCCGTTGGAGGAACGAGACACGTCGGTGCGGGGTGGATCGCGCGATGGCGCGACCCACCCGCACCGGTACTACTAGGCCTGGGCCTTGACGATGAAGCTCACCGCGTCGCCGACGGTCTTGAGGTTCTTGACCTCTTCGTCGGGGATCTTCACGTCGAACTTCTCCTCCGCGTTGACGACGATCGTCATCATCGAGATGGAGTCGATGTCGAGGTCATCGGTGAACGACTTGTCCAGCTCGACCGTGTCGGTCGCGATGCCGGTCTCGTCGTTGATGAGCTCGGCCAGGCCGGCGAGGACTTCTTCGGTGGACAATGCCATGTGTTCTTCTCCTTGCGGGTGTCTCGGATGACCGAGACACAGTCTAGATGGATGGGCGAGGGGGATCAGGGGAGGACGACGACCTGTGCGCCGAAGACGAGCCCGGCGCCGAACCCGATCTGCAGGGCGAGGCCGCCCGACAGCTCGGGGTGCTCATCGAGGAGACGGTGCGTCGCGAGCGGGATCGAGGCGGCGGACGTGTTGCCGGTCGTGGCGATGTCGCGCGCGATCACGACGTCCTCGGGCAGCTTGAGCTGCTTCGCGAACTCGTCGATGATGCGCATGTTGGCCTGGTGCGGGATGAACGCGGCGATGTCGGCGGCGGTCACGCCCGCGCGGTCCAGCGCCTCTTTGGCCACCTTCGCCATGTCCCAGACGGCCCAGCGGAACACCGTCTGGCCCTCCTGCCGGAGCGTGGGCCACGCGGCGGCGCCTTCGCGGAACTCGATGAGCGTGTGGTCCATGCCCACCGCGCCGGCCTTCGAGCCGTCGGACCCCCACACCGTGGCGGAGATCCCGGGCGTGTCACTCGGGCCGATCACGACCGCACCCGCACCGTCGCCGAGGAGGAACGAGATGCTCCGGTCGGTCGGGTCGACGACGTCGGAGAGCTTCTCCGCACCGATCACGAGGGCATGACGCGCCGCGCCCGCGCGGATGAGCGCGTCGGCCTGGGCGACCGCATAGGCGTAGCCGGCGCAGGCCGCGTTCATGTCGTACGCGGCGGCAGGGTTGGCCCCCACACGATCCGCGACGACCGCCGCCATCGAGGGCGTCTGCTGCACGTTGGAGATCGTCGCGATAATCACGACGTCGATCAGCTCGGGCGCGACGCCCGACCGCTCGATGGCCTCGGTCGCCGCGCTCGTCGCGAGGTCGAGGGCCGAGACGTCGGGTCCTGATCGGGTGCGCGTGATGATGCCGGTGCGCTGCTGGATCCACTCGTCGGACGAGTTGATCGGCTCGATCAGGTCCTCATTCGGGACCACGTGCTCGCCGCGCGCCGCGCCGACCGCGTAGATGCGCGTGAAGGCGGGCCCGTGTGCCTGCTGAAGGGTGGGTGTCGACATGCGTGCTGGACTCTCTCGGGTGTGACCGGTCAGGCCGCGGCCGCGTCGATGAGCTCGAACGCGGCGGCCAGGTCGTCGGGGGTCTTCACGGCGACGCTGGGCACGCCCTTGAGTGCTCGCTTCGCGAGCCCGGTGAGCGCACCCGCGGGCGCGAGCTCGATGATGCCGCTGACGCCCGCGTCGGCGAACGCCTGCATGCACAGGTCCCAACGCACAGGCGAGGATACCTGCCCGACGAGCAGGTCGACGAACCGGGCACCGTCGTCGACGCGCGAGCCGTCGCGGTTGGTCCAGAGCGGCAGCACGGGATCGGCGGGCGCGAGGCCGTCGGCGACGCGGCGCAGCGAGTCGACGGCGGGCGCCATGTATCGCGTGTGGAACGCGCCGGCCACCTGCAGCGGGATGACACGAGCCCCGGCCGGCGGGTCGGCCTTCAGCGCATCGAGAGCCTCGAGCGCGCCGGCGACGACGATCTGCCCGCCGCCGTTGACGTTCGCCGGCTCGAGCCCGAGCTCGGCGAGCCGCGCGAGCAGGACGGCCTCGTCGGCGCCGATCACCGCGCTCATGCCGGTGGGCGCCTGCGCCGCGGCATCCGCCATCGCCCGCCCGCGCGCCGCGACGAACCGCATCGCGTCGCCGTCGCTCAGGATCCCGCTGCCCGCGGCAGCGGTGATCTCACCCACCGAGTGGCCGGCGATGCCGCCGAGACGCGCCGCGCGGCCGTCGGCCGTCAGCGCCGCGAAGGTGAGGATCCCGGCAGCCACGATGAGGGGCTGTGCGACGGCCGTGTCGCGGATGGTCTCCGCGTCGCTCTCGGTGCCATGACGGGCGAGGTCCAGCCCGGCCGCGTCGGAGAGCGCCGCGAGGCGGTCGGCGAAGGCGGGCTCCGCGAGCCATGGGGCGAGGAATCCGGGGGTCTGTGAGCCCTGACCAGGGCAGACGACGACGATCACCGGTCCAGTCTGCCAATCGGGACCGAGACTCGTGTGTGCACACGCGACAAGCTCTTCGAAGAATGCTTGTGAGCGTCGTACATCGCTGGGCGATCTGCACGCCCGCGGGTGGGCGTCAGTTCGACCCGCGGCGGCGCGGCGAACCGTCGTGATCGCTCATCGAGCCGACGATCAACGCGCTCTGCAGGATGAGCGCCTCACGAGCGCCCGTCGCGTCCCAGCCGATGACCTCGGACACGCGCTTGAGGCGATACCGAACGGTGTTCGGGTGGACGAAGAGCTCGCGCGCGGTCGCCTCGAGCGAGCGACCGTTGTCGAGATAGCTCCAGAGCGTCGTCAGCAACTCGGTCGAATGCGCCTGCAGCGGCCGGTAGATGCGATGCACGAGCGTCGCCTTCGCGAGCGGATCGCCCGCGAGCGCACGCTCGGGCAGCAGATCGTCGGCGTGCACCGGCCGCGGGGCGTTTCGCCACGATCGGGCGACCGCGAAGCCGGCGAGGGCGGCGCGGGCGCTCTTCGAGGCGTCCACGAGGTTCGGCACCTCGTGTCCGAGCACGAGGTGACCGGGCCCGAAGTATGGTTCGAGCTGCGTGGCGATCTCCATGAACGACATCGCCGCGGAGGTGCCGATCGTCTCTTCGCCTTCCCGGGCGCGGGGTTCGGAGCGCCCGATCACGACGACGAGCCGGTTGCCCTGCACCCCGACGAGCACGTCGGCGTGCATGTGCCGCGCCGCCCGCCGCACCTGGTCGACGTCGAAGAGCTTGGGTGCGGTGCCCACGAGCACCGCGACCTCGCCGTGGCCGTGCCAGCCGAGGGCCGCGATGCGACTCGGGAGCTCCTCGTCGTACTCGCCGGAGAGGATCGAATCGACGACCAGGGCCTCGAGCCGGGCGTCCCAGAGGCCACGCGCCTCGGCGGCACGCGCGTAGACGTCGGCCGCGGCGAACGCGATCTCGCGCGAGTAGAGCAGGATCGCCTCGCGCAGCGGCTCGCCGCCGTCTTTGACACGCTCCTCGACGACCTCGACCGTCACCCGGATGAGCTGCAGCGTCTGCTGCAGGCTCACCGAGCGGAGCAGCTCACGCGGCGCGGCGCCGAAGACGTCGGCCGCGATCCACGGCGTCGACTTCGGGTCGTCGAACCACGAGATGAACGACGTGATGCCCGCCTGCGCGACGAGGCCCACGGCCGAACGGCGGGACGGCGGCATGTCGCCGTACCACGGGAGGGTGTCCTCGAGACGCTTCAGCGTCTGCGTGGACAGCTCGCCCGCGATGGTGCGCAACCATGCGAGCGTCTCCGCCTTCGTCCGGGGCTTCGTCGCCACAGTGCGTCGTCCGTCAGCTCTCGCCGCCGGCCGATCCCGTCGTGCCGGCGTTCACGTCGTGGAGCCGGTACTTCGCGATGGCCTGCGCCGGAAGGGCTCGGTCGACCTCGCCGCGCTCGGCGAGCAGTTCGAGCGTGCGGACCACGACCGAGGGGCCGTCGATCTTGAAGAAGCGGCGTGCGGCCGGGCGGGTGTCGGAGAAGCCGAACCCGTCGGCGCCGAGCGTCGCGTACGTGCCGGGCACATACGCGCGGATCTGCTCGGGCACGGCGCGCATGAAGTCGCTCACGGCGACGAACGGGCCGTTCGCGCCGGAGAGCTTCTGCGTGAGGTATCCGTAGCGGCGCTCGTCGTCGGGGTTGAGGAAGTTGTGCTCCTCGGCGGCCTCGCCGTCGCGGGCGAGCTCGGACCAGCTCGTGACCGACCAGATGTCGGCCGACACGCCCCAGTCCTCGGCGAGCAGTTGCTGCGCCTCGTGGATCCACGGCACGGCCACGCCGGAGGCGAGCAGCTGAGCCTTCGGGCCCTCCGCCTGTCCCTCGCCGATGCGGTGGATGCCCCGGACGATGCCCTCGACGTCGACGCCCTCGGGCTCCGCCGGCTGCACGAGCGGCTCGTTGTAGACCGTGAGGTAGTACATGACGTTCGGATCGGTGTGCTCGCCGCCGTACATGCGCTCGAGCCCCGCGCGCACGATGTGGCCGATCTCGTAGCCGTAGGCGGGGTCGTACGAGAGGACGGCGGGATTCGTCGCCGCGAGCAGCAGCGAATGCCCGTCGGCGTGCTGCAGGCCTTCGCCGGTGAGCGTGGTGCGGCCGGCGGTCGCGCCGATCATGAAGCCACGCGCCATCTGGTCGCCGGCCGCCCAGATCGCGTCGCCCGTGCGCTGGAACCCGAACATCGAGTAGAACACGTAGATCGGGATGAGCGGCTCGCCCTGCGTCGAGTACGACGTGCCGACGTTCGTGAAGGCCGCGAGCGCGCCGGCCTCGTTGATGCCGACGTGGATGATCTGCCCCTGCGGGCTCTCCTTGTAGGCCAGCAGCAGCTCGCGGTCGACCGACGTGTAGTGCTGTCCGCTCGGGTTGTAGATCTTCGCGTTCGGGAAGAACGCATCCATGCCGAACGTGCGCGCCTCGTCGGGGATGATCGGCACGATCCGGTTGCCGAAGTCCTTCGACCGCATGAGGTCTTTGAGGAGCCGCACGAACGCCATCGTGGTGGCGATCTCCTGCGTACCCGAGCCCTTCTTGGCGATCGCGTAGGCGGAGTCGTCGGGCAGTGACAGCGCGGTGTGCTTCGTGCGGCGCTCGGGCAGGTAGCCGCCGAGCGCGCGGCGGCGCTCGTGCAGGTACTCGATCGCCTCGTCCTGCTCGCCGGGGTGGTAGTACGGCGGCAGGTACGGGTTCTCTTCGAGCTGCGCGTCCGTGATCGGGATGCGCATCGCGTCGCGGAACGTCTTCAGGTTGTCGAGCGTCATCTTCTTCATCTGGTGGGTCGCGTTGCGACCCTCGAAGGACGGCCCGAGGCCGTAGCCCTTGATCGTCTTCGCCAGGATGACCGTCGGCTGCCCCTTGTGGTTCATCGCGGCCTGGAAGGCGGCGAACACCTTGCGGTAGTCGTGGCCGCCGCGCTTGAGGTTCCAGATCTGGTCGTCGGAGAGGTCCTTGACCAGTTCGAGCGCACGCGGGTCGCGGCCGAAGAAGTTCTCGCGCACATAGGCGCCCGACTCGGCCTTGTAGGTCTGGTAGTCGCCGTCGGGTGTGACGTTCATGAGGTTGCGCAGCGCGCCCTCGTGGTCATTGGCGAGCAGGGCGTCCCACTCACGGCCCCAGACGACCTTGATGACGTTCCAGCCGGCGCCGCGGAAGAAGCTCTCCAGCTCCTGGATGATCTTGCCGTTGCCGCGCACCGGGCCGTCGAGTCGCTGCAGGTTGCAGTTGATCACGAAGGTCAGGTTGTCGAGACCCTCGTTCGCGGCGACCTGCAGCTGGCCGCGGCTCTCGACCTCGTCCATCTCGCCGTCGCCGAGGAACGCCCAGACGTGCTGGTCGGAGGCATCCTTGATGCCGCGGTTCGTCAGGTACTTGTTGAGCTGCGCCTGGTAGATCGCATTGATCGGGCCGAGGCCCATGGACACGGTCGGGAACTGCCAGAACTCGGGCATCAGCCGCGGGTGCGGGTACGACGAGAGGCCGTTCGGCGCGTGCGACTTCTCCTGGCGGAAGCCGTCGAGCTGGTCGGCGGAGAGCCGGCCCTCGAGGAAGGCACGCGCGTAGGTGCCGGGGGAGGCGTGGCCCTGGATGAAGATCTGGTCGCCGCCGCCAGGGTGGTCCTGGCCGCGGAAGAAGTGGTTGAAGCCGACCTCGTAGAGCGCCGCGCTCGACGCGTAGGTCGAGATGTGCCCGCCGACGGCGATACCGGGGCGCTGGGCGCGGTGCACGAGCATGGCGGCGTTCCACCGGATCCATGCGCGGTAGCGGCGCTCGATCTCTTCGTTGCCGGGGAACGCGGGCTCGTTCTCGGGGGCGATGGTGTTCAGGTAGTCCGTGGTCGGCACCATGGGCACGCCGAGGTGCAGCTCCTTCGAGCGCTTGAGCAGGCTGAGCATGATCTCGCGCCCGCGCTGGTGGCCCTTCGCGGCGATGAGGGCGTCGAGCGACTCGGCCCACTCGCTCGTCTCATCTGGATCGGAGTCCATCGCTTCGACCGAGTAAGGGTCCTGGTCGTTGACAGTCACACTCGACCTCTCTCTTCAGCAGGTCTTGCCTGCTCTCTTCGGCAGGTCAGATGCCTGCGAATTCAGCGTGCGCACGACGAGACCGACCGGCTCGTGTGTGGTGGACGCCGCCGGTCGGGCGGCACGACGCCATCCTACTGATCCTAAACCCGCCCGTCCGACACGGGGTGCGCGCGGCCGGTTGCGCCCTGGCTCGGCCGTGCGCACCGTGGGCACGTGCGAGGATCGACGCGTGAGTCTGCAGCCGGGCGCCCGAGCGCCCGAATTCGCCCTGGCCGACCAGTTCGGCCGGATGACGCGGCTCTCCGGCCTCGTGGCCGCGGGCCCGGTCGTGCTGGTGTTCTTCCCGCTCGCGTTCTCGTCGACCTGCCAGGGGGAGTTCGGTGAGCTGCGCGATCATGCGGCGGAGTTCGCGCGTGCGGGGGTCCGGGTCGTCGGCATCTCCGTCGACTCGAAGCACACCCTGCGCGCCTGGTCGGAACGCGAGGGCTACGACGTCACGCTGCTCGCCGATTTCTGGCCGCACGGCGAGACGGCACGAGCGTACGACGCCTTCCTGCCCGAGCGCGGCTTCGCCGCGCGCGCGACCTTCGTGATCGACGGCGGGGGAGTCATCCGCTCGTCGTTCGCCACCGGCGCGGGCGAGCCGCGCACGTTGGACCAGTATCGCGTTGCGCTCGCGTCGCTCGGCCGCTGACGGCGGCCGCGAAGGGCACGGATGCCTCGGCGGCAGTCAGGCGAGGATGCCGACGGACCGGGCGATGACGAGCGCGAGGATGACGAACCCGCCGAACGCCTGCAGCCCCATGAGCAGCTTCGTGCGCTGGCGCAGCGGCATCGCGTCGCTCGCACTGAACGCCATCGAGTTCGACAGTGACGTGTAGAAGTAGTCGACGAAGCGAGGCGTCCAGTCGGCCTGGGCCGACGAGCCTTTCGCGACCTCGTCGATCGTGTCGTCGTCCTCGTCCTGCGAGAACCTGAAGTCGGCCGCCGGCAGCTGCGTCCGTGCCCAGCTCGTGCGGACGACGGGTCCGCCGCGATCGAGGTCCCAGTAGAGCAGCGCGAACCCGATCACGTTCGCGACCCACACCTGCAACGCGGCGAGCAGCAGGTCCGGTGCGTCGTGATGTCCGCCGACGAGCTTGGTCACGAGGATCACGAGCGCGAGCTGATTGGTGGCCACGAGCAGCAGGGTCAGCGCGACCGAGAGGATGCGGCTCCACTTCGTCTCCCGCACGAACCGGTGCGGGTTGATGATGAGCAGCGGCACGAGCACGGCGATGCCGATCGCCACGATCGTGAATCGCTGGCCGCCGATCAGCTCGTTCGGCAGGAACGCGTACAGCGCGAGCGCGACGAGCAGCGCGACGACCGCCGGCCAGCGGTGCTCCGGGACTGCGGTGCGGCTCGGGTGCCGCTCGACGACCTCCATGGCGTGAGTCTATGGATGCCTTCGCTACGATGAGGATGCGCCGCGCGGTGCGGATGCACACGGATCCGTGACCGCCCGCGGCGCAGGGGCCTTTAGCTCAGTTGGTAGAGCGCCACGTTTACACCGTGGATGTCGTCGGTTCGAGCCCGGCAGGGCCCACCATGTCTCGGCGATCGTCTGCGTGATCAGGCGCGCGAGCGCTTCGTGAGCGACTGGATTCCCCAGGCGATCAGTCCGCCGATCGCGCCGATGATCGTGCCGGTGAACAGGCCGCTGGGCACCGCGGCGATCCGCGGGATGACGGTCGCCGCGGCGCTGCCGCCGATCGAGGGAAGATCGTCCTGGAACGCGACGTCCCAGAGCAGCTGGTGCGTGAGCACGAGCATGAGTCCGAAGATCGCGCCGATGACCAGGACGGTCAGGAACGGATTCGGAACGCGCTTGAGCACGGCGACCGCGATCCAGACCACGACCGGTCCGAGCGCGAGGATCCAGTTCAGGCCGTTTCCCTGATCGACGAGATGGAGGTCGTGCAGCACCACTCGAGGGAGGCCGAGTGCCGCGAGGCCGACGAGGGTCAGGATGGAGAAGCCCAGCGGCTTCCGGCGGGCGGTCTGGACGGGCGACGGGGTCTGGTCGGGAATCATGCGGGCAACGGTAGGCGGCGTAGGCCAGGCGTTCGTCGGTCCCGAGGCGGCACTGGGGTCGCTCTCTGACTGATCGCCGAGTCGCCCCGGGGCGACACGGTGGGCGTCCGAGATCGCTGCCGGCCGTCGAGTTCCACGAACGATTCGCAGACGGGCGGTCGTGGAGGGTGGAACCAGAGGGTGGAACCGCTTGCCATCCGTCATCATCGAGGAGCCCCGTGAACGCTCGCGAATCGTATCTCCACGTCGCCGCACTCGACCGAGCCGACCTCGACGAGGCCGCAGCGCTGCTCGGGCGCGGCATGGCCGACAATCCCATGCACGTCGCCGTCTATGGCCGCGACGAGGGCCATCGCGCGCGCTGCCATACGCGGCTCATGCGTACGCACCTCGCACGTTCGAAGTCGCTGCGGGTCGAGGTGATGACCCAGGCCGGGGCGTTGACCGCCGTGGCGGCGTCTCTTCCCCCTGGGCGATGCCGACCGGGCCTCGCGACGCGCCTGCACCTCGTGGGCACGGCCACGACCTTCGGACTCGGCACCGCGTCGCGCCTGCTGGCCTGGCAGCAGAGCTGGGCGACCCACGACCTCACCGAGCCGCACGTCCATCTGGGTCCAATCGCGGTCGACCGGCATCTGCGTGGGAGGGGCATGGGCGGGCTGCTCATGCTGCGTCACATCGGGCGGTTGGACTCGGTCGGCGCGGTGGGCTACCTGGAGACCGATCGGCCCGAGGCAGTCGGCTTCTACCGGCGATACGGCTACGTCGTCGTCGGGGAGTCGGCGGCGCTCGGTGTGCGCACGTGGTTCATGCGGCGTCCGCCGACCTGAGACGAGCCGCTCAGGGGAGGACCAGCCCTGAGCGGTGCGCGATCACGACGAGCTCAGGGCGGTCTCGGGCGCCGAGCTTCGCGAGGATGCGGCTGACGTAGGTGCGTGCCGTGGCCGGGCTCAGGTGCAGCGCGGCCGCGATCTCGCCGTTGGTGTCGCCGTGTCCGATGCGTGCGAGCACCTCCAGCTCGCGCTCGCTGAGCGACTCGAGTCGGGGGTCGGGCGTGGGCGCGGTGCGTCCGCCCGCGACGAGATCCATCACCCGTTCCGTGATCGCGGGTGAGAGCAGTCGTTCGCCCCGGCCCGCGCGCGCGACGGCGTCGCGGAGATCATCGCGAGGGGTGTCCTTCAGCAGGTAGCCGATCGCGCCGGCGCGAATCGCCTCGACGATGTCGGCGTCGTCATCGAACGTCGTGAGGACCACGACGTGCGTCCCGCTGAGCTCGGGGGTGTTTCGGATCGCACGCGTCGCCTGGATGCCGTCCATCACGGGCATCCGGAGATCCATCAGGACGACGTCAGGACGGTACTTGCGCGCCGTCTCGAGTCCGCGGCGCCCGTCGGTGGCCTCGGCGACGACCTGAACCGCGCCGTCGTGCGTCAGCAGGGTGCGCAGCCCCGCGCGCACCAGATCCTGGTCGTCGACGAGCACCACCGTGGTCATGCGATCACCGCCAACGGGAACGAGGCCCGCACCGCGAACCCCGTGGTCAGCCGTTCCGCCGAGAACGATCCGCCGAGGAGGGCGGCCCGCTCACGCATGCCGGCCACGCCGCTCCCTTCGGCCACGACCGGCGGGGGCACCGACGGACCAGGGGCGCCGTCGTCGACGATGCTCACCGCGATCATTCCTTCCATCTCCGTCACATCGACCTCGACTCGCGTCGCGTCGGCGTGCCGGATCACGTTCGTGACGGACTCTTGGACGATCCGGTAGATGGCCGTCTCGACCGCGACCGGGATCGGGGACCTGACCACGACGCGCGTCCTCACGTCGAGCCCCGCCTGACGCGCCGACGTCAACGCGGTGTCGAGGTCGGCGATCCGCAGGGCCGGCCGGGTGCTGCCGTGCGCGCTCCGCAATCGCCCCACCGTGCGCCGAAGGTCCTCGAAGCAGGAGGACGTCGTGTCGACGATCACCCGGATCGCGTCGCGGGCCCGGGCCTGGTCCCGCCTCGGCGGTGGGTCGACGGCGAGCGCCTCCTCGGCGATCTGCGCGTGCAGGGTGACCACGGTGAGGGCATGGCCGATGGAGTCGTGGAGCTCGCGGGCGATCGCGAGCCGCTCCGCGAGCGCGCGTCGTTCCGCGTTGCGCGCGGACCGCTCCGCGGTGAGTGCGGCGATCTCGGATGCTTGCTGGCGCAGTCGTCGACGGGAGCGTACGCCGTCGCCGAGCGCGATGGCGGCGGCGAGCAGGAGCGCGTGACCGGGCGCGTCGAACCAGAGGACGAGCGCGGGATCCTGCCCGGACGCGACCCGGTAGACCACCGAGATCAGGAGCACGGCGGAACAGGTGACGATCGCGGCGCCCATCCGCCCGAACTCGGCGGCGGAGAAGGCCGCCGCAGCGAGCGGCACCGCGACGCCGATCGCCGGATATCCGGCCGCGTAGTACGAGATGACGGCGCCCGCCGACAGCACGACCACGAGAACCGGGTAGCGCCGGCGGACGAGCATGAGTCCGCCGAGCCCGACCGCCCAGAGATAGGCCCACGCGTCGGGTTCGCTGCCCTGGATGTCCGCGGCGATGAACAGGGAGACGGTCAGGGTCACGCCGATGCCGAGCAGGAGGTCGATCGCCCACGGCGGCGGCGGGGCGCCGGTGCGGTGCTGCTCGGGGATCTGCTCCATCACAGTGCGATCGTAGAACCGGAGCCGTGAATCCGTCAGTCGCCCTGGAGCGACAACCTCACCGCACCGGGCCGGGTCCGGCGGTTGCCGTCGTCTCGTATGGTGTCGACCACGTCACCGACGTCACCGACGTCGCATCGACGATGACCCGGCCTGGAGGCGACGACGACCCATGCGAATCCTCATCCTCGGCGGCACCTCGTTCATCGGCCGCGCGATCGCCCGCGCGCTGCTCGGGCGCGGCGACGTCGTCGCGCTGTACCACCGGGGGCGCACCGAACCGCCCGAGCTCGCGCGCGCGATCCACATCCATGGTGACCGAGCGGACCTGCCGGCGCACCGGCCTGAGATCAGGCGGTTCCGGCCCGATGCGGTGGTCGACACCTACGCGTTGACTCGGGAGGATGCGGCGATCGCGGCGAGCGTCGTGCCGGATGGGATCCCCGCGATCGTGCTCTCCAGTCAGGACGTCTACGCGGCGTTCGATGGATTCGTCTCGGGCGAAGCCTGTGCCGCGGTCCCGTTGCGCGAGGATGCGCCGCTGCGCGAGCGCCGCCACCTCTACCGGGACGACCCACCGCCGGGTGTCCCGGCCCGGTACGAGAAGATCGACGTCGAGGAGGGGTGGTCGATACGCGGGGCGACCGTCTTGCGTCTGCCGATGGTCTACGGACCCGGGGACCCGCAGTGCCGCGAGGGGTTCGTGCTACGGCGGATCTTGGCCGGACGCCGGGCGATACCGGTCGGGGCGGGAAATCTGCTTTGGAGCCGCGCGCACGTGGAGGATGTCGCCGCGGCGGTCGTCGCAGCCCTCGGCCAGCCTGCGGCGCGGGGCACGACCATCAACCTCGCCGAGCCCACCACGGTGTCGATCCGCCAGTGGATGCAACAGATCGCCTCTGCCGCAGAAGCCCAGATCGACCTCGTGCGCGTCGCGGAGGACGCGCTTCCTCCCGACCTCATGCTCACGAAGGCGCATCCGCAGCACGTCCTGGTCGATACGCGACTCGCGGAGGCAAGACTGAGCTGGGCGCCGGAGCCGGTCGAAGCTCGCGTGGCCGACTCCGTGCGCTGGCATCTCGAGCATCGGACCCCGGCGCCCTGGACCGCCGCGGACGCGGCCGCCGACGACCGGGCACTTCGCCGGCCGCATGGGGTCACCTGACCCCGCCAGGGTGGTGAGGCGACAGGCGGGTGTCGCCCCCGGGCGACGTGGGAATCGATCCCGGGCGGACGCGGGCCGGTCCCAGCCCTTCGTACCGTGCTCGCATGACCACCGGCCCAGCCGCCACCGAGTGCGCCACTGCAACCACCCGTGAACCCGAACAGCACCGTGCCCAGCGGTGGCGCCGCGGCCGGATGGCCGGTCCGGCGATTCTGCTCGGAGCCGTGCTGATCACGGTCGCGACCACCTTCACGGCGTGCGTCTTCGATGCGAACTTCGGCCAAGGCGGGTCTCCGTTCACGCCGAAGGATCCGCCGGCGTTCGACACGGCGCTGCCCATCCCGCCGCTGGCCGAGTCCGAAGTGGTCGACGGCGTCCGCGTGTTCTCGCTGACGGCCGGCGAGGGGGAGATGCGGTTCGTCGACGGCATGACCACCCCGACATGGGGGTTCGATGGCGACTATCTGGGCCCGACGCTCCGGGCGCACCGGGGCGAGCAGGTGGCGGTCGAGGTGGAGAACGAGCTTCCGGAGACCACGACCGTGCACTGGCACGGGATGCACCTGCCGGCCGCCATGGATGGCGGGCCTCACCAGCCGATCGAACCGGGTGGCCGGTGGCGTCCGGAATGGCGGATCGATCAACCGGCGGCGACGCTCTGGTATCACCCGCACCCGCACGGACAGACGGAGGAGCACGTGCTCCGTGGGCTGTCGGGCATGTTCATCCTGGAGGACGAGTCGAGCGACGACGTCGGGCTGCCTGCCCAGTACGGCGTCGACGACATCCCGCTCATCGTGCAGGACAAGCGATTCCGATCGAACGGTGAGTTCGACTTCGACGCCCAAGGCAATGAGGTGGGCCTGCTCGGGAACGTGATCCTCACGAACGGCGCCTGGGGCTCAGTGTTCAATGTGACGACGGAACTCGTGCGGCTGCGCATCCTCAACGGGTCCAGCGCAAGGACCTACGACTTCGCCTTCGACGACCGGCGCGCGTTCTCGCTCGTCGCCACGGACGGAGGGCTCCTCGGCGCCCCGCTGGCGACCGATCACGTGCGACTGTCACCCGGCGAGCGCGCGGAGATCGTGGTCGGGGTCGCGCCCGGTACGCAGACCATGCTGCGGTCGCTGCCGCCGGACCTCGGCGAGGTCGCGGCCCCCTTCGCGTACGGCGGGACCGACGAGTTCGATGTGCTGCTGCTCCGAGCTGCAGCGGAGTTGCAGCCCTCCGCACCGTTGGCCGAACGCTTCGCCGAGATCGACCGATTCGTCGAAGCGGACGCCGACACCACCCGGACGTTCAGCGTGCAGGACCGCGAGATCAACGGGCGCCGCATGGACATCGGCCGCATCGACGAGGTCATGCAGGTCGACTCCACGGAGCTCTGGGAGGTCACGAACCGCGACCTGTTCCCGCACAACTGGCACGTGCACGACGTGCAGTTCCAGGTGCTCGACATCGACGGGGCCGAACCGCCCCCGGAACTCCTGGGCTGGAAGGACACGATCTACCTCGAGCCGAGACGGCAGTACCGCATCATGATGCGGTTCGAGGACTACGTCGACGACGAGAAGCCCTACATGATCCACTGCCATCTCCTGCTCCACGAGGACGAAGGACTGATGTCCCAATTCGTGGTCAGTCGGGGCGGCCCGAGCCGGAACACGGACCCCGGCGACGCGAACGGAGGACACGGACATTGAACGACGACCACGACGACCACGACGACGACCACGACCGGGCGCAGGCCGATCTGCCACAGCGGAGGTCCGTCACGCTCTCGCGTCGGGCGCTGCTCGGATCCACCGTGGCGACGGTCGGCGCCGCCGCCGCGGGCGGCTTCGCGGCGGGCGGCTTCGCCGCGGGACACCTGATCGCGCCCCGCTCTCCGCCGGAAGCGGTGGCGGCGAAGGCCGCCGTGGTGCCGGCCTCCGGGGTGCACCAGGCGGGCATCGACACCCCGCAACAGATCTACGCGACACTGGTCGCCGTCGATCTCACCGTCGGCGATGCCGCGACGCTCCGGAACCTCCTGCAGGATCTGACCGAGACGATCGCCCGGATCACGCGAGGCGAGGACCCGCCGCCGTCGCCGCTCTTCCCGCCCGGCGCGTCGGTGCCGACGGACTTCGCCACGGGTCTCTCGCCCGCTCGGCTGACGGTCACCGTGGGACTCGGCCCGAGGGTGTTCACGCTCCCCGGCGTCGAACGGCCGGCTCCGCGACGGCTTCGCGAGCTCCCCGCCTTCGATGGCGACGGGCTCGACGCGAGGTGGTGCGACGGCGACCTGCTCTTCCAGATCTGCGCGGACGACCCGCAGGTCGTCAGCGCGGCGATGCGATCGATCCGCGCGCGTATCCCCGGGTACGCGACGTTGCGGTGGACACAGTCCGGATTCCTCGGCGTGCCGGCGGACGGCGGTACGCCACGCAACATGTTCGGGCACAAGGACGGAACCTCCAATCCGCGCCTCGGTTCCGCCGAGCTGGCTGAGACCGTCTGGGCCCTCGACGACGAACCCGAGTGGTTCGCCGGAGGCACGTACCTCGTCTTCCGCAAGATCCGGATGAAGACGGCGGACTGGGATCTGACCGCCCGGGACGAGCAGGATGCCGTGATCGGCCGCCGCCGCTCCGACGGCGCACCGCTCACCGGGAAGGCCGAGTTCGACGAACCGGACCTCACGGCACGGTCGGGCGCTGACCCGGTCATCGCGACCGACGCCCACATCCGCCGCGTCCGGGGCATTCCGATGCTCCGGCGCAGCTACACCTACGACTACGGCCAGCTCATCGCGACCGCGGGCGGCAGCCCCGACCCGACCACGCCGGAGACCCAACACGAGCACGCCCCCGGCACCCCGGAACACACGCACGGTGGGCACGGCGCGATCGACGTGGGACTGTTGTTCTGCGCCTACGGGAACGATCCCGACGAGCAGTTCATCCGTGCCCAGCGCCGCAGCGCCGAGCAGGATCGGCTCAATCGGTTCGTCACCCACACCGGCAGTGCGATCTTCGCCGTCCTGCCTGGCTTCGGCGACGACGGATACCTCGGGGACACCCTGCTCCGAGGGCGGGGAGGAGGGTGAACGTGCACCTCGAGGACGTCGATCGGACGATGCTCGCCGAGATCGGACGCCGGCACGGGCTCTGGGATGCGGACCGGGAGCCCGAGCTCATTTCGCGCCGTGCCGAGAACACGACCTTCGCGGTGGGCGAGTGCATCGTCAGGCGCAGTACGGACCCCCGTGCGCTCGCTCGCGAGGTCGCGCTGCTCGGTGCGCTCGCGGCGTCGACGACCGTGCCCGTTCCGATCCCGCTGATGTACGACCCCGACCTCGGCGTGTTCGCGTACCGGCGACTCACCGGCACCCCGCTGATCCATCTGCGGAGCCGGGAGTCGGAGCCGGTGGAGCGCGCGCTGATCGACGTGCTGGGAACGCTCCGGGCGCTCGGAGCCGCGCACCTCCTCCCGGCCGACCCCTACCCGAACGAGGCGTGGCGCCGGGACGCCCTCGACGCGTTCGAGACGATCCGTCCGCACCTCACCTCCGAGCAGGCACGACGCATTGCGGAGTCCTTCGACGAAGCCCCTCCGCCGGACCGAGGCGACGTGATCGCGCAGCACAACGACCTGGGCGCCGAGCACATCCTCGTCGATGACGTCGGTCGGGTGACGGGCGTCATCGACTGGACGGACGCCGCTCGTGCCGACCCCGCCCGCGACCTCGGATCGATCTACCGGGACCTCGGTCCCGGCTCCGCCTTCCGCGTGAGCGAGGCGCTCGGGCAGCCGGTCACGGATGACGAGGCCTCCCGCATCCGATTCCACGCGCGCTGCACGTGGATCGAGGACGCCGCGTTCGCGCTCGCGGCGCCGACCTCGAGGCAGGCCTATCTCGACAACGTCCGGCACACGTTCGGCCACACCTTCGGGCCCGCCAGATGAGCCGCCGCCGAAGCGGACCGCGCGCCGCGACACTCGGCGCGGCCGTCGCCGTGCTCGCCGCGCTGACCGCCGGCCCGAACGCCTGGGCGCACGCCGAGCTCATCTCGACCGCGCCGGCGCCCGGCGAGCCCGTCGCGGGGGCGCCCACGGAGGTCACGCTCACCTTCTCGGAGGATCTGCTCACCGCCGGCGCCGAGGTCCTCGTCACCGACCAGAACGCCAAGGACCCTCACGATCTGGCTGCGAGCGATCCCGTCGTCGACGGGTCCGTCGTCACGGTCGAACTCGAGCCCCTGGCCGACGGCGACTACGAGGTCATGTGGCGCGTGGTCTCGGCCGACGGCCACCCCGTCCTCGGCGCGTTCTCGTTCTTCGTGGGCGCCGCCGCCGCGCGCACGCAGCCGGCGCCCGGGGTGCCGAGCTTCGAACCCGACACGCCCGTCGCGCACGAGGGGGCCGACCCGCTCGGGAGCGGCCTGGTGACCTGGCTCGTGCTGCTCACGCTCGCGGCGGGCGCCGCCCTCGGCATCGCGTGGTGGCTGATGATGGTGCGTCGCCGGCATCGCGGCACACGTCGGTGCGAGCGACGCCGCGGGGCGAGGGCACTGGGCGGCTAGGCTGAACGGGTGCCTGTGCAGCTCCGCGAACTCCTCGACACGATCGAGCGGCTCTGGCCGATCGCGGGCGCGGAGGGCTGGGATGCGCCGGGGCTCGTGACCGGTGACCCGCAAGGCTCCGTCTCGCGTGTGCTGCTCGCGGTCGACGCGGTCGCGGCGACCGTCGACGAGGCCGTCGACTCGGGCGCCGACCTGCTGCTCACGCACCATCCGCTGCTCCTGCGCGGTGTCACCAGCGTCGCCGAAGACCGCTACAAGGGCGCGCTCATCGTGCGTCTGATCCGCGCGAACTGTGCACTGATCGCGGCGCACACGAACGCCGACGTCGTCGAGGACGGCACGTCGGCGATCCTCGCCGACCGGCTCGGGCTGACGGATGCCACGCCCATCGTTCCCGGCCTCGAGCCCGCTCGCGGGCTCGGCCGGGTCGGCCGACTCGCCGAGCCGACCACGCTCGGCCGGTTCGCGCGTGGACTCGCCGAGATCCTGCCGCCCACCGCGACCGGGGTGCGTGTCTCGGGCGGCTATGACGACGTCGTCGAGACGGTCGCCGTCTGCGGGGGAGCCGGCGACTCGCTGCTCGCGCACCCCGCGGTCCGCGCTGCCGACGTGTACGTGACCGCCGATCTCCGGCACCACCCGGCGTCCGAGGCACGTGAGCAGGCGCTGCTCGGCCGCGGCCCGGCGCTCGTCGACGTGTCGCACTGGGCCAGTGAATGGCTCTGGCTCGACCGTGCCGCCGCACAGCTCCGTGCGGAGCATCCCGACCTCGAGCTCGCCGTGAGCGAGCTGCGCACCGACCCCTGGGACTTCCAGGTGGTGCAATGACGGCGCACCCGACCATCCCGATCCTCTGGAGGACCACGTGAAGGCCACTCCCACCGAACAGCAGGAGCTGCTCAGGCTCCAGGCCGTCGACACCCGGCTCGCGCAGCTCGCGCACAAGCTCGGATCGTTGCCGCAGGCCGCTCCGCTCGCCGATCTCGCGAAGCAGGACGACGCCGTCCGGCGTTCGCGGGCCGAGGCGTTCGGCGCGCTCGAGGACACCAAGGCCGAGCTGGCGAGGTTCGAGTCCGACGTCGCGCTGGTCGAGGCGCGCATCGCGCGCGACAGTGAGCGGCTCACGCACACGTCGTCGATGAAGGACGTCAGCGCGCTCGAGGCCGAGCTGGTCTCCCTCCGCAAGCGCTTGTCCGACCTCGAGGACGCCGAGCTCGTGGTCATGGAACGCGTCGAGCAGGCGACGTCGGCCGTCGCGGCCATCGACGATGAGCGGGCGGCGATCGCCGTCGCGCAGAGCAAGCTCGAGGCCGAGCGCGACGAGGCGGCCGCGGGTCTCGCGACCGACCGCGATCACGCCGAGCGGGATCGCGCCGTCATCGCCGGCGGCGTGCCCGAAGGACTGTTGGCCTTCTACGAGCAGCGGCGCGCACGCGGCGGCGGTGTCGGCGCCGCGCTGCTGCAGCACCGCACCTGCGGCGGGTGCACGATGACGCTGACCGGGTCGGACCTCGAAGCGGTGCGCCGCGCCGCGCCCGACGACGTGCTGCAGTGCCCCGAGTGCGACCGCATCCTCGTGCGCACCGACGAGTCGGGGCTCTGACCGAGACATCCGTCGTCGCGCGCTCCGCGCCACTTCTGCGGGTCCGCGCCAGCAGTGATGGCGCGGACCCGCAGAAGTGGCGCAGCGGGAGCAGGCCTCGGCGTCCGCTAGCCTTGAGAGGCGAGTGGGTCGGCAAGACGGCCGCGTCGCCCGAGCGATCGGGCGCCGAGGAACGTCCGGGCTCCGCAGGGCAGGACGGTGGGTAACACCCACCCGGGGCAACCCGCGAGACAGTGCCACAGAGAACAGACCGCCACGGGCTCCGGCCCGCGGTAAGGGTGAAACGGTGGGGTAAGAGCCCACCAGCGGCCGCGGTGACGCGGTCGGCTCGGTAAACCTCGTCCGGAGCAAGGCCAGACAGGGAACCATGGGGCTGCCCGCCCCGTTCCCGGGTAGGCCGCTAGAGGGCTACGGCAACGTAGTCCCGAGAGAGATGGCCGTCCAGCCGGTGTCGCGCAAGCGCCCGGTGAACAGAACCCGGCGTATCAGCCGGCCCGCTCGCACCATCTCCAGGCGGCCGTCCCCGTTGATCGAGGAGAGACGAAGGAGCGTCTCGAGATCGGTCTCGACGCGGCAGCGTGCGCCTCGACCGACGGGGCGCCTCGACCAACGGGGCCGTGCGCTCAGCGGTCCTGGTCGTCGAGGCGCGCCTCTTCCTGGCGCTCCTCGCGCTCGCGCTCCGCCTCGCGGTGCTCGCGCTCCTCGCGGATCTTCTCCTCCGCCGGGGTCTTGTTGCTCATCTCGTTCTCCTGACACGTCAGTCACGGCCGACCGGCCGTGCATACCACCGTATCGAGCGGCTCAGCGCGAGGCGAGCGACGCGGCCCCGAGGATCCCGGCGTTGTTGCGGTGCACCGCCGGGACGATCGGCGTCTTCAGGTCGAGGAGCGGCAGGAAGTGCTCCTGATGCTTGGACACGCCGCCGCCGACGATGAACAGGTCGGGGGAGAACAGGAACTCGACGACCGAGTAGTAGCGCTGCAGGCGCTCGGCCCAGTCCTCCCACGAGAGCGACTCGCGCTCCATCGCCGAATAGGCGGCGCGACGCTCGGCGTCATGGCCGTCGATCTCGAGATGCCCGAGCTCGGTGTTCGGAATGAGCACGCCGTCGTACAGGAATGCGCTGCCGATGCCGGTGCCGAGCGTCGTCAGGATCACGAGGCCGTCGACGCCCTTGGCCGCACCGAACCGGGTCTCGGCGTAGCCTGCGGCATCCGCGTCGTTGATGAAGTGGATGTCGCGCCCGAGCTCCTGCTCGAACATCTGCTCGGCCGGCAGGCCGATCCACTCGTCGGAGATGTTCGCCGCGGACAGCGTGTGCCCGCGCTTCACGATCGCCGGGAAGCAGACGCCGATCGGCAGGCGCGGGCCGGCCGGATCGTCGAACTCGGCGAGGAGCTCGCGCGTCGCCTTGAGGATGTCGGCCGGTCGGCCGCCCTCAGGAGTCGCCAGCTTGCGCCGGTCGGAGACCAGGTCACCGGTCGCAAGATCGACGACCGCAGCCTTGATGCCTGTGCCGCCGATGTCGATGCCGATCGCGTGGGATGTCGCCATGGCGTCACCCTATCGCGCCACGCGCCCGCAACCCGCGGCCCAATGTACCGTCACGGGCATAGGATCGGCCTATGGCCGAAGATATCGAGCACCAGTACTGGTACAACATGCACACCGGTGAGGTGGAGTACGGCTTCGAGTCGCCGTCCGTCGACCGCGTCGGCCCGTTCGCCACTCGCGAGGAGGCCGAGCGCGCGCTCGAGATCCTCCGCGCGAACAGCGCGAAGTGGGCCGAGGAGGAGCGCGCCGAAGACTAGCGCTCGGCGCTCCGCCTCACTCGTACGAGTGTGAGGCGTCGGGATAAGTGCCGTCTGCGACGTCGGCGACCCACGCCTTGGCGGCACCGCTCAGGATGCCCGCGAGGTCGGCGTACTGCTTGACGAACTTCGGGATGCGTCCGGTCGTGAGCCCCGCCCAGTCGGTCCAGACGAGGAGCTGCCCGTCGGTGTGCGGGCCGGCCCCGACACTGATCGTGGGGATGGACAGGCGCTCGGTGACCTGCCTCGCGGCATCCGCCGGCACCATCTCGAGGACGACCGCGAACGCGCCCGCCTCTTGGACCGCGATCGCGTCGGCGAGCAACTGGTCGAGGCCTTCGCCGCGACCCTGGATCAGGTGGCCGCCGAGCCCGTGCTCGCTCTGCGGTGTGTAGCCGACGTGGCCCATGACGGGGATGCCGGCCTGCACGATGCGATGGATCTGCTTGCGGCTGCGTTCGCCGCCCTCGAGCTTGACCGCATGCGCGCCGGTCTCCTTCATGAAGCGGATCGCGGTGTGCAGCGCCTCCTCCGGCCCGTTCTCGTATGACCCGAACGGCATATCCGCGACGACGAAGGCGCGGGTCACGGCGCCCGCGACCGCGCGGGTCAGCGGGATCAGCTCGTCGATGGTGACCGGCAGCGTCGTGTCGTAGCCGAGCACGGTGTTGCCGGCCGAGTCGCCGACCAGCAGGAAGTCGATGCCCGCCTCGTCGAAGATGCGCGCCGTGAGCTGGTCGTAGCTCGTGAGCCCCGTGATCTTGATGCCCTCGCGTTTGGCGTTCTGGAAGTGCCGCGTACGGACCCGCTTCGGACCGGCGACCTTCGCCGCAGCGCCGCCGTACGGGGTCTGCTCACCCGCGTGCGGAGCGGTCGCGTCGGCGTTGACGGGGTTGGACTCAGGAGGCATGGCCACAGTCTCGCACACGGCCGAACACCGCCCGCCCGCCCGCGGCCACCCTCCAGGCGGGGGCGGGTGACGCCGTGTCGCGGCGCTGCGCGGTGCGGTCCGGCGCCCGCGAGCCAGTACGCTGAAACGAGCGAGGAAGGGTGTGCATGGACAAGCAGCGGGACTTCGTGCTCCGGACCATCGAGGAGCGAGGGGTCAAGTTCGTCAGGCTCTGGTTCACCGACGTCGTGGGCACGCTGAAATCCGTCGCGATCGCGCCCGCCGAGGTCGAGGGCGCATTCAACGAGGGCATCGGTTTCGACGGTTCGGCGATCGAGGGCCTGAGCCGCACCTATGAGTCCGACCTGCTGGCGTACCCCGACCCGACGACGTTCCAGACGTTGCCGTGGCGCGGCGAGATCGACCCCACCGGGCGCATGTTCTGCGACATCACGACGCCCGATGGCGAGCCCGCGGTCTCCGACCCGCGCAATGTGCTGAAGCGCACCCTCGCGCGCGCAGCCGACCGCGGCTTCACCTTCTACACGCACCCCGAGATCGAGTTCTACCTGCTCAAGTCGTCGAAGTACGGGTCCGAGGGGCCGGCGCCCGTCGACTCAGCTGGGTACTTCGACAATGTCCCGGGCGGCACCGCTCACGACTTCCGCCGCCGCTCGGTGCGGATGCTCGAAGACCTCGGCATCTCCGTCGAGTTCAGCCACCATGAGGCCGGTCCCGGCCAGAACGAGATCGACCTCCGGTACGCCGACGCGCTCACGACGGCCGACAACATCATGACGTTCCGCACGGTCGTCAAAGAGGTGGCGATCGAGCAGGGCGTGTACGCGACGTTCATGCCGAAGCCGTTCTCCGACTATCCGGGCAGTGGCATGCACACGCACCTCTCCCTGTTCGAGGGCGACGCCAACGCGTTCTACGAGGCGGGCGCGCAGTACCAGCTGTCGAAGATCGGCCGACAGTTCATTGCGGGTCTGCTGCGGCATTCGCGCGAGATCTCGGCGGTCACGAACCAGTTCGTGAACTCGTACAAGCGCATCTGGGGCGGCGACGAGGCACCCAGCTTCGTCTGCTGGGGGCACAACAACCGGTCGGCGCTCGTGCGCGTGCCGCTCTATAAGCCGAACAAGGGCCAGAGTGCGCGCGTGGAGTACCGCGCGATCGACTCGGCCGCGAACCCGTACCTCGCATACTCGCTGCTGCTCGCCGCGGGACTCAAGGGCATCGAGGAAGGCTATGAGCTTCCGCCCGAGGCCGAGGACAACGTCTGGACGCTGAGCGACAGCGAGCGGCGCGCGCTCGGCTACGACCCGCTGCCCGCGAGCCTCGATCACGCGATCGAGTTCATGGAGGAGTCGGAGCTCGTGGCCGAGACGCTCGGCGAAGAGGTGTTCAGCTTCGTCCTCGCGAACAAGCGCGCCGAATGGCGCGACTACCGCGCGCAGGTCACGCCCTTCGAGCTGCAGCGGAACCTCGAGATCCTCTAGACGAGCAGCCGGATGTCTCGTCGCACGAGCCTGCTCGGCGCGCTGGCGCGCGCCGGATTCGACGACCTCGATCGAGCCTCGGCCGCACTCGGTGAGCTTGCGGAGACGAGCGGGGTCGCGCCCGACACTCTGATCACGGTCTTCGCGGTCGCGGCCGATCCAGACGCCGCCGTCGCGGCCACCATGCGGTTGCGCGAACGTGCACCCGAGGCGGTCGACCGTCTCCTCGACGATCCGCGCGCCGCAGAGCGGCTCGCGCGGGTCACGGGCGCGTCACGTGGCCTGGCGGAGTTCTTCGAACGGCACCCGAGCGAGCTGGTGCTGCTCGCCGAGGAGCCGCGCGCACCCGAACATCAGCCGTCCGCGACGGCACGGCTCATCGAGGCGGTCGCCGAGGCGAACAGCGACGGGGTCGACCTCGACCGGGCGACCAGGGCCCTTCGCACGCGGTATCGGCGCCTGCTTGCGCGCATTGCGGTCTGGGATCTCACGAGGCCGAGCGCGGTCGAGGCCGTCGACACGATCGCCGAGGGGCTCGCCGATCTCGCGGGCGCGGCGCTCGACGCGGCGCTCGAGCTCGCACGCGCCGAGATCGGGAGACGTCCGGGCGAGCCTGCGGCGCCGGGTAAGTACCCGGTGGCCGAGGTCGAAGCGACACGCCTCGCGGTCATCGGCATGGGCAAGGCCGGCGCGCGCGAGCTGAACTACGTGAGCGACGTCGACGTCATCTACGTGGGGGAATCGGCCGACGACGAGGTCGTCGCCACGGGGCGCGCGATCGAGATCGCGACCCGGCTCGCCATGCTCGCCCAGCGCATCATCGGCGAGGCCGGCGTGGAACCGCCGCTCTGGGAGGTCGACCCGAACCTGCGCCCCGAGGGCAAGGATGGTGCGCTGGTGCGCACGCTCGAGTCCCATGTGCAGTACTACGACCGGTGGGCGAAGGGCTGGGAGTTCCAGGCGTTGCTCAAGGCCCGCCCGCTCGCGGGCGATCGCGAGCTCGGCGGGAGGTACCTCGCGGCGGTCGGGCCGAAGGTGTGGGGGAGCTCATCCCAGGACGGCTTCGTCGAGTCGGTGCAACGCATGCGTGAGCGCGTCACCGCCCACATCCCGGCGGACGAGGTCGACGTGCAGCTGAAGCTCGGTCCGGGCGGGCTTCGTGATATCGAGTTCACGGTGCAGCTGCTGCAGCTCGTGCACGGAGCATCCGATGACTCGATCCGGCAGCCGGGCACGCTGCCGGCGCTCGCGGCACTCGCGGCCGAAGGGTACGTCGGGCGCGAGGAGGCCTCCGAGTTCGCGCTCGACTACCGGATGCTCCGGGTGCTCGAACATCGCATCCAGCTGTCGCGGCTCCGCCGGACGCATCTCATGCCGACGTCCGACCAGGAGCTGCGGGTCCTCGCTCGCGCCTCCGGGCTGGGGCGCAATGCGGGCGAGCTCACCGCGACCTGGCAGGCGACGCGCCAGCGCGTGCGCGGCCTGCACGAGCGACTGTTCTACCGCCCGCTGCTCTCGGCGGTCGCCGGGCTGCCCGCGGGCGGGCTCGAGCTCACGAGTGTGCGGGCCGAGGCGCGACTCGCCGCGATCGGGTTCCGTGACGCGCGCGGCGCGCTCGCCCACATCGGTGCGCTCACGGCGGGCGTCTCGCGGCGGGCGACCATCCAGCGGCACCTCATGCCCGTGCTCATGTCGTGGTTCGCCGAGGGGGCCGATCCGGACTACGGGCTGCTGGCGTTCCGGCGATTGAGCGACACGCTCGGCGGCACGCACTGGTACCTGCGACTGTTGCGCGACTCGTCCGATGCCGCGATGCGCCTCACCCGGGTGCTCGCCGGGTCACGCTTCGTCGGTGAGCTGCTCGAGCGCACACCCGAGGCGGTCGCCTGGCTCGAGGACCTCGACGAGCTGCGACCGCGGAGTCTCGCGTCGCTGCGCGACGAGACGCGTGCGGTGCTCGCACGGCATGCGACGGCGGATGCCGCGGCGAATGTGCTGCGCGCCATGCGACGCCGCGAGGTGCTGCGGCTCGCGCTGGCCGGCATCCTCGATGTGTGCACGATCGAGGAGCTCGGGCACGGGTTGAGCGACGTGGCCGAGAACCACATCGCGGGGGTCGTCGAGGCGATCCGCCGACCCGGCCCCGACGGCATCGAGTCCGACGGCCTCGAGTTCGCCGTGATCGGCATGGGCCGCTTCGGTGGGCGGGAGCTCGGCATCGGCTCGGACGCGGACATCATGTACGTCTACCGCGCCGTGGGCGATGCGGCTGAGACGGCGCACCCGCGCGCGCAGCGCATCGTCGCGGAACTGGTGCGCCTCACCGAGGACGCTCGGCTGCCGTTCGATCTCGACGCCGGCCTCCGGCCAGAGGGGCGGAACGGCGTGATCGTGCGCTCGCTCGAGGCGTACCGGGCGTACTACGCGCGCTGGTCGCTCACCTGGGAGGCGCAGGCCCTGCTGCGTGCCAGGGGCGTCGCGGGGGATGCCTCGCTCATCGCGGACTTCACGGAACTCGCCGACACGGTGCGATACCCCGAAGCGATCTCCGAGCGCGACGTGCGCGAGGTCAAGCGCATCAAGGCGCGCGTGGAGAACGAGCGGCTGCCGCAGGGCGCCGATCCGGCCCGCCACCTGAAGCTCGGGCGCGGCTCCCTCTCCGACGTCGAGTGGTACATCCAGCTCGTGCAACTGGAGCATGCGGCGAAGGTGCCGGCGCTCCGCACGACGTCGACGCTCGATGCGCTGACGCAGGCCGTCACGGCCGACCTGGTGGCCGCCGAGGATGCGGAGACGCTGCGCGCCGCCTGGATCCTCGCCTCACGCGCCCGTTCGGCGCTCACGCTCTGGCTGGACAAGACGACCGACGTGCTGCCCGTCGACCGGCCCTCGCTCGAGGGCGTCGCGCGCATCATGGGCTACCCGCCGGGCTCCGCGAGCCAGCTCGAGGAGGACTACCTCGCGGCGACGCGCCGGGCGCGCGCGGTCTTCGAACGCGGGTTCTACGGCGTCGAGCCGCGCCGCGAGCCGAGTCGCTGAGGCATCCGTTCGCGACATCCCACGCGGCATCCGACGCGGCAGATGCGTGCGGTCCGGAGCCGCCGACCGGCAGAATGAGCGCGTGAGCATCGGTCACGCACGCGGGTTCTGGGTCGTCGCGGCCGGATTTCTGCTGTTCATGTCGTACTCGACGGTGCCGACGCCGCTCTATCCGCTCTACGAGCGCGCCGACCGGTTCCCGGTCTCCGTGATCACCGTGATCTTCGCGGCGTACGCGCTCGGAGTCATGGTCGCGCTGGTGCTGGCCGGGCATGTGAGCGACCGGGTCGGCCGGCGGAAGGTGCTGGTGATCGCGACCCTGGTCGCCGCAGGCTCGGCGGCGATGTTCCTCATCTGGCAGCAGGAGGTCGCCGGGCTCATCGCCGCGCGCCTGGTGAACGGCGCGAGCATCGGCCTGTTCACGGCGACCGCGACCGCGTACCTCGGTGAGCTTCGCGCGGCGGCCAGGCCGGGGGAGTCGCCGGTCTTCGCCGCCTCGATCGCGAGCGCCGCGAACCTCGGCGGGCTCGCGCTGGGCCCGCTCGTCGGCGGGCTCTTCGCCGAGACGCTGCCTGCTCCGCTCGTGCTGCCGCATCTCGTGTTCCTTGTCCTCCTGCTCGCGATCGCGCTCGCATTCATGCTCGTGCCCGAGACGGTGCCGAGGCCGGAGACGCGGGTCGCCTACCGTCCGCAGCGGCTCTCGATCGCGCCGGCCGCGCGAGCGGTGTTCCGGCCCGCGGCGTTCGGTGCGTTCGCCGGGTTCGCGGTCTTCGGTCTGCTCTCGTCGCTCACGCCGACGTTCCTCGTCGAGACGTTCGACGAGGGTGATCACCTCGTCGCCGGTGCCGTGACGTTCGCCATCTTCGGCGCGTCGGCGTTCGGCCAGCTCGCCCTCGGGTCGATCGCCCTGCGGACCCAATTGATGCTCGCTGCGATCGCCTGCGGCGCGGGACTCGTCGGTGTCGCGATCGGTGCGGTGGCCTCGCTGCTCGCCGTCTTCATCGCAGGCGGCGTGATCGCGGGTCTCGGCGTCGGCGTCCTCTTCAAGTCTGCCGTCGCGACGGCCGCCACCGTCGCGGACCCACAGCGCCGCGGCGAGACCCTCGCCCTGCTCTTCCTCATCGCCTACTCTGGCGTCGCCTTCCCGGTGCTCGGGCTCGGCGCCGCCCTCGTCGTCGCACCGCTCGTGCCGGTACTCGTCGTCTTCACCGCGCTCGTCCTCCTGGCAACGGTCGGGGCCGCACTCGCGATGCGCCGGCGCGTCGCCGACGCGGTACCGACAACAGACGAGCGATGAGATGGGCGTCCCCGCTGATCTGAGCGACCGAGTCCCTCGCTCAGATGCCGGGGGTCCCGATCCGGAATGTCAAGGCCTGCACGCGTGAACTGGCGACCTCTACCGTGGAAACGGAAACACGCGCAGCATTTCGCTTCGCCTTGAGATTGGGAGGTACTCCTTTGGCCATCTCTGTTCGCCGCATCACTGTCGGCTCGCTCGCAACCGTCGGCCTCGCCGGCGCGTTGGCCCTCGCCGGGGCGAGCGCCGCATCTGCCTCGGGAGGCGGGGAGGTCGTCGTCCGTGACAACGGCCAGGCGTGTGTGGCCGTCTGGAAGAACGCGGACGGCAGCTACACCGACTACCGGTACCAGAACTATTGAGCATGACCCGGCGCGCGGTGTGACCTGACGTGCCGAAGGACCCTCCGGGCGCGCTCGGAGGGTCCTTCTTCGTCGTCAAGCGCGGCTGACGCGACCGCTCGCGGACGCCCGGCGTGACATCGCACCGCGGTTGATGCGCTCGGTGTCGTCAACAGACCAGGCGACGGCGCTCGAACGCAGCTCGTGTTGGGCGTTCCTCCCGAAAACCCCGTGATTCCGGGAAAGTAGGGCATTAGTCAGGGTCCTACTCGTGGACACTTCGGGTAGTTTCTGGCCACTTAATGGACACCTGTCCCGCCATCTGCGGCGCCCCGGGGCAGTTCGGAGATCCCGAACGTTTGACCTCTCCACGCTACGTGGTCCGTCGCATTGGACCGAGTTCGGCGCTTCTCGCGCGGCCGGCCTTCGGTCTGGCAAGAGTGTGGACCCACCTCAGTCACACTCTGAGCGCCGTCATGGCCTCGTCCGTCCACACAGAGAGCGGCTCGATCCTGGGGCTTGGGAGGCTCTGCAACTTGTGCGCAGTTTGCACAGGTTCACTGGAGGTCGTACCTCGCGACGGCTCTGAGTCTCCATCAAGTTGGTCAGTCGCGAGGACAGCGGATCAGAATCGCCCGCAGTCGGAGCCTCTCGCTACAGTCAAAACGATGGTGGACACGAAGCAGACGAAGACGATCGGCGAGCATCACGTTGCTGCCGAGCTGGCGCGGCGCGGATGGGCGCCGGCGCTCACCCGCGACGGCCTCGAGCGCACTGACATCCTTGCGGTACTGGCCGAAGGACATCAGCGGCGACTGGTCGAGATTCAGGTGAAGGCCGCGCGTGGATCGAAGGTCGATGGAATCAGCTGGCCGCTGGGCTCCAAATCCCGCACGACCTGACGTTGCTCCCACGAAGCTATGTTGTGCCGAGGATCCATAGGGTGCAGCAGGCCGCTCCTCTGCCGAAAGTCATGGGTGGGAGCGGTGACTTCCCGCACGCGCGAAACCGGTGCGCCCATTCCTAGCGTGAAAGCATGAATACGACCGAACCCGCGATCCTCGCCGAAGGGCTCGCGAAACACTACCGGCAGACCATCGCCGTCGCCGACGTCAGCCTCCGCGTCGAGGCCGGTGAGACGTTCGGGATCCTCGGTGCGAACGGGGCGGGCAAGACCACGACCGTGGAGATGATCGCCGGACTCCGGGCACCCGACCGCGGCCGGGTGCGAGTCCTGGGCCTCGATCCTCGCCGTGACCGCGCCCGAGTTCGTCAGGTCCTCGGCGTGCAGCTCCAACAGGCGTACCTGCACGGTGCGCTACGCGTGTCCGAGCTCCTCGAGCTGTACCGGAGCTTCTATCCGAACCCGCGCCCCGCCGCGGAACTCCTGGACATGGTCGCGCTCGACGAACAGCGCGGCACGCGATTCGAGAAGCTCTCCGGCGGTCAGCAGCAGCGGCTCTCGATCGCGCTCGCCCTCGCGGGGCGGCCATCCCCGGCGATGGTGCTCATCGCGCAGGTGGTCGTGAGCGTCATCCAGGCCGTGTTCGGCATCGCGCTCGCGCTCACCGTCGCCGCCGTCGCCTTCGGGGCGAACCCGCCCGTCCACCTCGGGGTCGCCGTCGGGGTCGGCCTGCTGGCGATGCTCGCCATGTACAGCGTCGGCATGATGGTCGCCGCCGTGGCGCCCACGCCCAACTCGGCGGTGGCGATCGGCCTCATCGTGTTCTTCGCGTTCGGCGCCCTCGGCGGGATGTTCGGCGGCCGCGACGCGCTGCCCGAACCGCTCACGACCCTCGGCGGGGTCGTCGCCGCGCTGCTCTTCCGCTGGGAGTGAGCGGGGGTGTCTCACGTCCTGGGTGCGGTGCGGCCTTCCGCGGCATCGCGAGGAGGCGGAGGCTGATGGTCATGATCACCGCTTTGTCCGGCCAGCTGGACTCGACCGACCAGAGCCAGAGCTTCGACGCACTGCAGCGCTCTGCTGCGGACCCCGAGCGCCTCGTGCTGCTCACCGGGGCGACCGTCGTCACCATGGACCCCAGCCTGGGAGTCCTCGAGCGTGGCAGTGTGCTGATCCGCGGGTCTCACATCGTCGACGTGGGCCGAGATCTGCAGCTCGACCAGGCGATCACGATCGACGTCTCAGGGAGCATCGTCGCGCCGGGCATGATCGACACCCACCGACACGCGTGGCAGGCGCAGATGCGCCGAACGATCCCCGACGTCGACGACCTGATGGGTTACCTCCAGGCGACGCTGGTGCGGGTCGCCCCCGCATACGGGCCGGAGGACATCTCCATCGGCACCCGTCTCGCGGCGCTCACCGCCCTCGACGGCGGCATCACCACCATGCTGGACTTCTCGCACAACGCTCGCACCGGTGCACACTCGGATGCCGCGATCACGGCGCTGATGGAGTCCGGCATCCGTGGGGTGCACGCGTCGATGGCGCCCCACTTCGGGGACTGGGACGGACAGTGGCCGCACGATCTGCACCGACTGCGGTCAACCTATGTGCCGTCCGACGATCAGCTCGTCACCCTGCGGCTGGCCGCGCTGGCCACCCCCGACATCGCAGGGGAGCGACTGGCCTTCGGTCCTGAGCTGGCCGAACTCGCCCGCGACCTCGACATCGGTGTCAGCCTGGATGTGATGTTCGGCCCGGCGGCGTCAGCGGCCATCGTCGATTGGGAAGCGCAGGGACTTCTCGGGCCGCACATCGAATCGATCCACTCCACAGCACTGTCGGGGCGGGCATGGGCCGCGATGCGCGATCACGGCGTGACTGTCTCGCTCGCACCCACGTCCGATGCGCAGATCGGGTTGGAAGATGGCGTTCCACCCGTCGACGAGGCACTCGCTCACGGCATCCGCCCCGGCCTTTCGGTCGATGTGGAGGTCGCACTCGCCTCTGACCTGTTCACGCAGATGCGGGGGTTGCTGACGATTCAGCGGATGCGTGCCGTGAACGCCGCATACGGCAGCCTCGAGGAGCCGCTCCGGATCACCACGCACGACGTGTTCGACTTCGCGACGCTGTCCGGCGCGCGTACGTTGCAGCTGCACGATCGAGTCGGATCGATCACACCGGGCAAACAGGCTGATCTCATCGTCGTCGACGCGGAGGCGATCAACACGATGCCGTTGCACGACGCCATCGGCACACTCGTCCTGGGTGCCGACCGGGCGAACATCTCCTCGGTGTGGGTGGCGGGGCACGTGCGCAAGTGGGGCGGTCAGCTCGTCGGTGTGGATGTCGATGCACTGCGTGCGCAGGTCCACGATTCCGTCGCGGCGATCGCTGGGCGTCTGGCCGCCACCGAGGCTCGCGATCAGTGACCACCGACGCTGGAGCACGCATGGCACGTCGTCCTCGCTCGTATCGCGCCGCCCGCTCGTCCGTCGTGAGCACCGTCGCGGCTGCGGCGATGGCGCTCCTCACCGCGTGCGACGGTGGCCGCGGAGCAGATCCCACGCCCACGCCCGCGACCGCGCCCCCGACCTCGGCCCCGAACGCCGACCGACGACCGGAGCAATCGATGCATGATGGTGCGGCGGGAGTCCTCGTCGTCATGGGCGCACTCGTGATGCAGACGGACGGCGGTGCGGCGGCCGGTGAACTGCGGATCTCCGATGGTGTCTTCGTGGACGGAAGGCCCGCCGGCGACGCCGCGGTGGTCGACGCCGGCGGCGCCCATGCGGTGCCGCTCATGGTGGAGAGCGCCCTGGCCGAACGCCCCGACGCCCAGCGCGCGATCTACGACCTGCGGCCTGGCAATCCCGCCACCTTCGCGGTGATCCGGCGTCCGGTCAGCGAGTCCCAGATCCGCCGGATGCTGGTGGTCGACCCCGACGACCTGGTGGCCGTGTATGTCGGGGGACACCTCGAGGCCTGGGAGGGTGCGCCGACCCGCACCGCCGGCGACGACTTGATCGACCCTGCGGCCGAGGCCCGCTGGGTGGGGACGTGGGAAGATCCGGGCCGCGGACTGCAGCAGCATCTGACCGCGGAAGGTCGATACTCCGAGACCCGGGGTGGCCGAGCGAACGCCTACACCGGCCGGTACTGGGTCCGCGATGAACGCATCACCTACCTCGACGACTCGGGATTCTGGGCGTTCGGCGAGATGCTCGACGGCACGCTCCACCACGCCGGGTTCGTCATGACCCGTGAATGAGCGCCGGTACAGCCGGGGTGCGCCACGCCCTGGCACGGCTAGAGGTTTCGACCTACGGTCGAAGCATGACTTCCGCCCTCGGCACCTATCTGAAGACCCGTCGCGGACAGGTCCAACCCGCCGAGGTCGGGCTCGAGACGAACCCCGGGCGGCGAGTTTCCGGATTGCGGCGTGAGGAGGTGGCGATGCTCGTCGGGATCAGCGTGGACTACTACACGCGCCTTGAGCAGGGTCGCGAGACCCATCCTTCGCCATCGGTGCTCGACGGGCTCTCGAACGCGCTGCACCTCGACGCCGATCAGCGCGAGTACGTCTTCCGGCTCGCCGGACTGGCGCCCGTCATCAGACCCGCGACCGCCGCACCCGTGCCGCAGCCGCTGCGAGACCTGCTCGATGCGTGGTCGCAGACCCCGGCGATGATCATCGATCGCCAACTCAACGTCCTCGCACACAACCCGCTCGCCGGTGCGTTGCATTCGGCGTTCGAGCGCATCGACAACCTCCCGCGCATGATCTTCGTGGATCCTGCGGGACGGGACTTCTACGTGCACTGGGAGCGCGCCGCCGAGTCCTGCGTCGCGAGTCTGCGGCTGGCACAGTCATATGTGGCATCCGCCGATGAGGTGCGACGGCTGGTCATCGAGACGTCGGCGGCCAGCGATGCCTTCCGGGCGCTGTGGGCGCGCGCGAACGAGGTGCGCGGCAAGACCCACGCCGCCAAGGCGTTCCATCATGCCGCGGTCGGGGGACTCGTCCTCGACCATCACGCCTTCGAGGTCCGCGGTGCGCCGGGAACCCAGCTCATCGTCTACAGCGCGGCCCCCTCCTCGCCCAGCGCGGAGAAGCTGCAACTGCTCGCATCACTGCACGTGACGCAGGGGCTGCGTGGAGGGCAGGCCGCTCGGTGACGCGCACACGCTGCTCCGGGGCCACCGGTCGGCGAGTTCTTCAGGAGGTGGGTGAGCGTGCGGATGTCGGCGATGAACCCGTCGGCCGTGTCGAGCCCTTCTGGACGCGCGGCGGCTCGGCTTCCCGCGAGCTGAGCGGAGTCGGCTCGCGGCTGATGCCGGCGATGCAGATCTCGAGCCATCGTCTCCGTTCGAGCGGTGCCAGGTGCGTGGGGGCGGTGTTCATGAGGAGCAGGACGTCGTCCGCCGTCACACCCGGGTTCAGGTCACCGTCCGCGGAGGCGGACGCGACGAGCGCACTCAGGGCGGTTCGGGCACGGTCGTCTTGGTCGACGGTGGCGTGCGTCTCGTTCAGTGCCGCCGCGGCCTGTTTGAGCGCCCGGTTGGTCGCTGCGGTCTCGAGGAAGTCCTGCAGCAGGGCGACGATGGCCCGATGCGCATCGCTCGGTCTCGTGAGGTGCTGGGCGGCCTCCTCCGCCTGAGCGATGAGGGATTCGATGTACTCGGTGAGGATGGCGTGAACGAGATCGGCTTTCGTCGGATAGTGCCGGTAGAGGGTCCCGACGCCCACGCCGGCGACCGCGGCGATCTGTTCCATTGGGACGTCGGGTCCGTGGCTGCTGATCTGCTCACGGGCCGCGTCCACGATCCGCTGTTGATTGCGGCGGGCGTCGGAACGCATCATTCTCCTTCGCTGCCGGGCTCTCTCGCGTGCGCTGTGTGACGAGCCTATCCGGGGCTCGGCCCGGGGGAGCCGGTCAGGATCAAGGCCGTGCGGTCGCGCGAGTCGAGCTCATCGTAGAAGCGAGGATGGGTGCTTCGTCGATGGTGGTGTCCGCGGCGAGGCGGTGCACGCGGCGGTGGTGCGCGTCGTACTCACCCCAGGGGATGCGGCCGTCGGCGGCGAACTCGAGCCAGGTGCCGTGGATCCTGGTGGCGAGTCGCTGCGGCGGGTTGGTGCCGAGGATGCCGCGCTTGCCGGTGACCGAGGGCAGCGTGTCGAACACGAACGCGATGTCGGTGCCGTGGGCCGCGCCGAGGCGCCCGCCGCTGGCGGGTGAGTCCCAGTCGAACTCGTAGAAGAACGTGCGTCCCCGGTGTGCCCCGGCGTACTCCCGGGCGGGCCCGCGGAATGCCAGGTCTCCAAGGATGCGGGACATGACGACTCCGCCGCGAGCCCGACGATCCTGTTCCCGGTAGGCGTGCATCAGCTCGTCCGCCTCGGGCGTCAGGCGACGCAGGATCAGCCGGGCCAACCACGTCGGGGCGAGGACCGCTCGCAACGGCGCGGTGGTGAAGTTGAACTCGTCCTCGGTCGTGCCGATGAGCAGATCGACCTCCTGACCCGCTCCGTCCTCGAGTGCGTCGAGGGGATGCAGCGGCAGTACGTCGTCACCGAAGACCGGGTTGATGACCGTGAGCCCGAAGCCGGGCACGAAACCCGTGTCATCGCGCAGATCGACCGTTCCGGGCCGCGACGCCCGGCCGAGTGCGGCCAGCGCAGCCTCTGGGGGCGCTGACCGGAACCCAGCCACGGTGGCGGGCACGTCGAGAAGCTCCGCGATCTTCCGGGTCAACCGGTGTGCGATGGCCACCGGATACACGGCCGAACCGTGCCCGCTCTGCACGATCGCTCGGGCGAACAGTCCCGTCGACAGCGGGCTGGACAGGAGGCAAGCGACCGCGATCCCACCACCCGACTCCCCGAAGACGGTCACGTTGGACGGGTCGCCGCCGAACGCCTCGATGTTCGCCTGCACCCAGTGCAGCGCGGCGAGCATGTCTCGGAGGCCCAGGTTGGTCGGCGCGTCCGGGATCGCCAGGAATCCTTCGACACCGAGGCGGTAGTTGATGTTCACCGCGACGGCGCCGTCCCGGGCGAAATTCCGGCCGTCGTATACCGCTGCGTCCTTCGTGCCGAGCGTCAACCCACCGCCGTGGACGTACACCATCACGGGGTGCCCCGTCCCCTCCATCGGCGCCCACACGTTCAGGGTGAGGAAGTCGTCGCCCCGCCGCCACTCGGCGCCCGTGATCGGGAACATGTCGATGCCGGCGCACCGGTTCGCGCCACGCTGAGGCGCCGTCGGACCGGGATCGACCGCCTCCCGCACGCCCGCCCATGGCGGCACCGGCTGTGGGGCAGCGAACCGCAGCTCTCCGACCGGTGCGGCCGCGTAGGGGATGCCCAGGTAGGTCGCGACCCCCTCCTTCGCCACTCCTCGCACTCGTCCTGCTTCGGTGGTCGCGATTGTCGTGCTCGTCACGCGCGTGCCTCCAGGTCTCTCGACGTCGATCCGATAAACGGAACCTACATTCACCATAATAGTGAATCATGATTCCGTTTATCTCAACCCCGGAGGAGAGATCGAACGGCGATGCATGAGTGGGACGGCCCGGCCCTGTCTGGGGCGCCCGGACGTCGGGGAGGTGCTCGCCTCCGCCGCGGCATGCTCGAGACCCGACACCCGCACGTCGCAAACGACAGAGCCCCAGTAGCAACCAGCACTCCACGGGAGGAACCGGTAGCCACTGGGGCTCTGAACGGCTGAGGCCGAAGCTCGTGCGACTACGGAAGCGCCACGCGGTGCTTCGCGTCAGCCGCGGGCTGCTGCGGGGCGATCACACCCGTAGTACAGCTCGTGCGGGAATCGGGAACCCGTGGGCACGGATTCGGGCAGATTCCGGCGCCCACGGACTGAGTACGCGGGAACTCCTGGCGTCTGGGCAATCGTGGAGAGACATCTGGATAGGTGAGGGCCGGGGCTAGAAACGGGCGATTGGGAGTGGGGCGCCCGCCGCCGCCGTCGCGCACAAGACCCCGGCCACCTGAAGTTGGCGGAGCTGTGCCTCGCCCCAGCACGCTGGTTGCGCTGTTAGAGACGAAGGGGTCGAGACGCATCCATGCGCAGCATCACCAGTAGATGGCGATGATCTCGACGTCCACGAGATTTTCGTTCTCGGGAGGCTCGGACTCCTGTGGCGATCGGGTGGTCGCTCCGTTGCCTGCGAGTGCTGGGAAGAGCGGGAAGGCCCGACGAGAGTCGAGCCTGCTCGCGAATTGGAAGCCCACGCCGCGCACCGACGGCGACTCCAGTGAGGTCTGTGATGCTCCGCCGCACAAGGCGAACGCGCTGCTCTGCTCGGATGCTGAGCCTGATCGATGCTTCAGCGTCTCGATCAGCTCGACGACGACGCCACGTTCAGAATCGGTCAAATCTTCCCGGTTTTGCCGGGTAGATGGTCCTCATGCCGTGACTTTGAAGGGCTAACGCGCGGTCGGGACCGGCTTGCGCTCGCTCATCCATTCGGTCGAGGCGTCATCCGGGTACCAGACCTGCCGGCCGAACTGGACGAACGGGAGCCCGCCGGCGCGAGCACGCGATGCCTCCAAAGTGCGAGACGGCACATCCAGGTACTCCGAGAGCTCGAGGGTCAAGAGGAGACGAGGCAGCTTGCTCTGTGTAGTCATGGTCCCTCTATGCGCGGTCGTTCGCCGGCGCCCGAGCCAATGTTCAAGTGTGGACTTCTTGTACTCAGCGCGAGTGAGAGTTCGTCAAGCGCGCCCAACGCGCGTCGTTGTTGGGGGAGTGCGCAGAACGCGCACGGGAACGACTGAACCCCGGTCCATCTGGTCTCAACTAGGAGATTCCAGCAGGAGCCGGGGCTCAGAAAGTGGAGAAAGCCTCCAGGGCGAAACGAGGTACGTACTGCTGCGTGCAGCTACGCACTCCTACGCATTCGCCTCGTTTGGATCAGACGCCGTAGTACAGCTCGAACTCGAAGGGGTGCGGGCGCTGGGCCAGGGGCTTGAGCTCCTTCTCGCGCTTGTAATCGATCCAGGTCTCGATGAGCTCCTTGGTGAACACGCCGCCCTCGAGGAGGAAGTCGTGGTCGGCCTCGAGCGCGTCGAGCACGAGGTCGAGCGAGCCGGGCACCTGGGGGATCGACTTGGCTTCTTCGGCTGGCAGCTCGTAGAGGTCCTTGTCGACCGGCTCGTGCGGCTCGATGCGGTTCTTGATGCCGTCGAGGCCCGCCATGAGCTGCGCGGCGAATGCGAGGTACGGGTTGCCCGAGGCATCCGGCGCGCGGAACTCGATGCGCTTGGCCTTCGGGTTGGTGCCCGTGATCGGGATGCGGATCGCGGCCGAGCGGTTGCCCGCCGAGTAGACGAGGTTGACCGGGGCTTCGAAGCCGGGCACGAGGCGGTGGTACGAGTTCACGGTCGGGTTGGTGAACGCGAGCAGTGCCGGCGCGTGCTTGAGGATGCCGCCGATGTACCAGCGCGCGAGGTCGGAGAGGCCGCCGTAGCCCGCCTCGTCGTAGAACAGCGGCTTCCCGTCGTTCCACAGCGACTGGTGCGTGTGCATGCCCGAGCCGTTGTCGCCGAAGAGCGGCTTCGGCATGAACGTGGCGGTCTTGCCCCACTGCTCGGCCGTGTTCTTCACGATGTACTTGAACTTGAGGATGTCGTCGGCCGCGTGCACCATCGTGTCGAAGCGGTAGTTGATCTCGGCCTGACCGCCCGTGCCGACCTCGTGGTGGGCGCGCTCGAGGATGAGTCCGGCGTCGATGAGCTTCAGCGAGATGTCGTCACGCAGGTCGGCCTGCTTGTCGACGGGGGAGACGGGGAAGTAGCCGCCCTTGAAGGGGGTCTTGTTGGCGAGGTTGCCGCCCTCTTCCTTGCGGCCGGTGTTCCAGGCGCCCTCTTCGGAGTCGACCGAGTAGAAGCTGCCGTTCTGGGTCACCTCGTAGCGAACGTCGTCGAAGATGTAGAACTCGGCCTCGGGAGCGAAGAACGCGGTGTCGGCGATGCCGGTCGAGGCGAGGTACTTCTCGGCCTTCTTGGCGACCTGGCGCGGGTCCTTGGCGTAGATCTCGCCGTTGCGCGGGTTGTAGATGTCGAACACCATGATGAGCGTGCGCTCGACGCGGAACGGGTCGATGTAGGCCGTCGACACGTCGGGGATCAGCTGCATGTCGGACTCGTGGATGTTCGCGAAGCCGCGGATCGAGGAACCGTCGAACAGCTGGCCGACCGTGAAGAACTCCTCGTCCACCGTCGCCGCCGGGATGTTGAAGTGCTGCTGCACGCCCGGGAGATCGGTGAAACGGATGTCGAGGAACTTGACGTCCGTCTCTTTGATGAACTCGAGGACTTCAGACGAATCTTTGAACATGTGACGACGCTCCAAGCGGTGGGGATCGGCGGGGGACCTCGCAGAGGCGCCTCCGACGCTAGCCGGGAGCGGTTTCCCGGCCATGACGCGAATGTTTCGGCCATGTTACGCGACGGAAGGATCGGTAGAATCGACGGATGCCCGACCCGCAACGCATTCCGAACGAGCCGGCCTCCACGTCGGGCGGCGTCGAACCCAGTCGATGGCCCGGCGAGCGGCTCGGCCTTCCCGCTGAGGGCCGTGGTTCGATCGGTCGCATCGGTCGCCGCATCGGAGCCCTCGCGATCGACTGGGCCATCGCGCTCCTCGTCGCCATGTTCTTCGTACCCTACGAGTCGCCGCTCCACGGGTGGGTCACGCTCGGCGTCTTCGTGGTCATGCAGATCCTGTTCATCCCGACCATCGGCGGGAGTGTCGGGCACCGCCTCGTGGGCCTGAACGTCGTGCCGCTCATGGGGGGCTGGATCGGCCTGTGGCGGCCCGTCGTGCGCACGCTCCTGCTCGCGGTCGTCATCCCCGCTCTGGTGTGGGACTCCGACCAGCGCGGCCTCCACGACAAGATCGCGGGCACGCTCATCATCCGCTCGTAAGGCACCGGATCCGCGCCTGACACACGAACGGATGCCTCGCGCGTCGCGCGAGGCATCCGTGTCGTGTGGGTCGCTGGTCAGCGCATGCGGCCGCGCTGCGCACGGACCTTCATCGGGTCGATGCCCTTCGGGATCGGCAGCGAGTTCTGCAGCGAGTTGAGCCGGTTCGACACGGCGAGCACCTCGGGCTTGGTCAGCACCTTCTTCGACTTCCGGAGCGTCGCGCCGAGGCGGTGCAGCTCGACCGAGTCGTCGCCATGCCCCACCGTGAGCAAGCGGATCGGCACGTTCGGCAGCACACGCGCGACCTTGCGCTGCTCATCCTTGAGCATGCGCTCGGCGCGGAACGCGTCGCCCTCTCCGATCAGCACGATGCCGCCACGGCCGACCGCCCGGTACACCGCGTCCTGCGTCTTGCCGTTCACGGCGACGGGCATCTCGTTGCCCACCCAGCCACCGCGGAGCCCGCTGCGCAGCACCGCGCCGACCGCACCGGGCTGGCCGTCGATCTGCGAGTACGCGGCCCGCTCGGCACGCCGGCCCAGGATGATCATGGCCAGCAGCAGGCCGGCGAGCGCACCGGCCACGACCCACAGGGCGATGGTGAAGCCGTTGCCTCCGCTCAGCCAGATCGCGAGGCCGAGGGCGACGATGACGGGCGCGAGGAACGCGAGGAGCATCAACCAGGGCGCCGTCGTGTCGTACCGGCGGGTCATCTGGAAGACCTGCCACATCTGCTTGAGGCGGCCTGGCTCCTTGGGGGCGGACGAGCGGTCCTTGGTGCGTGCCATAGGGTCCAGGATACCGGCGTTGACACGACTCCCGAACCGTTCGAACACGGGTGGGGCGCGGCGCCCGCGCGGCCCACGCGATCGGTGACGGATGTCTCAGCCCACCGCCTGCTCGAATCCGTTCGACGCATCGGCGAGATGGGCGAGGCCGGCCGGGATCGCCCGCCCTCTGGCGCGCATCGACTGCGCCCAGAGCCGCCCGGCGCGGTACGACGAGCGCACCAGCGGGCCCGCGAGCACGCCGAGGAATCCGATCTCCTCGGCCTCGGCCTTGAGCTCGATGAACTCCTCTGGCCGTACCCATCGGGCGACCGGAAGGTGCCGGGGGCTCGGGCGCAGGTACTGCGTGATGGTGACGAGGTCGGTCCCGGCGTCATGGAGGTCGCGGAGCGCCTGTGAGATCTCGGCGCGCTCCTCGCCCATGCCGAGGATGAGGTTCGACTTCGTGATCAGCCCGGCGCGGCGGGCCGCGCTGAGCACTCCGAGCGAACGCTCGTACCGGAAGGCCGGCCGGATGCGCTTGAAGATCCGGGGCACGGTCTCGACATTGTGCGCGAACACCTCGGGCTCGGCCGAGCACACCTCGGCGACGTGCTCGGATCGGCCCGAGAAATCGGGCACGAGGATCTCGACGCCCGTGCCCGGCGATCGCCCGTGGATCGCCCGGACGGTCTCCGCGTAGAGCCAGGCCCCTTCGTCGGGCAGGTCGTCGCGCGCGACGCCCGTGACCGTGGCGTAGCGCAGCTGCATGCGCTGCACGGACTCGGCGACGCGGCGCGGCTCATCGCGGTCGTACTCAGCAGGTCTGCCGGTGTCGATCTGGCAGAAGTCGCACCGCCTGGTGCAGTTCGCGCCGCCGATCAGGAAGGTCGCCTCTCGATCCTCCCAGCACTCGTAGATGTTCGGGCAGCCGGCCTGCTGGCAGACGGTGTGCAGATCCGCGCCCTGCACGAGTGCGGTGAGCGCCCGGTACTCGGGGCCCATCTTCGCCCTGGTCTTGATCCACTCGGGCTTGCGTTCGATGGGCGTCTGGGCGTTGCGGACCTCGAGGCGGAGCATCCGCCGGCCGTCCGGAGCGGCGCTCACGCGGCGACGCCCTCGAACTCGGCGTCGAACCTTCGCTGCAGCGGTGCGATCACTTCGAGAGGCTGCACGGTGCGACCGAGCACGCGCGAGATGGTGGTGACGCCCGCATCGCGGATGCCGCACGCGACGATCCGGTCATACGGATCGGTCGAGTTGGAGCAGTTCAGCGCGAATCCATGCATCGTGACGCCCTCGGCGACCCGAATGCCGATCGCCGCGATCTTCTCCAGGTGCGTCGAGCCGACCCACACCCCTGAGCGACCTGCGACCTGCCGGCCTTCGAGGCCGAGGTCGGCGAGCACGCCGATGAGCACCGACTCGAGCCGACGGACGTAGCCGACGACGTCGAACGGCTCGGCGAGCCGGAGGATCGGGTAGCCGACGAGCTGCCCCGGTCCGTGCCAGGTCAGCTTGCCACCGCGATCGACGTCGACGACAGGGCTGCCGTCGTCCGGTCGCTCGTCGGGCGCGGTCCGGGTGCCCGCGGTGTACACGGACTCGTGCTCCAGGAGGATGACGGTGTCGGGGGAGGCCCCCGCGACGACCGCCCGATGAAGGGCGCGCTGGAGGGCGAGGCCCTCGCTGTATGGCACGGAGTTGGCGCTTAGCCCCGTGACGACATAGTCGAGCATCGGGCCAGTCTAGATGTCGACACATCCTCAGGACGCGCCCTCCACAGGCCGATCCCGCTGGCATCGGCTCCCAGATCGGCAGGACGGCTACGACGGATGCCTCGAAACGGCGCACACTCGTCGGCATGCGCCGTCGTTCCCGTACCCCGCCAGATCCGCCCGAGGAGCCCTCGTCCGCCGAGACCGCCAAACAGCCAACCGGGGGCGACGCCGAGCGGCTCGCGGGCTATCGCCTCGTGCGGCGCATCGCCACGGGCGAGCGAGCCGACGTCTATCTCGCCGCCACCGTGGAGCGGCCGGGGCAGCCGCCGGGCGAGCCGACCGCGGAGTCCGCCGATCAGCGCGGCGGACTGGTCGCCATGCGGGTCTACGACGCTCACGCCGATGCCGAGGCGATCGCGACCGAGGTGGAGGCGATGGCGATCGCACCGTCGCTGCCCGCGCTGGTCGACCTCGCCACCCTGGCCGACGGCCGCACCTGCGTGGTGGTCGAACGCCTCGCCGGACCCACGCTGGCCGCGATCGCCGTCGGCCGCGGACTCACCGCGGGCGAGGCGGTGACGGTGCTGGCGCCGATCGTGGTGGCGGTGCATGAACTCGAACGGCACGGATTCGCACACGTTCGCCTGGCGCTGTCCGACGTGATGTTCGACGCCTCAGGCCGGCCGCGCGTGATCGGCACCGGCGGACTGCGGCGACTCGACACGATCGCCGACGCCCCCGGCGGGCGCACGGCTCTCGTCCGGGAGATGTATGGCGCGCTCGGCCGGCTCGTCGCCGACGTCTCGGCCATGACCCGCCCACCGGGTGCACTCGACCCGGTCAGACACCTGCTCGACGAACTGCTCGCCGTGCGCCCGTTCCGCACGAACGCCGACGAGCTCGAACGCATGTTGTTCGCGGTGGCGGCGCCGGCGCCGGTCGCGGTCGGCTCGGCCTCGTTCGAGCGGGCCGGCGGCGGCCGCCGACACCGCGTCGAGGATCCGAGCGGCCACGCGCCACCCGTGACGACGGCCGGCGCGCTCGCGTCATCTGCCGAGCGCGCGGCGCGGTCGCCGGCGGCCAGGTCGTCGGAACGCGGAGCGCTCGGCGTGGAGGATGAACTCGCCCCGCCGCGCAGCTGGCTTCCGCGGAGCCTCTCCTCGTTCCACGGCGTGATCCACGAGACCCTGGCCGATGGCGAACCACAGCGTGCGGGGCCGAGCCGCGCGGGGGCGCTCCGTGCACGGTTCCGCGGCGCGCTCGCGGGCCGTCGGGCCGTGCTGGTCGTCGGCGCACTGGCGGGCGGCGCCGCACTCGTGCTGGCGCTCACGCTGGTGCCGCCCGCCGATCCGTCCACCGCGGAGCACGAGGGGTCCGCGACCGCGGTGGCGTCCGTGCCCGCAGCGTCCGCCGTGGCTGCTGGAGCCGCCGCCGAGCCCGAGGGAGCGGCGCCGCCCAGCGATCCGGCACCGGGCGAGGCCGGGGGCGGAGTGCCGGCCACCGATACCGAGACCGATGCGGCCGCGGCGGCGATCGAACTCCTCGCGGTCCGCGCGCAGTGTTTCGCCGAAGCTGACGCCGCCTGCCTCGACGCGGTGCTGCAACCGGGGTCGGGTCTGGATTCCGCCGATCGGGCGCTGATGGCCGCGGTGCAGACGGGTGACGCTGACGCGCCTCCACCTGAGCTCGCACCCGACGGCGCGCGGGTCACCGGGGAGATGGGCGGGGCCTGGCTGGTCGAGATGCCGTACCGCGAGCCTGAACGAGAACCGGCCTCGGTCCTCGTGATGAGGAGCGAGGCCGGTTGGCGTCTGCGGGAGATCTTCGGCTAGATGCCGAGGTCGTCCTCGAAGTCGCCGTGCTCGAGGCGGTCCTTGACCGCGCTCAGGAAGCGCGCGGCGTCGGCACCGTCGATGATGCGGTGGTCGTAGGACAGCGCGAGGTACACCATCGAGCGGATCGCGATGGTGTCCTGCCCGTCGGCCTTGAGGACCACGGGTCGCTTGACCACGATGCCGGTGCCGAGGATCGCCGTCTGCGGCAGGAACACCACCGGCGTGTCGAACAGCGCGCCGCGCGAGCCGGTGTTGGTCAGCGTGAACGTGCCGCCGGAGAGCTCATCGGGCTTCAGCTGGTTGTTCCGCGTGCGGTCGGCCAGGTCGGCGATCTGAGCGGCGAGCCCGGCGATGTCGAGCTCACCCGCGTCACGGACGACCGGCGTGAGCAGACCGCGCTCGGTGTCGACCGCGATGCTGAGGTTCTCGCGCTCGGGGTAGACGATCGCGTCGCCGTCGACCGTGGAGTTGATGATCGGGTAGGCCTTGAGCGCCTCGACGGCGGCCTTCGCGAAGAACGGCAGGAAGGAGAGCTTGTTGCCGGTCTTCGCCTGGAAGTCGCCCTTCACCTGATCGCGGAACTGCGCGACCCGTGTCACGTCGACCTCGACGACCGAGGTCAGCTGCGCCGTCGACTGCATCGAGACGACCGCGCGCTCCGCGACCACCTTGCGGAGACGCGTCATGGGCACCGTGGTGCCGCGCAGGGGCGAGGTCTCCAGCTGCGGGCGCGCCGGAGCTGCGGCGGCCGCGGACTGGCCGCCCTGCGCCTGCAGCACATCCTGCTTGCGGATGCGACCGCCGACGCCGGTGCCGGTGACGGACGCGAGATCGACACCCTGCTCGTTCGCGAGCTTGCGGACGATGGGCGTGACGTAGCCCGAACCACCTGCGTGGGCGCCGCTCGACGGCGCGGCAGCGGCGGGAGCGGGTGCCGGCGCAGCCGGAGCAGGAGCGGGCGCAGCCGGAGCGGGTGCCGGCGCAGCCGGAGCGGCCGCGGGTGCCGGCGCGGCCGGAGCCGGGGCAGCTGCAGGTGCCGGCGCAGCGGGTGCTGCAGCAGGGGCAGGAGCAGCGGGTGCAGCCGGCGTTTCCGTGGCGGGCGCTTCAGCGGCCGGTGCTTCCGCGGCCGGTGCCTCGGCGGCCGGTGCTTCCGCGGCGGGTGCCTCGGCGGCGGGTGCTTCCGCGGCGGGTGCCTCGGCGGCGGGTGCCTCGGCGGCGGGTGCTTCCGCGGCGGGTGCTTCCTCGGCGGGTGCCTCGGCACCCGAGCCGTCACCGATCGTGACGAGCGCGGTGCCGACCTCGACGGTCTCGTCCTCCTGGACGAGGATCGCCTCGATGACACCGGCGACCGGGGATGGGATCTCGGTGTCGACCTTGTCGGTCGAGACCTCGAGCAGCGGCTCGTCGACCTCGACACGGTCGCCGACGTTCTTCAGCCAGCGGGTGACCGTGCCTTCAGTGACACTCTCACCGAGTGCCGGGAGGCTGACGGATTCGCTCATGCGCTTGTCTCCTTCACAGCGTGGGACGCCTTCTAGCTTATTGCAGTGGTGGTGGCGCTCAGAGCGCGTGGAGCGGCTTGCCCGCGAGCTTGAGGAATGCCTCGCCCAGCGCCTCGTTCTGCGTCGGGTGGGCGTGGATGAACGGCGCGACGTCTTCGGGGTACGCCTCCCAGTTCACGGCGAGCTGGGCCTCACCGATGAGCTCGCCGACGCGGGCACCGATCATGTGCACGCCGACGACGGGGCCGTCGTTGACGCGGACGACCTTGATCGAGCCGCTGGTCTCGAGGATGTGGCTCTTGCCGTTGCCCGCGAGGTTGTAGTCGTACGACGAGACCTGGTCGGCGCCGAACTTCTCGGCCGCGCGTGCCTCGGTGTAGCCGACCGACGCGACCTCGGGGTCGCAGTAGGTGACCTTCGGGATGTTCACGTCTTCGACCACGATGGGGTTGAGGCCGGCGATCTCCTCGGCGACGAAGATGCCCTGCTGGAACCCGCGGTGGGCGAGCTGCAGACCCGGCACGATGTCGCCGACGGCGAAGACGTTCGGCACGTTCGTGCGCAGGCGCTCGTCGGTGATGACGAAGCCGCGGTCGATCGTGAGACCGGCTTCCTCGAAGCCGAGGTTGGCGGTCACGGGGCCGCGGCCCACCGCGACGAGCAGGTACTCGGCCTCGACGGTGTCGCCGTTCTCCAACGTGACGACCACGCCGGACTCGTTCTGGGTCACGCTCTGGAAGCGGACGCCCAGCTTGTACTCGATGCCGCGCTTGCGGAACGCGCGCTCGAGCTGCTTCGAGATCGACTCCTCCTCGTTCGGCACGAGGTGGGGGAGCGCCTCGACGATCGTCACCTCGGCGCCGAACGACTTCCAGACGCTCGCGAACTCGACGCCGATGACGCCGCCGCCGAGCACGGCGACGCGATTGGGGACGACATCGAGCTCGAGCGCCTGCTCGCTCGTGATGACCCGGCCGCCGATCTCGAGGCCGGGAAGGGAGCGTGAGTAGGAACCCGTCGCCAGCACGAGGTCCTTGCCCGTGTACCGGTCGTCGCCGACCTGCACGGTGGTGCCGCCGACGAGGCGGCCCTCGCCCTCGACGACCGTGATCTTGCGGGCCTTGATGAGGCCCTGGAGGCCCTTCCACTTGCTCGCGATGATGTCGGAGCGGTAGGTCGCGACGCCCGCCATGTCGATGCCGTCGAAGGTCGCCTGGACGCCGAACTTCGCAGATTCGCGCGCATTGTCGGCGACCTCGGCGGCGTGCAGCAACGCCTTCGTCGGGATGCAGCCGCGGTGCAGGCACGTGCCTCCGAGCTTGTCCTTCTCGATCAGCGCGACGGTGGAACCGAGTTCCGCGGCGCGAAGCGCCGCCGCGTATCCGCCGCTGCCGCCTCCGAGGACGACGAGGTCAAAGTTCTGCTCGGACAAACGGATTTCTCCCTTGCGATCGGCCTGCCGCACGGACCGCGCCCGAATCGTGCTCGGGCGCGGGCTGCTGGGACGTGATTTCGCCCCACACGACCTTACTACCTGGCTGCGAGGTCCTCGCCCAGGCGCACGAGCGTCCGGACCGCCACGCCCGTCGCACCCGGCCCGGTGAAGCCCCAGCCACCGCCCGTGTGATCGGCGGGACCCGCGATGTCGAGGTGCGCCCACGGGATTCGCGCACCCCCGTCGACGCGTCCGACGAACTCGCGGAGGAAGACGCCGGCGAGCAGCATGCCGGGCACGACGGTGCCGAGCTTCGTGTTCACGAGGTCGGCGACCTCCGACTTCAGCAGCGGCCGCAGGTGGTCGGGCAGCGGCATCGGCCAGACCGCTTCGTCGACCGCGTCTGCGGCCGACCTGACCTGTTCGACGAGCCCGTCGTCGCCCATCAACCCGCTGATGCGGTGGCCGAGGGCGACGACCTGCGCCCCGGTCAGCGTCGCCACGTCGATGATCGCGTCGGGCTGTTCGGCGCTCGCGGCGTCGAGTGCGTCGGCCATGACGAGCCGGCCCTCGGCATCGGTGTTCAGCACCTCCACGGTCTTCCCGCCGTGGATGCGCAGCACGTCGTTCGGCCGGAGCGCGGTGCCGGAGGGCAGGTTCTCGGCGAGGCACAACCAGCCGACGACCCGAACGGGCACCTCGAGGCGCGCGAGCGCCACGATCGCCTCGAGCACCGCGGCCGCGCCGGCCATGTCGCCCTTCATGCCCACCATCGATGCGCCGGGCTTCAGCGAGAGCCCGCCCGAGTCGAACGTGATCCCCTTGCCGACGAGCGCGAGCGTGAACTCGGCGGCCTCGGGTGCGTACTCGATGCGCACGAGCCGTGGCCCTCGGGCCGACCCCTGACCGACGCCGACGAGGCCGCCGAAGCCATCGGCGCGGAGCTCGGCGTCGTCCCACACCCGGGTCTGCAGCCCCGCGTCGTCAGCGAGCCGCGTCGCGATCGAGGCGAACGCCTCGGGGAAGAGCTCGGCCGGTGAGGCGTTCACGAGGTCCCGCGTGCGAGCCACGGCTTCGGTCACGATCGACACCCGGTCGACGCCGATCGCCTCGGCCGAGAGCGCGGTGTGCGCCGTGAGTCGCTCCGCGCCGCGCTTGGGCTCTGAACGGTATTCGTTGTAGCGGTACGCGCCGAGCGCGGCACCCTCGAGCGCCGCCGCGACGGCCTCGGCGGGCAGCTCCGACGCGGCGATGGCCACATGCCCGACGTCGTTGAGCGCGCGCAGTGCGGCCCCCGCGGCGAGACGGACGCCCGAGGCATCCGCCCGCTCTCCGACGCCCGCGACCGCCACGATGCGCGCGCCGCGCTCGCGGCCGGCCAGGTCTCCGCGGCCCGCGAGCCGGGTCACCTCTTCCGCGGCACCGGAGGCGCCCAGGGCGCGCAGCTCGGCCGTGACCCACTCGAACTCGGACGGCGCGACCAGCTGCGGCCCGTCGTCGCCGGTGGTGGCGAACACCACCAGCACGTCGGCGGGACTGTCGGAGACCGGGGAGGCGCTGAGCTCGAGCGAAGGGATGGGCATGCACCGATGCTACGTGTTCGCTCTCGGCACACCCTCCCGCCGTGGCATCCGGCCGACCCTGCTTCGCCGCCTCAGTACGCTGGAAGCATGCGCGATCCCCGTTCCCTCTACGAGTTGAACCCGGATGTCCGGGTGCCCGAGGGGCTCCCGCTCGTCGCCGGGCTCACGGGCTTCGCCGATGCCGGCGCGGCGGTCGCGCAGACCACGGAGTACCTGCTCTCGACCCTCGATTCCACCCTCGTCGCGATGTTCGACGCCGACGAGCTGCTCGACTACCGCGCCCGCCGCCCGATCATCCTCTTCGAGGGCGACCACCTGGGCGACTACCGGCCGCCGAAGCTCCAGCTGCGGCTCGCACGCGACGAGATCGGGCAGCAGTTCCTGCTCCTCACCGGCTACGAACCCGACTTCCAGTGGAACCGGTTCGGGGCCGCGGTCCTCGGACTCATCGAAGATCTCGGCGTGTCGACGGTGACCTGGATCAATGCGATCCCGATGCCCGTGCCGCACACCCGGCCGATCTCGCTCACGGTCAGCGGCAACCGCCCGGAGCTCACCGAGGCCATGTCGGTCTGGCGCCCCACCACCGAAGCGCCCGCGAACGCGCTGCACCTCGTCGAGTATCAGCTGCACGCGCTCGAGCGGCCGGTGACCGGGTTCGTGCTGCTCGTCCCGCACTACCTCGCCGACACCGAGTATCCGACCGTCGCGATCAGCGCGCTCGAGGCGATCAGCTCGGCGACCGGGCGGATCTTCCCGACCGACGCGCTTCGCGAACAGGGCCGCGAGTTCCGGGCTCGCATCGACGAGCAGGTCGCCGCGAACGCCGAGCTCGCCAAGCTCGTGGGCACGCTCGAAGAGCGGCACGACTCCTACATGGAGGACACCGTGCTGCGCTCCCCGCTCACCGACGAAGACGGCGAACTGCCGTCGGCTGACGAGATCGCGGCAGAGCTGGAGAAATTCCTCGCCTTCCGTCGGGGGCGCGACGACGACACGCCCCTGGGTGGCTGAGCGCGCGGGAATTCGCGGGCGTGCGCGGGCGTTGTGGGGAGAAGAGCGCGAGTTCGTGAGCCGCGTGACGCCGGGCCGGCACGTTCGAGGTGGCGTGCGCTGGTATAATTAACTGAGGACCCGTTCTCGTCCGTGCCGCGCGATCCCCGATCGCGATGTATACCGGTGGACTTGACATGGGTCCTCATAGTGTCCGAACACACCGGGTCCGAGCTCACGCGTCCGACGCCCGGGCGCAGGCGACCGCGCGAAGGTGAAGAGAGGTCGAACATGGCAACGAAGTCCGCAACGGCGGCGAAGGCTGAGGCCGAAGCAGCCGCGACGGCGAAGGCCGCGACGAAGCCCGCTGCGAAGACGGCGAAGACCGCCGGGAAGGCGGCGGCGTCGACCGCGTCGAAGACCCCGCGCACGGCGACGGCGAAGGCGGCGACGAAGACGAAGGGTCGGGGCAAGGCGAAGGCCGACTCCGAGCTCGACGACGACGAGGTCGAGCCCGAGGAGGTCGACGAGGCCGTGGTCACGGCCGACGACGGTACGACCGAGGGTGCGGCCACGGCCGACGACCACGACGGCGACGAAGAGGCCGCGCCGATCCCCGTCGAGCCGCACCCGACCGGTGCGCTCGTCCTGCGCGCGACCGACGACGAAGACGAAGTCCCCGTCTATTCGACGACGATCACGGGCGCGACCGCTGACCCCGTGAAGGACTACCTCAAGCAGATCGGCAAGGTCGCGCTCCTGAACGCGGCCGAAGAGGTCGAGCTCGCGATGCGCATCGAGGCGGGTCTGTTCGCCGAAGAGAAGCTGTCGCACATGAGCGACACCGAGAAGCGCACGCAGCTCGGTCGTGAGCTGCAGTGGGTCGCGAAAGACGGTCAGCGTGCCAAGAGTCACCTGCTCGGCGCGAACCTCCGCCTCGTCGTCTCGCTCGCGAAGCGCTACACGGGCCGCGGCATGCAGTTCCTGGACCTGATCCAGGAGGGCAACCTGGGCCTCATCCGTGCCGTCGAGAAGTTCGACTACACGAAGGGCTTCAAGTTCTCGACGTACGCCACGTGGTGGATCCGCCAGGCGATCACCCGCGCCATGGCCGACCAGGCGCGCACCATCCGCATCCCCGTGCACATGGTCGAGGTCATCAACAAGCTCGCCCGCGTGCAGCGGCAGATGCTGCAGGATCTGGGTCGCGAGCCCACGCCCGAAGAGCTCAGCCGCGAACTCGACATGACCCCTGAGAAGGTCATCGAGGTGCAGAAGTACGGCCGTGAGCCGATCTCGCTGCACACCCCGCTCGGTGAGGACGGCGACAGTGAGTTCGGTGACCTGATCGAGGACACCGAGGCGGTCGTCCCGGCCGACGCGGTCGGCTTCACCATGCTGCAGAAGCAGCTCGAGTCGCTGCTCGACTCGCTGAGCGAGCGCGAGGCGGGCGTCATCCGCATGCGCTTCGGGCTCGGCGACGGCATGCCGAAGACGCTCGACCAGATCGGCGACACGTTCGGCGTGACGCGTGAGCGGATCCGCCAGATCGAGTCGAAGACGATGGCGAAGCTGCGCCACCCGTCCCGCTCGCAGTCGCTGCGCGACTACCTCGAGTAGGCCGCCAGTGCGATACGCGCCGGCGATCCTCGTCGGCCGGTTCGTCAGGTTCCTCGCCCGGCTGCGCAAGCCGGGCGGGGGATCTGCCGTGCCGGGGCTCGTCGTCAACAGGATCGCTCCGCGGTATCTGACCCGCACCCTGTCGGGGTTCCCGCAGGGTCTCGTCGTCGTGTCCGGGTCGAGTGGCAAGTCGACGACGACGAAGATGCTGGTCGCGATCCTGCGCGCACACGGCGTCGACGTCTTCACGAACCCGTCGACGGCGAACATCAGCCAGGGGCTCACATCCGCGCTGCTCGAGCGGGCCGACTGGCGTGGCCGCGTGCCCGGCGACGTCGCGGTGCTCGAGATGGACGAGGGGCACGGCGCGGTCGTCATGCGCGGCGTCGACGCGCGCATCGTCTCCCTCACGAACGTCATGGTCGATCAGATCGACCGATTCCACGACTCCGAGATGGTCGTCACGATGCTCGGCACGATCGCGTCGCGCGCCCGGGAAGCGGTCGTCATCAACGCCGACGACGCCGCGCTCGAACGACTGGCCACGCGCCTCGCGCCCGGCGTCGCGGTGCATCGCTACGGCGTTGCGCACGGCGTGCTGGATGCCTCGTCGCGGGGTCTCGGCTACGCCGAGACCGCCGGATCGCGCTTGGCGCCCGGTGCGGGCGTGGTGGTCGAGCACGTCGATGGCCGTCGTGCGGAGCTCGCCGACGGCGGGACATCCGTCGCCGTGGAGCTGCCCGCCCGTGGCACGCATTACGCGGTCGACGCCGCAGCGGCCTACTCGACCGCCCGAGCCGCACTCGGCGCCCGTTTCGACGCCGAACTCGCCGCGACCGCGCTGAGCTCGATCCCCGCCGTGTTCGGTCGCGGTGAGCGGGTCACCGTGCGCGGGCACGAGGTCGAGTTCGTGCTCGTGCAGAACCCGGCGAGCTATCAGCTGAACGTCGACGGCATCGAGCCCGGCACCGAGCAGATCCTGTTCGCGATCGGCTCGGACGTGCGCGATCCGTCCTATTTCTGGCCGACGGATGCCTCGGCCCTCGGCCGGGTCTCGATCGTGAGCGGGTCCAAGGCCCATGAGGCCGCGCTCATGCTCACCTACGACGGCGTCGAGGTTGATCGCGTCGAACCCGACCTCGCCCGAGCGGTCGACGACTTCCTCGCGACGCCCGCGCCGCAGCGCGGCGTGAAGACGATCGTGTTCACGGCCGATGCCATGCGACGCACCCGCGCACATCTCGGACTCACGGGAGCCGACCAATGACCCAGAGTGCACCGGGCTTCACGATCGTCACGCTCGTGCCGTCGCTGCTCGACACGAACGGCGACGCGCAGAACGCCGCAGTGCTCGCCCGGCGGCTGCACTGGGCGGGACACGACGCGCGGGTCGTCGCCGTCGAAGACGGCAGCGGGCTGCCCGACGAGGTCGACGCCGTGATCGTCGGCTCCGGCAACGACTCCACCCTCGAGCCCGCGCGCGAACGCCTGCTGACGATGCACGACGAGCTGCGCCGGTGGGGCACCGAGGGTGTGCCGATCCTGTCGGTCGGCACCGGCTGGGAGCTGCTGAGCTGGGGCGTCGAATTCGCCGACGGGCGCACCGTCGAAGGGCTCGGGGTGCTGCCGGGGCGTGCGGTGCCGCGGAGTGCCGGCCGGGCGACGGGCGATCTCGTCGTACGATCGCCGCGCTTCGGGCACCTGGTCGGATTCGAGAACCACGCACGCGAATACGTGCAGGCCGAGGCGTCGCCGCTCGGGCGGATCGTCGCAGGCGTCGGCAACGGCCGCGACGCCGGTCAGGAGGGCGTCGTGATGGGCTGGGTGCTCGGCACGCACCTGCACGGCCCGGTCCTCGCGAAGAACCCGGCGATGGCCGACGCGATCGCGGCCGAGATGGCGAGCCGTGCCGGCGTCGGCTACGAGCCGGGGGAGCGCACCGCGGTCGTCGACGGGTACGCCGAGGAGGCGCGACGCGCACAGCTCCGGGCCGCAGGGGTGGCGCTGCCCGCCTGACGCCGGCGGCGAATCGTCGCCGGCGACGCACGGTTGCCGGCGACGCACGGTTGCCGGCGACGCACGGTTGCCGGCGACGCACGGTTGCCGGCGACGCACGGTTGCCGGCGAGGAACCGACGCCGACGACCAACCTGTCGACGATGAACCGAGGCAGACGACGAACGCCCCGCGTGAGCGGGGCGTTCGTGACGAAAGAGGTCGCGGGTCAGTCGCGCGAGTCGACCAGAAGGCGCGAGCTCTCGTCGTGCCAGCTCTGGGCGACCTCGGAGAGCTTCTCCTGGTGCTTGCGACCGTGGTGTGCGCAGAACAGCAGCTCGCCGTTCTGCATCTCGACCTTGATGTACGCCTGCGCGCCGCAGGCGTCGCACCGGTCGAGCGCCGTGAGCTCGTACGGGGCCTCGGCTTCGACCGCACCGGTCGTCTCGGTGTACTGCGTCATGGCTCCTCCTCCAACTCACGTTCGCGTGTGTTCGTGCATCCATGAAAACACGTGGAGGCTGAGTGGTCGGGCCGCTTGACGGGCATTTCGCTCAGCGCGTAGTGGCTGACCGGCGATGTGGGTGACGGGAAGTAGACTCAACCGCCGTGAGCTCCGATTATTCTGCCCGCCATCTCTCCGTCCTCGAAGGCCTCGAGGCGGTGCGCAAGCGCCCCGGCATGTACATCGGCTCGACCGACTCGCGGGGCCTCATGCACTGCCTCTGGGAGATCATCGACAACGCCGTCGACGAGGCGCTGGCCGGGCACGGCACGTCGATCGAGGTGATCCTGCACGCCGACGGCAGCGTCGAGGTGCGCGACCACGCGCGCGGCATCCCGGTCGACGTCGAGCCGAAGACCGGGCTCACCGGCGTCGAGGTCGTCTTCACGAAGTTGCACGCCGGTGGCAAGTTCGGCTCGGGCTCGTACTCCGCCTCCGGCGGCCTGCACGGTGTCGGCGCATCGGTCGTGAACGCGCTGTCCGAGCGACTCGACGTCGAGGTCGACCGCGGCGGCAAGGTCTGGGCGATGTCGTTCCACCGCGGCGAGCCCGGTCGATTCGCCGACGACGGCGCGCCGAGCCCGTCGTCGGCGTTCAGCGCGTTCGAAGAGGCGAGCGAGCTGCGTGTCGCCGGCAAGGTGGCGAAGGCGGTCACCGGCACGCGAGTGCGGTACTGGGCCGACCCGCAGATCTTCACGAAGGGTGCGCAGTTCCAGGTCGACGAGCTGCTCGCTCGGGCGCGGCAGACGGCGTTCCTCGTTCCCGGTCTCGCGATCACGGTGATCGACGAGCGCGGCGAGGAGCGTGAAGAGCACCGCTTCCAGTTCGACGGCGGCATCTCCGAGTTCGTCGACCACCTCGCGACCGACGGGCCCATCACGGGTACCTGGCGGCTCTCGGGCGACGGCCGGTTCACCGAGACGGTGCCGGTGCTGAGCGCTGCCGGGGCGATGATCCCGACCGAGGTCGAGCGACAGGTCCACGTCGACATCGCGCTCCGCTGGGGCACCGGGTACGAGACCGTCATGCGAAGCTTCGTGAACATCATCGCGACACCGAAGGGCGGCACGCACCAGGCCGGGTTCGAGCAGGGGCTGCTCAAGTTCCTCCGCGCGCAGGTCGAGCAGAACGCGCGCCGGCTGAAAGTCGGCAACGACAAGCTCGACAAAGACGACGTGTTGGCCGGCATGACGGCGGTCCTCACCGTTCGTCTCGCCGAGCCGCAGTTCGAAGGGCAGACCAAAGAGGTGCTCGGCACGCCCGCCGTGCGGTCGATCGTGTCGTCGGTCGTGGCGAAGACGCTCGGCGAGCGGTTCGCGTCGACCAAACGCGAAGACAAGGCGCAGACCGCCCTCCTGCTCGAGAAGGTCGTCTCCGAGATGAAGGCGCGCATCTCCGCGCGCACCCACAAAGAGACGCAGCGCCGCAAGAATGCGCTGGAGTCGTCGTCGCTGCCGGCGAAGCTCGCCGATTGCCGCTCCACCGACGTGGCGCACAGCGAGCTCTTCATCGTCGAGGGCGACTCAGCCCTCGGCACCGCCAAGCTGGCGCGAGACAGCGAGCATCAGGCGCTGCTGCCCATCCGCGGCAAGATCCTCAACGTGCAGAAGGCGTCGGTCTCCGACATGCTCGGCAATGCCGAATGCGCCGCGATCATCCAGACGATCGGTGCCGGGTCGGGCCGAACGTTCGACCTCGCTCAGGCACGGTACGGCAAGGTCATCATCATGAGCGACGCGGACGTCGATGGCGCGCACATCCGCACGCTGCTGCTGACGCTGTTCTTCCGCTACATGCGGCCCATGATCGAGGAGGGCCGCGTGTTCGCGGCGGTGCCGCCGCTGCACCGCGTCGTCGTGCAGAACCCCGGCTCCAAGCCGAACGACACGATCTACACCTACTCCGAGGCCGAGTTGCAGGCTGTGCTTGCCGATGTGAAGCGTCGGGGCAAGAAGTACCAGGACCCGATCCAGCGGTACAAGGGCCTCGGCGAGATGGACGCCGATCAGCTCGCCGAGACCACCATGGACCGCCAGCACCGCACCCTGCGCCGGGTCGGCGTGGCCGACGCCGAGCAGGCCGGCCGCATCTTCGAACTGCTCATGGGCAACGAGGTCGCGCCGCGCAAGGAGTTCATCGTCGACAGCGCGAGCGGGCTCAGCCGCGACCGCATCGACGCCTGAGCGCCGGCGCACGACAGCTTGCGCCCGAGATCCGGCGGGGCCGGCCGCGCGGAGCCGGTCAGGCGTCGGCGGGTGTGATGTTCTGATTGAGGTGGAACACGTTCCCCGGGTCGTACCGCCGCTTGAGCGCGCGAAGCCGCGCGAGGTGTGCCGGCGGGTACGCGCGCCGCACGCCCGGCGCTCCGTCGTCGCTGAGCGCGTTCACGTAGGCGCCGCTCGCATACGGTTCGAGCGTGGCGGCGTACCGGCGTGCCGCCGTCATCAGTGCGTCGTCGTCGACCGGATCATCCCAGCGTGACGCGGCGACGAACTCGAACGCCGTGTCGCGCCGCGCGAACGCCGTGGCCTCGGCCGGCACGTCGGAGATCGCCCCGCCGTAGGCCTGCAGGCTCACGTTCGGCAGGTCGGGCGCGCGACGGTCCAGGATCGCGTCGATGGCCTCATCGACGAGCTCGGTGAAGTAGTGGCCCTTCCAATAGCGCCGCCACGCGTGCGCCTCGGTGTCGTCCTCCCGCGTCTGGAGCTGCAGGTACGTCAGCGGCTCGACGACCCGCTGAGGCGCAGCACCGACGGCGGTCAGCGCGTCGTCGAGCTGATCGGCGACCTTCGTACCCGGCTCGGGGTCGCCGACCCACACGAATCCGAGTGAGACGGCCGAACCGTCGATGGTCGCATTCCAGGTCGCGCGGCGATCGGCGTGCGTGCCGAGATCCCGCCAGGCGCGCATCGCGCCGGGCGCGGCGGCGACGGGCAGCAGGAACTCCACCGAGAGCGCCTGACCCGGTTCCGGGCTCAACGCGAACTCGAACTCGGTGACCACCCCGAAGTTGCCGCCCCCGCCCCGCAGGCCCCAGAACAGCTCAGGGTGGTGTTCGCGGTCGACGCGGAGGATCTCGCCCGCCGCCGTCACGACCTCGAACGAGGTGACCGTATCGCAGGCGAGGCCCAACCGGCGGGCGAGCCAGCCCATGCCGCCGCCGAGCGTGAGCCCGCCGACGCCGGTGTGCGACACGTTGCCGGCCGTGGTCGCGAGCCCGTGCGCCTGCGAGGCACGGTCGAGGGCGCCCAGCAGTGCACCGCCCTGCACGCGAGCTCGGCGAGCGACCGGATCCACCGTCACCGCGCCCATCGGGCGAAGATCGATCATGAGCCCGCCATCGGGCACGGCATGCCCGGTGATGGCGTGCCCGCCGCATCGGACACCGATCGCGAGCTGGTGTTCGGTCGCGAAGCGCACCGCTTCGACGACGTCGGCCGCGCTCGTGCACTGCACGATGTACCGCGGCCGGCGATCGATCATGCCGTTCCACACCGCGCGTGCGGCGTCATAGCCGGGCTCGCCCGGCTCGAGCACGGCCCCCTCGACCCTGTTCCGAAGTGTTTGCCCCGTCATCGACCACCCCGCACGCCTTCGTTGCGCGGCCGCCCCCGCTCGGTCGGCACGGCCAGGCCCGAACATGCCACCCTGCGGCCACGACGTCAAGACACACCGGACGGCGAGGTCGCGCATATGGATCTCAACCAGAACGCGAGGCGTTCGTTCGAGCGATACATGTGACATGCCGCCACGCGAACGCACGCCGACCCGTGGCGGAAGCGTGCGAGCGAGCGACTCGCCGTGATGGGGTCGCACGAGATCGTCGCGGGCGCTGCCGTGCGCGACACCGGGGCGCGAGGTCGCGCGAACGGTCTGCCGCCGGCGACCGATGGGTGCGTTCGTGCGACACCGGGACGCGAGGTCGCGCGAACGGTCTGCCGCCGGCGACCGATGGGTGCGTTCGGGCGGCGACACTGGCGGTCGCGTGCGGGGTCAGCCGATGCGACGGCCGACGAAGGCGACCGGGGCGTCGATCGGCACGCCGGATGCGTCGCGCTTGGCGAGGGTCTCGGGCAGTGGCCGTACGGCACCGTCGGCACCCAGCGCATGCGCCGGGCCGGGGCCGGCCCACGCGACCGCGAGACCGTCTTGCCCGCGCAGGAATCGCTGCGCGCGGACACCGCCCGTGGCACGGCCCTTGCCGGGGAACTCCGAGAACGCCGAGACCTTCGCCGCACCGGGATCGGCGCCGAGCAAGGTGTCGGTCGTCGCCGCGATCGTGACCACGACCGCCGCGTCGAGCTGGTCCTTCGGGATCGCGGAGAACGCCACGACTCGCGTGTCCGGGGCGAGCTTGATGCCGGCCATGCCGCCCGCCGACGCGCCCTGCGGGCGCACCGACGACGCCGGGAAGTGCAGCAACTGCGCATCGCCGGCGATGAACACGAGCTCGTCGTCGTCACTGCCCTGTGCGGCGCCGACGACCTCGTCGCCGGGCTTCAGCGCGATGATCTCGAAATCGGGGCGGTTCGGGTAGCCGCCGGGCGCGACGCGCTTCACGACGCCCTGTGCGGTGCCGAGCACGATCGGCAGATCGCTCGCGAGCGAGACCACGGCGAGCACCCGCTCGGAGCGGTCGGTGAGACCCAGGTACTCGGCCACGCGCACGCCCGCGCCCAGCTGTGGCGCGTTCGCCGGGAGGGCGGGCAGATCGAGCGGGGAGAAGCGGATGAGGCGGCCGCGGGTGGTCACCGCGCCGATCTCGCTCCGGCTCGTGGTGTCGAGGCTCGACCGGACCGCATCGTGCTTCGTGCGGCGCGTGGGCACGCTGACCACGAGCTCGTCGGCGCCCTCGGCCTGGTCGACGCGTGCGATGCGGCCCGTGGCACCGAGCAGCACCCGGCACGCGACATCCGCATGCTCGAGCGACGCGGCCGATGCCGCGCGCGCACTGGAACGAGCCGGGAGCGCGCGCCCCTCGGTGAGCAGCGTGCGACGCGGGGTGCCGAACCGCTCGGCGACCTCTTCGAGCTCGTCGGACACGAGCGCGCGGATGCGCAGCGGGTTCGCCAGGAGCTCTTCGAGCCGGCCGATCTCGGCGAGCAGCTCGTCGCGTTCGGTCTCGAGCTCGATGCGCGAGAACCGGGTGAGCCGGCGCAGCCGTAGTTCGAGGATGTAGTCGGACTGCAGCTGACTGAGGTCGAAGACCTCCATGAGCCGGCTGCGCGCCTGCTCGGTGTCGTCGCTCGTGCGGATGACCTGGATGACCTCGTCGATGTCGAGGATCGCGATGAGCAGGCCCTCGACGAGGTGCAGCCGCTCGCGACGACGCGCGAGCCGGAACTCCGACCGGCGCGTGACCACCTTGATCCGGTGGTCGATGTAGACCTGCAGCAGCTCGCGCAGCCCGAGCGTCTGCGGCTGTCCGTCGACGAGGGCGACGTTGTTGATGGAGAAGCCGTCTTCGAGGGGCGTGAGCCGGTAGAGCTGCTCGAGCACCGCCTGCGGGTTGAAGCCCGTCTTGATGCCGATCACGAGACGCATGCCGCGCTTGCGGTCGGTGAGGTCGGCGACGTCCGAGATGCCCGTGATCTTCTTCGCGTTGACGCCGTCTTTGATCTTCTCGATGACCTTCTCGGGGCCGACGAGGTAGGGCAGCTCGGTGACGACGAGCCCGCTCTTGCGGGCGGTGAGCTGCTCGACCGAGACCTTCGCACGCGTCTTGAACGACCCGCGACCGGTCGCGTACGCGTCACGCACGCCGTCGAGGCCGACGATGGTGCCGCCGGACGGGAAGTCGGGGCCGGGCACGAACTCCATGAGCTCGTCGAGCGTCGCCTCGGGGTTCTGGATGAGGTGTCGTGCCGCGTGCGAGACCTCGAGCAGGTTGTGCGGCGCCATGTTCGTCGCCATGCCCACGGCGATGCCGCTCGCGCCGTTCACCAGCAGGTTCGGGAACGCGGACGGCATGACCGACGGCTGCATGAACGCGTTGTCGTAGTTGGGCACGAAGTCGACGACGTCCTCGTCGAGCCCGTCGGCCATCGCGATGGCGGATGCGGCGAGGCGCGCCTCGGTGTAGCGCGACGCCGCCGGCCCGTCGTCGAGGGACCCGAAGTTGCCGTGGCCGTCGACCAGGGGCACGCGCAGGGTGAACGGCTGGGCGAGCCGTACGAGGGCGTCGTAGATCGCGGAGTCGCCGTGCGGGTGGTACTTGCCCATGACCTCGCCGACGACCCGCGACGACTTGACATGGCCGCGGTCGGGGCGCAGGCCCATCTCGGTCATGCCGTAGAGGATGCGTCGTTGCACGGGCTTCAAGCCGTCGCGGGCGTCGGGGAGCGCTCGCGAGTAGATGACCGAGTAGGCGTACTCGAGGAAGGAGCCCTGCATCTCTGCCGAGACGTCGACGTCTTCGATGCGTTCCGCGATCGCAGGCGGGGTGGGCTCAGGGCTCGGTGGGGTCATCCGTCTTCTCAGGGTCGTTGCGGTTCGAAGTCGTCGCGCGGCGCGCGGGGCGGTGGGGCTCGGCGCCTGTGCGAGACTGGCGCGATGCCAGCAATGCTACCGGCGCCCGCCGACTCCGCCCGGCGGCTTGCCGAGGTGTTGCCGAGCGCGGTGGCGAGCGTGACCGGAGCATCCGGCGCGTCCGGGCCGCTGGCACTCGGTGCCGCGAGGTCCGCGGTGGTCGTGCTCGTGGACGGACTCGGCGCCGCCAACCTCGCCGCACGGCGCGGTCACGCCAGGGTGCTGGCCGGCGCCTACGGCAAGCGCGACGTCATCCGCACGGTGTTCCCGTCGACCACGGCCGCGGCGATCGCCACGTTCGCGACCGGCGCGGCGCCGGGCGAGCACGGGCTCGTCGCGTACCGCACGCTCGTCCCCGGCACCGACCGCCTGGAGAACCAGCTCAACGCCTGGGACCACGGCGGCCTGCCCGACGGCTGGCAACGGCGGCGGCCGCTCTTCGAGTCCGCGCGCGACGCGGGGCTGCAGCCGTTCGCGGTGGGCGCGCCGCGATACGCCGACTCGGGCTTCACGCGGGCCGTGCTGCGCGGCGCGGAGTATCGGCCTGAGGCCACGATCGAGGCGCGCTTCGAGACCGCGCTCGACCTGGTGACCGACGTCGACCGCGCACTCGTCTATCTCTACATCCCCGAGCTCGACCAGATCTCGCACGCGCACGGCTGGGAATCCGATCGCTGGACCGCCGCGCTCGAGCAGGTCGACGCCGCGGTCGCGGCGTTCACGAAGCGGATGCCTCGGGGCGCAGGCCTGCTCGTCACCGCCGATCACGGCGTGCTCGACGTGCCGGAGCACCGCCACGTGCACATCGACGCGCATCCCGGCCTCGTCGACGGCATCCGCCATGTGGCGGGCGAGCCGCGCTGCCTCGGGCTCTTCTTCGAACCGGACGCGTCGAGCGGTGAGCGCGCCGCGATCGTCGCGCGCTGGCGCGAGTCGGAAGGATCCCGGGCCTGGGTGCTCACCCGCGACGAGGCCATCGACGCCGGTCTGTTCGGTCAGGTCGATGACGCTGTGCGACCGCGGATCGCGGACCTGCTCGTGGCGGCCCGCTCGAGCATCGCCTACTACGACACGCGCGAGCCCGACCGTAGAGCCGAGCGCATGATCGGCCAGCACGGGTCGCTGACCGACGAGGAGTCGCGCGTGCCGCTGCTCAGGTTCGGCGCCTACGCGCGCTGACGGCTTCTGTATCGCGGATCAGGACGGCCACTGGCCGTACTTGACCTGCGGCTTGGGCAGACGCAGCGGGCGCAGCTGGAGCGCGCGCATGGCCGAGTACCAGCGCACCTTCTCGGCGCGGTCGGCGCCGAACTTCGCGCGCACCTTGCGGGTGACCAATGCGCCGAGGATGATCACGTCGATCACCGCGATGAGGAAGAACGCCCACAACGCCAGGATGCCGATCGACTGCACCTCATAGCTCGGCACGAGCGTGAGCACGATGACGAGGAACATGACCGGGATGAGCACCTCGCCGATGCTGAAGCGCGCGTCGACGTAGTCGCGCACGAAGCGCTTCTGCGGACCGCGGTCGCGCGCGGGCAGGTACTTGTCGTCGCCCATCGCCATGCCGATGCGCACCTTCTCGCGGTGCTCGGCCTGCTTCGCCTTCGCCTGCCTGGCCGCTTCCCTGCGGTCGTTCGGGACGAGCGGGCGCTTGTTCGCCGCCTCGCGTTCGGCGCGTGTGGGCGTGGGGACGCCCTTGCCGGCCTGCTTGAGCCGGGCCTGGGTCGCCTCGAGCGTCTCGGGCTCGTCGGGCGCGGGGGACTGGGTCTGGTTCTCAGGGTGCTTGGCCACGGGATTCCTCGAATCGGTAGACCTTAAGATTACCGGCATGACCGAGCACCCCTCTGCCCCGCAGGACGCGTCGCCCACCGACGATCCGACCTCGGCGCTGCGCGCCGCCGTCGAAGCGGGCTTCCCATCGACGGTCGCGGACCTCGCGCGTCTCGTGCGGATCCCTTCGGTGTCGTGGCCCGCGTTCGACCCGGCGCACGTCGCCGAGAGCGCCGAGGCCGTCGCCGAGCTGTTGCGCGGCACGGGCGTCTTCGACACGGTCGAGGTCGCACGCGCCGCCATCGAGGGCGAGGACGAGCTCGGGCAGCCGGCCGTGATCGCGCACCGCGCGCCACGGGCCGGTCGTCCGACCGTGCTGCTCTACGCGCATCACGATGTGCAGCCGGCCGGCAAGGACGACGACTGGGACACGCCGCCGTTCGAGCCGACCCAGCGCGGCGACCGCCTGTACGGGCGCGGCGCGGCCGACGACAAGGCCGGTGTCATGGCGCACGTGGGAGCCATCCGCGCGCTCTCCGCCGTCGTGGGCGACCTCGACCTCGGCCTGTCCGTCTTCATCGAGGGGGAGGAGGAGTACCTGTCGCGGTCCTTCGCGACCTTCCTCCGCGAACATCGCGACGTCCTCGAGGCCGACGCGATCATCGTCGCCGACTCCACCAACTGGGATGTCACGACGCCGGCGCTCACCGTCGCCCTCCGTGGTGCGGTCGCGTTCAACCTGCGGGTCTCGACGCTCGATCACGCCTCCCACTCGGGCATGTTCGGGGGAGCGGTGCCCGACGCCATGATGGCGACCGTGCGTCTCCTCGACACGTGCTGGGCGGCCGATGGTGCGGTCGCGGTCGAGGGCCTGCGCGGGGCCGGGCTCGAGGTGCCCGACTACGACGAGACGCAGCTCCGCGACGAGACCGGCCTCCTCGACGGCGTCGAGCCGATCGGTCGCGGGGCGATCCTGTCCCGGATCTGGTCGGAACCGTCGATCACGATCACGGGCATCGATGCGCCCGACGTGGCGAACGCGTCGAACACCCTGGTGCCGTCGGTCAGGGTCCGCGTGAGTGCGCGGATCGCACCTGGGCAGGACGCCGCCGAGGCGTACGAGGCCATCAAGACGCACCTCGAGGCGAACGCGCCGTTCGGCGCCAGGCTCGAGTTCGACGACGTCGACGCCGGCCAGCCCTTCCTCGTGGACACCAGCGGTTGGGCCGTGGCCGAGACTCGCGCGGCGATGGAGGCGGCCTGGGGCGTGCCGCCCGTCGAGATCGGGGTCGGCGGCTCGATCCCGTTCATCGCCGAGCTGGTCCGCGACTTCCCGGGCGCGCAGATCCTCGTGACCGGGGTCGAAGACCCCGACTCGCGCGCACACAGCCCGAACGAGTCCCTGCACCTCGGCGTCTTCCGGCGTGCGCTGCTCGCCGAGGCGATCTTCCTCGCCCGGCTGAACGGGCGCGGGCGTCCGTGAGGGTGCCGTCCGGGGCATCCGCCGGCCCATTCAGCCGGCTCACGGCGCCGCGCGCGTATGATGAAAGCCGACCACCGTCAGGGCCCGTGCAATTCCGAGGAGTGAGATGAGCCAGACCATCACCGAGACCGCCCACGGCGTCCTGCTCTCCGAGCCCGCCGCCGAGAAGGTGCGCAGCCTGCTGTCGCAAGAGGGTCGCGACGACCTGCGTCTGCGCGTGGCCGTGCAGCCCGGCGGCTGCTCGGGCCTCATCTACCAGCTGTACTTCGACGAGCGCCTGCTCGACGGCGACGCCGTCGTCGACTTCGACGGCGTCGAGGTGGTCGTCGACAAGATGAGCGTGCCCTACCTCGACGGGTCGTCGATCGACTTCGAGGACACGATCCAGAAGCAGGGCTTCACCATCGACAACCCCAACGCGCAGGGCAGCTGCGCGTGCGGTGACTCGTTCCACTGAGCCGCATCGTATTCTCCAGAACGGGGAGGTCGCTGACGCGACCTCCCCGTTCTGCATGCACGAAGGACGCGGAGTTTCCCCAGATCGCGGCGAAATCGGTGCCGAAATGCCGGCCACACCGCCGCATCGTGCACACCCGGGGTTCGGAGTCGGAGTAGGCTAGACAGCGATCACCGCGCTTCACTGTGAAGCGCCTTCGAGTCTCCCGAAAGGTCACCGGTGCGCCACAATCGCCGTCTCCGATGGGCTGCTGTCCCGATCGCAGCGACACTCAGCCTCGTTCTCGCGGGCTGCACGCAGGCCCAGCTGAACGGGTTCCTGCCGGGATTCGAGGAAGGCCAGCCGCCGGTCACGAACCACACCGAGCGCATCTCCGGCCTGTGGGTCACGTCGTGGATCGTGCTGCTCGTCGTCGGCGTCATCACGTGGGGCCTCACCATCTGGGCGGTCATCGCCTACCGCCGCCGCCGCGGTCAGACGGGCCTGCCGGTGCAGCTGCGGTACAACATGCCGATCGAGGTCTTCTACACGATCGTGCCGCTCATCCTCGTGCTCGGTTTCTTCGCGTTCACCGCGCGTGACCAGGCCGCGATCGAGGAGCGCTTCGCCGAGGAGGACATCGACGTCAAGGTCGAGGTCATCGCCAAGCAGTGGGCCTGGGACTTCAACTACGTCAACGAAGACGTCTACTCCGCGGGCATCCAGGGCCAGCTCGACGAGGAAGGCCCGAAGGGCTCGCTCGTCCAGTCGGAGCTGCCGACGCTCTACCTGCCGGTGAACGCGAACATCGAGATCGCGCTCGAGTCGCGTGACGTGATCCACTCGTTCTGGGTCGTGGACTTCCTCTACAAGAAGGACATGTTCCCCGGCAAGACGAACTACATGTCCCTGGCGACCGAGCGCGAGGGCACCTACGCCGGCAAGTGCGCCGAGCTCTGCGGTGAGTACCACTCGCTCATGCTCTTCAACGTCGAGGTCGTCTCCCAGTCCGAGTACGACGCGTACATCGACTCGCTCCGAGACGCGGGCAACGAGGGCCAGCTGTCCAGCGAGTACGACCGCAACCAGAACCTGCCCGGCACGGGCGCGCCCGAGCTGAAAGAGGAGCACGAAGGCGAATGAGCACCACGACCGCACCGGCTCGTCCCCAGGCCGCACCGCCGCCCCTCGGCGGTTCCAAGGTCGAGCGCAAGGGCAACATCCTCGTCAGGTGGGTGACCTCGACCGACCACAAGGTCATCGGGTACATGTACCTGATCACGTCGTTCATCTACTTCTGCATCGCCGGCGTGATGGCGCTGATCATCCGTGCTCAGCTGTTCGAGCCCGGCCTCGAGATCGTGCAGACGCGTGAGCAGTACAACCAGCTGTTCACGATGCACGGCACGATCATGCTGCTCATGTTCGCGACGCCGCTCTTTGCGGGCTTCGCCAACGTGCTCATGCCGCTGCAGATCGGTGCGCCCGACGTCGCCTTCCCGCGCCTGAACGCGCTGGCCTACTGGATGTTCAACTTCGGCTCGCTGATGGCGGTCGCGGGCTTCCTGACGCCGCAGGGTGCCGCGTCGTTCGGTTGGTTCGCCTATCAACCACTGGCGTCGACGACGTTCTCTCCAGGCATAGGTGGAAACCTCTGGATGCTCGGCCTGGGGCTCTCGGGCTTCGGCACGATCCTCGGTGCCGTGAACTTCATCACCACGATCATCACGATGCGTGCGCCCGGCATGACCATGTTCCGCATGCCGATCTTCACGTGGAACACGCTCGTGACGTCGATCCTCGTGCTGATGGCCTTCCCGGTGCTCGCCGCCGCGATCCTCGCCGCGGGTGCCGACCGCATCTTCGGGGCGCACGTCTACGATCCAGCCAACGGCGGCGTCATCCTGTGGCAGCACCTGTTCTGGTTCTTCGGCCATCCAGAGGTCTACATCATCGCGCTGCCGTTCTTCGGCATCGTCTCCGAGATCTTCCCGGTCTTCAGCCGGAAACCGATCTTCGGATACAAGACACTGATCTACGCGACCATCGCCATCGCCGCGCTCTCGGTCACGGTGTGGGCGCACCACATGTACGTCACCGGATCGGTGTTGCTGCCGTTCTTCGCGCTGATGACGATGCTCATCGCGGTTCCAACGGGCGTGAAGATCTTCAACTGGATCGGCACCATGTGGCGGGGCTCGATCACGTTCGAGACGCCGCTGCTGTGGTCGATCGGGTTCCTGATCACGTTCGTGTTCGGCGGCCTCACGGGCGTCATCCTCGCGTCGCCCCCGCTGGACTTCCACGTCTCGGACACCTACTTCGTCGTGGCGCACTTCCACTACGTCGTCTTCGGCACGGTCGTGTTCGCCATGTTCGCCGGCTTCTACTTCTGGTGGCCGAAGTGGACCGGCAAGATGCTGAACGAGACGCTCGGCAAGTGGCACTTCTGGATCCTCTTCATCGGCTTCCACATGACGTTCCTGATCCAGCACTGGCTGGGTGTCGTGGCCATGCCCCGCCGGTACTACTCGTACCTGCCGGAAGACAACATCACGTGGATGAACCAGGTCTCGACCATCGGTGCCATGATCCTGGCCGCATCGATGATCCCGTTCTTCCTCAACGTCTACCTCACGGCCCGGCGCGCGCCGAAGGTGACCGTGAACGACCCGTGGGGCTACGGTCGCTCGCTCGAGTGGGCGACGAGCTGCCCGCCGCCTCGGCACAACTTCACGTCGATCCCGCGCATCCGCTCGGAGTCCCCGGCGTTCGACCTCAACCACCCCGAGGCCGGCATACCGGTGGGCATCGGCCCGGCCAAGGACGCGCCCGACGCACCCACCTATGACGCTGCAACGAAGGAAGTCAAGTAGATGCGCGCCAATGTCGTCCTGTTCTGGCTGCTCGCCGTCTTCTTCCTGATCGCGGCAGGCATCTACACCTTCTGGAGCTGGGTTTCCGGCATGGAGCCGGTCACCGGCATCGAGTGGGTCGGCACCGTCGCGATCACGCTGAGTGCAGTGCTCTCCGCCTTCATCGCGTTCTATCTCGGACGCGTGCACAAGGCACAGGGCGGCCAGCTGCCCGAGGACCGGCTCGACGCGAACATCGATGACGGCGACCCCGAGCTCGGCTTCTTCAGCCCGTGGAGCTGGTGGCCCATCTGTCTCGCGGCGGGTGCGGCGCTCGCCTTCCTCGGTCTCGCGGTCGGCTTCTGGATCGCCTACATCGCGGTGCCGATCGCGCTCATCAGCCTCGTCGGCTGGGTCTACGAGTACTACCGCGGCAACTTCGCCCGCTGAGCGGGTTCAGACGGGGCCCGGCGCACTGCGCCGGGCCCCGTCGCGTGTCTGCCGCGTGCGGCGCTGCGCCACTTCCGGGCGCTCCGCGCCACTTCAGCTGGCGCGTGGGGACGCGGAGTGGCGCGGAGCGCAGGAGGTGACGGGCGCTGGCGTCAGTGCGCACGTAGCGTGAGCACGTCGACGGAGACGGTCACTTCGCGCGGGTCGGCTTCGGCGCCGGCGGATGTCTCGTCATGATGGGATGCCTCGATCGAAGCGGATGCCTCGATCGAAGCAGATCGCTCATCGGGGGCGGATGCCGGGTCGGGGGCGGATGCCGGGTCGGGTGTGGATGCCCCAGCGCGAGCCGCCGGCGCGTGGGCATCGCGGTGGTGCGCCGAGGGTCCCATGCCGACGATGAGCGCACGCGTGGCGGCATCCGCTTCGACGACATACTCGATGCGGGTCGATGCCGCGCACCGCAGTCCGGCGGCGGCGAACTGTTCGGCGACGAGCGTGGCCTTGCCGCCCGGGATGTCGAGCATGCCGGCGGTCTCGCGGAGTCCAGAGAGGTGCGCGGCGGTCGGCACGACGACGATCAGCGTGCCGCCCGGTGCGAGGACGCGAGCATACTCGCGTGGATTGCGTGGCGCGAAGACGTCGAGCAGTACGTCGGCCGATGCGTCGCGGAGGGGGAGCGGGCGCCAGAGGTCGAGGACGACGCCGGTCGTCGGCACCCGGTCGCTCAGGGCACGGAGGGTCGCACGCACCGCGTCGGGCGAGCGGTCGGCCGCGAGGAGACGCGCGACGAGCACGCGATCGAGGACGCTCGCGGCGTAGTAGCCGGTCCCGCAGCCGAGGTCGGCCACGGAGAGGCCGAGAGGGCTCACCCCTGCGGAGGCGCGCTCGTCGGCCGCCGGCGAGCTTGAACCAGGCCCAGGCCCAGGGCCGGTCGGCTTGGCGACGTCGGCAGCGGATGCACGCGGCTCGTCGATCGCGCGCTCCGCGACGTCGGCCACGGCGTGCGCGATGGGCGCGTAGACGCCGCTCGCGAGCAGCCGTTCGCGCGCGTCGAGCATCGACCGATCGTCGCCGATGGTCTTCGGGGCGCGCGGATCGAGCAGCGTGAGGTAGCCGTGCTTGGCCTGATCGAAACGGTGTCCCGATGCGCAGCCGAAGGTTCGCTCGGCCACCGGCTCGAGGTCGCGAACGCAGTTCGGGCACCGCAGCCAGGTCGAGTCGATCGACGAGGCTCGCGGTGCCCGAGCTGCGGTTGGTCCGGTCAGTGCTTCGTGCCCTCGACCTCGCCGTGGTGGCTGTCGTGGTGCGACGCCTCGAGCTCGCCACGCGAGACGGGCGCGATGCGGTCCTCGAAGAACCAGCGCGAGATCGCCGCGCGCACGTGCTGGCCGGGCGTGATCTTGCCGCGTGCGTTCGGGCGGATCATGAGCGGCGCGTAGCTCTCGTAGCTCACGAGTCGCCAGCGATCGTACTCGTCGAGCGGCTGGTGCACCTCGATGAACTCGCCGCCCGGCAGTTTCACGATGCGGCCGGACTCGTAGCCGTGCAGCACGATCTCGCGGTCCTTCTTCTGCAGCGCGATGCAGACGCGCTTGGTGATGAAGTAGGCGATGAACGGCCCGAGGATGAGCGCGGCTTGCAGGGCATGGATCACGCCCTCCATCGTCAACATGAAGTGTGTCGCGATGAGGTCCGAGCTCGCGGCCGCCCAGAGCACGGCGTAGAACGTGACGCCGGCCGCGCCGATCGCGGTCCGCGTCGGGGCGTTGCGGGGACGGTCGGCGATGTGGTGCTCGCGCTTGTCGCCCGTGATCCACGCCTCGATGAACGGGTAGATCAGCACCGTGACGATGAACCCGCCGAGCACGACGAGCGGCACGATGATGTTGAACGACCAGGTGCGGTCGAGCCAGACGAACTCCCAGTGCGGCGGGACGAGACGCAGCGCACCGTCGGCGAAGCCGATGTACCAGTCGGGCTGGGTGCCGGCGGACACGGGGGATGGATCGTACGGGCCGTAGTTCCAGATCGGGTTGATCGTGAACAGCGACGAGATGAGCGCGATCACCCCGAAGATGATGAAGAAGAAGCCACCGGCCTTGGCCGCGTACACCGGGAGGATGGGCGGGCCGACCGCGTTCTGCGCCGACTTGCCGGGGCCCGCGTACTGCGTGTGCTTGTGCACGACGACGAACACCAGATGCAGTGCGATCAGCGCCAGGATGATCAGTGGCAGCAACAGGATATGCAGCGTGTACAAGCGGCCGACGATCGCGGTGCCCGGGAACTCGTCGCCGAAGAGCAGGAACGACGTCCAGGTGCCGATCAACGGGATGCCCTTGATCATGCCGTCGATGATGCGGAGGCCGTTGCCCGAGAGCAGGTCGTCGGGGAGCGAGTACCCCGTGAAGCCCTCGGCCATCGCGAGGATGAAGAGCACGAAGCCGATCACCCAGTTGAGCTCGCGCGGCTTGCGGAACGCACCGGTGAAGAAGATGCGGAGCATGTGCAGGCCGATGGCGGCCACGAACAGCAGCGCCGCCCAGTGGTGCATCTGGCGGACGAAGAGCCCGCCGCGGATGTCGAACGAGATGTCGAGCGTCGAGGACATGGCGACCGACATCGCCACGCCCTTCAGCGGCACGTAGGAGCCCTCGTAGTGCACCTCGGCCATGGACGCCTGGAAGAAGAACGTCAGGAACGTGCCCGAGATGAGGATGACGATGAAGCTGAAGAGGGCGACCTCGCCGAGCAGGAACGACCAGTGGTCGGGGAAGGCCTTGCGGCCGAGCTCCTTGACGAAGCCCGCGATGCTGGTGCGTTCATTGACGTAGACGGATGCTGACGCCGTGAACGACCGCTTCTGCGGCGTGTTGGTGGTTGCGGTGCTCAACTGCGCTCCCAGAAGCTCGGGCCGACGGGTTCGGTGAAGTCGCTCTGCGCGACGAGGTAGCCCTCGTCGTCGACGGCGATCGGCAGCTGCGGAAGCGGCCGCGCAGCCGGGCCGAAGATGACCTCGCAGTGGTTCGCCACGTCGAACTGCGACTGGTGGCACGGGCAGAGCAGGTGGTGCGTGTGCTGCTCGTACAGCGCCACGGGGCAGCCGACGTGGGTGCAGATCTTCGAGTACGCGACGATGCCGTCGTACGACCAGTCGGCGCGTTCGGGCAGCTCGTTGAGCTCGGCCGGGTTGAGGCGCATGAGCAGCACGGCCGCCTTGGCCTTCTCTTCGAGCCGGCCGTGACCCATGTCCTGGAGACCCTCGGGGATCACGTGGAACGCGCTGCCGATCGTGACGTCGGACGCCTTGATGGGCGCGCCCGACGGATCGAGCGCGAGACGCGTGCCCTTCTGCCACATGGTGTGGCTGAGCAGCTCGACGGGGAGCTCGTCTTGTGGTGCGAAGCCGCGGAAGAGCACGACCGCGGGCAGCGGGAACGCGATGAGCGCGCCGATGAGGCTGTTGCGGATGACGGCGCGGCGGGAGAACCCGGACTCGCGGTCGGCGTCCTGGAACACCTTGACCGCCGCGGCCTGGGTCTCGGCCGAGCCGCCGATCGGGTGCCGTTCGTCGACGAGCTCGACGTCGGTCATGACCGCCTTGCCCCAGTGCACCACTCCGAAGCCGATGCCGAGCAGCGCGAGTGTCGCGCCGAGGCCGAAGAACATGTTGTTCAGGCGGACCGCGCCGACGTCGTTGGACTCCATGGGGAAGAGCATGTACGCGGCGATGGCCCAGACGCTGCCGAGGATCGACAGGTAGAAGAGCGTGTAGACCGTGCGCTGGGCGCGCTTCTCACGCTTCGGGTCCTCGTCGGTGACGCGCGGGCGGTGCGGCGGGAACCCGGGGTTCTCGAACGCATCCGTGGCGATGACAGCGGTACCCGGCGACGCGGTGGGGTGTGCCGCGTGTGACGAGTCCGCGGCGACGAGGTCCGTGCCGCTGGTGTCGTCGTGGGCCATGGTTCTCCTTCGTGAAACTACTTCGATGCCGGGTGCGCTAGTTGGACTTCGCCGTGATCCACACGGTGATGGCCACGATCGCGCCGAGGCCGAAGATCCAGATGAAGAGGCCCTCCGCGACGGGGCCGAGCGAGCCGAGCTCGAAGCCGCCGGGCGAACGGTTGTCTTGCACATACTTGAGGTACGTGATGACGTCGCGCTTGTCCTCAGGGGAGATGTTCAGATCGTTGAACACCGGCATGTTCTGCGGGCCCGTGACCATGGCCTCGTAGATGTGGACGCCCGAGACATCCGAAAGTCCAGGAGCGAACTTGCCCTCGGTGAGCGCACCACCCGCACCGGCCACGTTGTGGCACATCGCGCAGTTGATGCGGAACAGCTCCGCGCCGTTCGCGGCGTCGCCGCCGCCGTTGACGAGGTGGTCGGCGGGGATGTCGGGGCCGGGGCCGAGCGACGCGACGTAGTACGCGAGCTGCTTGACCTGCGTGTCGGTGAACTGCACCGGCTTCTGGAGTGCCTGCGGGCCCTGCATCTGCATGGGCATGCGACCCGTGCCGACCTGGAAGTCGACCGCCGCGGCGCCGACGCCGATGAGGCTTGGTCCGGTGGCCGTGCCTTCGGCGTCGAGACCGTGGCAGGTGGCGCAGTTCGCCTGGAAGAGCTTCTTGCCTTCTTCGATCGTCTGCTGGGACGTCGGATCGGCTTCGGCCTGCGCGACGGTGCCCGAGCTGAGCGCCGCGTAGGCACCGCCGGTGAAGACGAGTCCGAGCGCGAGCAGGGCGACGGTGGCGAGCGGATGCCGGCGTCCGGTGCGCTTCTGGCGGTTCATGGGTCTCTTCCTGTTCACGGGCATGCTGGGGGAAAGCTCCTGACGCGACTATCTGAGGACGTAGATGACGAGGAAGAGGCCGATCCAGACGACATCGACGAAGTGCCAGTAGTACGACACGACGATCGCACTCGTGGCCTCACGGTGTCCGAAGCGCTTGACGGCGAAGACACGGCCGATGACGAGGAGGAAGGCGATCAGACCACCGGTCACGTGCAGACCGTGGAAGCCCGTCGTGAGGTAGAAGGCCGAGCCGTATGCGTTCGAGTCGATCGCGATGCCCTCGTGGACGAGCTGGGCGTACTCCCAGATCTGGCCGGCGACGAAGACCGAGCCCATGGCGAAGGTGAGGAAGAACCACTCGACCATGCCCCACTTGCCGACCTGGTACCACTTGCCGGTCATGTACGGCTGCATCCGCTCAGCGGCGAACACGCCGAACTGGCAGGTGAAGCTGGATGCCACCAGGATGAGCGTGTTCCCGAGTGCGAACGGGAAGTTCAACCGGCCCGCCTCGAAGTCCCACAGCTCGGGCGAGGTGGCCCGCAGCGTGAAGTAGATCGCGAAGAGGCCCGCGAAGAACATGACCTCGCTGCCCAGCCAGACGATCGTGCCGACGGCGACGGTATTCGGACGCTTGATCAGCGGCGCGCTGGCCTGAGAAGTCAATGAGGTGCTCGTCACAATCATCCATTATGGCCGATTCGGCGGGTGAGTTTTCGTCATCGGCCGATCCCGTGTCGGTCGCGACGCCGAGGACGAGCCGCGAGCGGCCTGTGGCGGGGCCGGGAATCCACCGTGAATACGGCGGATAGGATCATTCGCATGAGCTCGCACCCCACCTGGCCCGCCATTCTGACGTCGCTGATGAGCGGCGAGGACCTCAGCGTGTCGGACGCCGCGTGGAGCATGGAGCAGGTCATGACCGGGCGGGCGACGCCGGCCCAGCTCGCCGGATTCCTCGTCGCCCTGAGGCTCAAGGGCGAGACCGTCGACGAGATCGTCGGCTTCCGCGACGCGATCCTCGACCACGCCCTGCCGCTCGCGGTCGACGCCATGGCGCTCGACATCGTCGGCACCGGCGGCGACCGGTTCGGCACGGTGAACGTGTCGACGATGGCGTCCGTGGTCGCCGCCGCGACCGGAGTCCCCGTGCTGAAGCACGGCAACAAGGCGGCGAGCTCGTCGTCGGGTTCATCGGACGTCCTGCGTGCGCTCGGCGTCGACCTCACGCTCTCGCCCGAGCGTGTCGCCGAGGTGTTCGAACGAACGGGCATCAGCTTCGCCTTCGCGGCGGCATTCCACCCCGGCTTCGCGAACGCCGGCCCGGTGCGCGCCGAGCTCGGCGTGCCGACGGTCTTCAACTTCCTCGGTCCGCTGTGCAATCCCGCTCGGCCCGAAGCCTCGGCGGTCGGCGTCGCGCACCTCGACCGCGTCCCGCTGATGGTGGGCGTGTTCCAGACGCGCGGGGCGACGGCTCTCGTCTTCCGCGGCGACGACGGCCTCGACGAGTTGACCACGACCGGGCACAGCCACATCTGGGAGGTGTCAGGAGGCACGGTCAAGGAGCACGATCTCGACCCGCGCGACCTCGGCATCCGCCGCGCGTCGATCGAAGACCTGCAGGGCGGCGATGCCGCGCACAACGCGGCGATCGTGCACGAGGTCCTCGCGGGCGGCGAGGGCCCGGTCCGCGACATCGTCCTGCTGAATGCCGCCGCCGGCCTGGTCGCGTTCGATCTCGCGAAGGACCCCTCGCAGTTCCAGCGGACCATCCTCGAGCGCTTCCGCGATCAGCTCGCGGTCGCCGCGCAGGCCATCGACTCGGGCGCCGCGGCCCGCAAGCTCGACGAGTGGGTCGCGGCCACACAGGCCGCGTGACGAGCGGATGCCTCGTGCCGAGCTCGGCACGAGGCATCCGCTGATCTCAGCTCGACCAGGTCAGCTGACGTCCTCGTCGACCCAGTCGAAGGTCTTCGTGACCGCCTTCTTCCAGAGTCGGATCTGGCGATCGCGCTCGTCGGCGTCCATCTGCGGCTCCCAGCGGCGGTCCTCCTGCCAGTTCGCGCGCAGCTCGTCGAGACCGGACCAGAAGCCGACCGCGAGGCCGGCCGCGTAAGCCGCGCCGAGCGCCGTGGTCTCCGCGACGACCGGCCGGACGACCGGGACGCCGAGGATGTCGGCCTGGAACTGCATGAGGGTGTTGTTCGCGATCATGCCGCCGTCGACTTTGAGCTCGGTGAGATCGACGCCCGAGTCGGCGTTCACGGCTTCGAGGACCTCCCGGGTCTGGAAGGCGGTCGCCTCGAGCGCTGCACGGGCGATGTGGCCCTTGTTCACGTAGCGGGTGAGGCCGACCAGCGCGCCGCGTGCATCGGGCCGCCAGTAGGGCGCGAAGAGCCCGGAGAAGGCCGGCACGAAGTACGCGCCGCCGTTGTCCTCCACCGTCTTGGCGAGCTCCTCGACCTCGGGCGCACTCGAGATGAGGCCGAGGTTGTCGCGCAGCCACTGGATGAGCGAGCCCGTGACCGCGATCGACCCCTCGAGCGCGTAGTGCGCCGGAGCGTCGCCCAGCTTGTAGCCGAGCGTGGTCAGCAGGCCGTTCTTCGAGTGGATGATCTCGGTGTCGGTGTTGAAGATGAGGAAGTTGCCGGTGCCGTAGGTGTTCTTCGACTCGCCCTGGTCGAATGCGGCCTGACCGAAGGTCGCCGCCTGCTGGTCGCCGAGGATGCCGGCGACCGGCACCTCACGCAGCAGGCTCGAGGACTCCACGTTGCCGTAGACCTCCGACGAGGACCTGATGTCGGGCATCATCGACCGAGGCACGCCGAAGACGTCGAGGATGTCGTCGCGCCACTCGAGCGTCTCGAGATCCATGAAGAGCGTGCGGCTGGCATTGGTGACATCGGTCGCGTGCACGCCGCCGTCGGTGCCGCCGGTGAGGTTCCAGAGCACCCAGCTGTCGGTCGTGCCGAACAGCAGGTCACCGGCCTCGGCCTTCTCGCGCGCACCCTCGACGTTCTCGAGGATCCACACGATCTTGGTGCCGGAGAAGTAGGTCGCCAGCGGGAGCCCCACGGTGTCCTTGAACCGCTCGACGCCGCCGTCGGCCGCGAGCCGGTCGACGATCGGCTGGGTGCGCGTGTCCTGCCAGACGATGGCGTTGTAGACGGGCTGGCCGGTGTTCTTGTCCCACACGACGGCCGTCTCGCGCTGGTTGGTGATGCCCACCGCGGCGATGTCGTGGCGGGTCAGGTCGGCCTTGCCGAGCGCTTCACCGATCACCTGCCTGGTGTTGTTCCAGATCTCGAGCGGATCGTGCTCGACCCACCCGGCCCTCGGGAAGATCTGCTCGTGTTCGAGTTGACCGGACGCGACGATCGACCCCTTCTTGTCGAAGATGATCGCGCGCGAGCTTGTGGTGCCCTGGTCGATCGCCAGGATGTAGTCGGCCATGACTTCCTCTCATTCGTGCCGACGCGAGCCGTCCACGAACGGCTCGGCGCCGGTGTGTGCTGTTAACAACCTACGGGGGCGTTGCCGAATGAAGAAGGGCGGGGCCGTGAAGCCCCGCCCTTTCGCTCAGCCGAGTACCGGGAGCAGTACGAGCGCCGCCCAGCCGGCGATGAGGCCGCCGATGATCGGACCGACGATGGGAACCCATGAGTACGACCAGTCGCTCCCGCCCTTGCCCCTGATCGGGAGGATGGCGTGCGCGATGCGTGGGCCGAGGTCACGAGCCGGGTTGATGGCGTACCCGGTCGGGCCACCGAGGGAGGCACCGATACCGACCACCAGGAGGGCGACCGGCAGTGCGCCGAGCTCGGCGGGCGTCCCGCCGTAGCTGAACCCGAGGATGACGAACACCAGCACGAAGGTGCCGATGATCTCGGTCACGAGGTTCCAGCCGTAGGAGCGGATGGCAGGGCCGGTGGAGAAGACGCCGAGCTTGTTCGCGGGCTCGGGCTCCTCGTCGAAGTGCTGCTTGTAGGCCAGCCACGCGATGACCGCACCGATGATCGCACCGATCAGCTGTGCGCCGATGTAGGTGATGATCGACAGGAAGTCGATCGGGATGCCGGGCTGGAACTCGGTCTCGCCCTTACCGAGCAGGTTGACGGCCAGGCCGAGCGTCACGGCCGGGTTGATGTGCGCCCCGGACGCGTACGACACGATCACACCGGCGAAGACCGCGAGGCCCCAGCCGAAGTTCACCATCAGGAACCCGCCGCCGAACCCTTTGTTCCGAATGAGCGCGACGTTGGCGACCACGCCGCAGCCGAGCAGCACCAGCATCGCGGTGCCGACCAGCTCCGATAGGAAAATGAGGCCGAGGTTCAATTCCACGAGGGTTCCATCCTCTCCATTGAGCCATGGGGTCTCCCACCATAGCGAGATACCGCCCACCATACTCAGCTGGGCATCCGCTGGGAACAGCCACGCCCAACTCCGTCTCACCTGAGTACGCGCATCCGCACCGAACGCGAGGATCTGAGACGCCCTGCCCCTTACCTCGAGGTGTCTCCCGGGCGTAGGTTGGCGGTGGACGCTGCACCGGGCCGGCGCACTGAGGCGCCGCCACGGCCAGCCGAGCGAAGGGATGCCCCGTGAAGAAGATCATCAACGATCCGAAGCGGGTGGTGGACGAGTCGGTTGCCGGCTTCGCCATCGCGCACGCGGATCTCGTCCGAGTGGAGACCGACCCCATCTTCGTCGTGCGGGCGGATGCGCCGGTGAGCGGCAAGGTCGGGCTCGTCAGCGGCGGTGGCAGCGGGCACGAACCGCTGCACGCCGGCTACGTCGGCTACGGCATGCTCGACGCCGCCGTGCCCGGCGCGGTCTTCACCTCGCCGACCCCCGACCCGATCCTGGCGGCCACCAAGGCCGTCGATGGGGGAGCGGGCGTGCTGCACATCGTGAAGAACTACACGGGCGACGTGCTCAATTTCGAGACCGCGGCCGACCTGGCCGCCGCCGACGGCATCGAGGTCCGCGCCGTGGTCACGAACGACGACGTCGCGGTCAAGGATTCGCTCTACACCGCGGGACGCCGAGGGGTCGCCGGAACGGTGCTCGTCGAGAAGATCGCCGGCGCGGCGGCCGAACGCGGTGACACGCTCGACCAGGTGGCCTCGGTCGCCGAGCGCGTGAACGCCAACGCCCGGTCGATGGGACTCGCGCTCACGCCCTGCACCGTGCCGCACGCCGGCGAGCCGAGCTTCACGCTCGCCGACGACGAGGTCGAGATCGGTATCGGCATCCACGGTGAGCCCGGGCGGGAGCGCATCAAGCTCGAACCGGCCGACGCACTCGTCGACCGGATGCTCGCACCGGTGATCGAAGATCTGCCGTTCGGCTCGGGCGACCGCGTGCTGCTCTTCGTCAACGGCATGGGCGGCACGCCGCAGATCGAGCTCTACATCGCGTACCGACGGGCCGCAGAACGGCTCGGGGAGCTCGGCATCGAGGTCAGTCGCTCCCTCGTCGGCAACTACATCACCTCGCTCGAGATGCAGGGCATCTCGATCACCCTCCTGAAGCTCGACGACGAGCTGACCCAGCTCTGGGACGCACCGGTCCACACCCCGGCGCTCAGGTGGGGCCGCTGATGCCGGCCGGAGGTGCGCTGGGAACCGCGTGGGCGCTCGACTGGGTACGCCGCAGTGCCGCAGTCGTCGACGAGCACCGCGTCGAACTGATCACCCTCGACCGTGAGATCGGCGACGGCGACCACGGCGAGAACCTCGACCGCGGGTTCACCGCGGTCCTCGCCAAGCTCGACGACGTCGCCGACGATACGACCCCGGCCGACGTGCTGAAGCTCGTCGCCACCACGCTGATCTCGACGGTCGGCGGCGCCGCGGGTCCGCTGTACGGGACGGCCTACCTGCGCGCCTCGACCGCGATCGCCGGCGAGACCGAGCTCGACGCCGCCGCCATCGCCGCGTTGCTCACCGCTGCGCGCGACGGGATCGTCGCGCGCGGCAAGGCGGAGTCCGGCGACAAGACGATGGTCGACGCCTGGACCCCCGCGGTGGAGGCGGCGGATGCCGCGGCGGCCGGTGGCTCGACGCCCGCCGACGTGCTCGCGGCCGCTGCCGACGCTGCGGCGGCCGGCGCCGTGGCCACCGAACCGCTCGTCGCGCGCAAGGGACGCGCGAGCTATCTCGGTGAGCGTTCGGCGGGGCATCGCGATCCTGGCGCCCAGTCGTCCGCCTACCTGCTGAGGGCGGCAGCCGAGGCGGCGGGGGTCGCCGGTGGCTGAGACTGCGGAGAAGGTGGGCGTCGTCTTCGTCTCCCACTCGGAGTCGATCGCGCGCGGGCTCGTCGACCTGGCGCGGCAGATGGCGCCGACGGCGGTACTCGCCGCCGCCGGCGGCACCGACGACGGCCGCATCGGCACGAGCTTCGATCGGGTCAGCGCCGCGATCGCCGACGCCGACGCCGGCGCCGGAGCGGTCGTGCTGTGCGATCTGGGTTCCGCGATCCTCACGGCCGAGACCGCGCTGGAGTTCCTCGACGATGCGCAGCGCGAGCGGGTGCGCCTCGTCGACGCGCCGCTCGTCGAGGGCGGGGTGGCCGCCGCGGTCGCGGCCGAGTCGGGCGCGCCGCTCGACGAGGTCGTGGCTGCGGCGAGGTCGGCGGCCGGTGGCGCGGCTGTGGGGGACGCCGCGCCGCAGGCGGGGGTCTCGGGTGGCGTCTCGGACGAGGCGTCCGACCGAGAGGGCGGCAGGCCGGCGCTCCGGCGCACCGTCACGCTCGTGAATGCGGACGGCCTGCACGCCAGGCCGGCGGCGGAGCTGGTGAAGCTCGCCTCGAAGTTCCCGCAGCGGGTCACTGTGAACGGCGTCGATGCGAGGAGCCTGCTCGCGATCATGGCCCTCGGACTCAACGCCGGCGCTCAGATCGAGGTCGCGTCCGACGATCCGACCGGTGAGGCCGCCGTCGAGGCGATCGCCGACCTCGCCGAGTCCGGGTTCGGCGAGACCTGACGCACGGATGGTGGCGAGCGGCGCGCGCCGGGCGTAACATCCAGCCATGGCACGCGACGAGGCGAGCCGCCGAACCGACGGCAACGCGTTCACCCACTTCTTCGACCGGGTCGACCGGGCGCTGACGCCCGTCTTCGAATCACCGCCCGGCCCCGCCGGGGAAGGCCCGCCGCCGGCGCCGTCGGACGACGCGCCGTGCCCGGTGTGCGGTCATCCGATGTACGAGCACCGGTTCGCCGAGCACTCGGGCAATGTGATCCTCATCTGCCCGACCAGCGACCGGCTGCCGGAGCACGACGTCGAGGGTCCGTACAACGAGCTCGGCATGCCGGCCGAGGGCCGGCGGCTCGAGCGGTACCGGGAGCGACAGGAGCGCGGCGAGGCGTGACGAGGATGCGGAGCGGGGTGCTCGACGCCCGGCTCCGAACCCGTGGTGCCCAGTCGTCGGCGCAGCTCCGGCTCACTGTCGTGGCCGCCCGGAGCCGCGGCCCGCGTCTGCGAGACTGCTCCGGTGACCGACATCGAGATGGCGCGAATCGAGGCCGGAACCGTCACGCTGCACGACGCGCGCCGGAAGATCCGGTGGAGCGTCGAGCTCGAGGCGTTCGAGATCGGGGTATTCGCCCTGACCCAGGAGCAACTCGCAGAGCTGCTGGGGGAGCGGCCGGGGGCGATCCACCCCCACCGTCCCGCGACGAACGTCAGCTGGCTTCGAGCGATCCGCTTCTGCAACGCGGCATCCGAATGGGAGGGGCTCGAGCCGGCGTACACCTTCGACGGCGAAGACGTCACCTGGCACGTCGATGCTGACGGGTTCCGATTGCCGACCGAGGCGGAGTGGGAGTTCGCCTCCCGCGCCGGATCGACCGGTCCGCATTACGGGCTTCTCGCCGACGTCGCGTGGACGAGCGCAGACGGGGTGACCGCGCCGCAGGACGTCGGGATGAAGCTGCCGAACCTGAATGGGCTGTTCGACACACTCGGCAATGTGTGGGAATGGTGCTGGGACCATCTGGACCCGGCGCGATACGACGCCTATCGCGTCTTCCGAGGTGGGGGCTTCGCGGATGACGCCTGGAGCGTCAGAGCATCGACACGCCGCGGTGGAGCGCCCCGGATGTCTCACGAGGATGTCGGCTTTCGCGTGGCGCGCGGCGGGTTCGATGCGACCGACGTCGCTCAGGGGTGGTCGGCGGACGCCGATGCGGAGCGAGCCGCAATCACCGGTCCGGTGCCGCCGGGATGGACGCCGCGCGGGTGACCGGCAGGGCGGTCATGCGGAGACGCGCGGCCCGTTGCGCACCTCATCGAGCGCAGCACGCAGCTCGTGGCGATAGACGAGCCAACGCCCGTCGAGGAAGTAGCCCGGAATCGTGCCCGCCTGCAACCAGGCGTAGATCGTCGGCTTGCTCTTGCCGAGGAGGAGCATGAGGTCGCGGTAGCCGAGGACGTCCGCGTATTCGGCCAGCACATCGGGCGCTGCCGTGTGCCGCGGGAGTCGGTTGCTGCACGCATTGAGGTGCGCACGCAGCTCGTCGCGGAAGACCAGCCACGAGGAACTCGTGAGCCGGTACCCCGGGATGCGCCCTTCGGCCAACCGTCGCAAGGTGGTGTCTTCATTGATGCGAAGGGTGCGGGCGAGGGACGCGGTGGTGAGTGTGGCGGGCAGGCTCGCCCAGAACGCATCCTCAGCGGACTGACGTGACGGAACCATCGCCGGGCTCGCGTGCGCGGAGCGATCGGCGCCCGGCGAACGGGAGTCCTGCACGCGCAGATCGGTGCTGCTCATCGGCCGGCCGAGCCTGCCATCGAGATGGTGATATGCATGGATAGCATCGTACCGGATTCGTGTCGGCGCGCCGATCACTCCACAGCAGGAGATCGCACGAGGAACATCAGGCCGAACCCGATGGCGACGACGAGCACGATGCCGATGATGCCGTAGTGCGGTGCGCCGCCGACGGTGACGGCGGTCGCGAACGCGGCTGGTGCGAGGAAGCTGACGGCGCGCCCCGTCGTGGCGTACAGGCCGAAGAGCTCGCCCTCGTGCCCGTCGGGGATGAGCCGGGTGAGGAAGCTCCGACTGGCCGATTGCGCAGGCCCGACGAACAGGCTGATCGCGAGTCCCGCGAACCAGAATGCCGGCTTGCCGGCGTCGTGGAAGACGAACATGACGAGTCCGCTGACGATGAGCCCGGCGAGCGACGCGAGGATGATCAGCCTGGCGCCGAGGCGGTCGTCGAGGGCGCCGACCGCGATGGTGGAGGCACCGGCGACGATGTTCGAGACGACTGCGAAGACGATCACCTCGCCCGGCGAGAATCCGAACACGGTGGATGCGAGTACGCCGCCGAAGGTGAACGCACTCGCAAGCCCGTCTCGGTAGACCGCGCTGGCGATGAGGAACCGGACCGTGTTGCGCTGTGTTCGCCAGAGGTGCGCGACATCGCGACCGAGACGCGCGTACGAGCCGAGGATGCCGACTCGGTGCCGGGCCGCACGCGGTCCTGCGCCCGCCGGATTCTTCGGCACGGCGAGCAGCACTGGAATGGCGAAGACCCCGAACCAGAGGCCGGCGATGAGCATGGCGACCCGCACATCGAGCCCGTGCTCGCTGCTGACGCCGAAGAGGCCGACCGCCGGCTGGATGAGTCCGAGGTAGAGGAGGACGAGCAGGGCGATGCCGCCCACGTAGCCCATGCCCCACCCGAAGCCGGAGACCTTGCCGACGGTGGCCGGCGTCGAGACCTGCGCCAGCATGGCGTTGTAGTTGACGCTCGCGAACTCGAAGCAGACGCTGCCCACGGCGACCAGCGCGATGCCGAGCGGCAGGAATTCGGGAGCGGGCTCGACGAAGTACATCGCGAGCATGAGCGCGACCACGAGTGCGGTGTTGACGGCGAGCCAGCGCTTGCGATGGCCCGTGAGGTCGCCACGCTGCCCCGAGATCGGCGCGAACAGTGCGACCGCGAGTCCGGCGAACGCGAGCGCCCAGGCTAGTTGCGGCTCGACCGTGTTCTCTGGCCCGAAGGCCGGGCTGGTGAGATAGATCGTGAAGACGAACGTCGTGACGACCGCATTGAAGGCCGCCGACCCCCAGTCCCAGAAGGCCCACGCGACCACGCGCCGGGAGAACCACGGTGTGGTGGCTGAGGCGGGCACGCCGGCTTCGGCCGGGGTGCGGGCCGCGGAGGCCGCCGGGCGGCGATTCGGATCGTGGTGCTCGCTCATCAGCCGTCGCGTTCAGTGAGGATTCATCATGATAGCGATCCCATTGTGGCAGGGCATCGTGGCCGCGTCGAGGAGCACGCCGAATCCCCGCGTATGCAACATCATGCAGTGGCCCGGGCGCGGCTCCAGAGTATTAACATATGGTGAACTGGATGCGGGGAGATGGCGTTATGGAGTTGGACTCTGGATGCGGGGCGTTCGGGGGCGACGTGCTGCTGGCGGACTGGGAGCGGACGGGCGTCGACTCACTGCGAGCCGACCTCTGCGTGCCCGCGATCCATGGGAGGGCGGGGCCGGTCGGATTGGAGCTGTCGAGTGCCGTCGTACTCGAGGTCTGTCGCCTCGGCGTCGCCCTCGTGACGCTGGGGGCCGAAGACGCTCCAGGGGAGTGGCGCTTCGTGCTCCAGTCCTTCACGCTTGAGTGGCACGGGCTTCCGCCGATGATCCCTGCGCTCGGTGCGATCTGGTGCGAACTCCTCGTCGAGACCTCGGTCGGCGAACCGGCACCTGGCGAGCGGCCGCACACGACATGGAGCTGCACGCTGGTGGCCGGCGGTCGCCCGATCGTCGCCGGTCGCATCGACGGCCGGCTGCTGCCGACGCGCGCGGCGCCCGACCCGGGCGACGTCTCTCCGGAGAGCCTGGCCGACACGGTGTTGTCGGCCATCCGGCTTCGTGCCCCGAACGGTCAGGTCAATCTCGTCGAGATGAGCTTCGGGGACCGGGCGGACCGTGACGCCCCGCTCGAGCTCGATCTGAGCTGGGATCCCGCCACCGAAGTGAACGTCTTCTCGATCCGCCAGGGTGAGCGGTCCATCGCGACGGCGCGAATCGGGTTGGTCGGGCGGGAGTCACTCACCCGCGAATGGGCCGTGGTCGCGCGAGGGGCCGCGCGATGATCGATCGGCGACCCACACCCGAGCACGTGCCGCAGCTCCAGCTCTCCGCGCCCTCGTGAGCACCCGGAATCAGCTCACCAACCGAGGGGTGAACCCGGAATCAGCTCACCAACCGAGGGGTTTCCCGGTCAAGGCGCCGCTCCACGTCCGAATGGCGAGCTCGGCACCGAACATCACATCATCCGACCTGAGTGCGGCCAGGAGCGCGTCGTGGAGCTCGGTGGTCTTCCGGGGGTCCTGCGGGAGCACGTCCTCGCTCAACCGGAGGCGGTAGGCCGCCGAGGTCGTCGCGAGACGGAATCCGAAGTTCGGCGTCACCTCGTAGAGGATCCCGAAGAAGACGAGGTTGAGTGCTGCGTAGGGCGCCCCCGCGGCGACACGCTCGGCGTAGGCGTCCCGCACGCGTTGCATTCGTCGCAATTTCGCGCCGCGTAGCCGTGACGCCGTGCTGATCATCGCAAGGTGCACCTCGGCCCAGCCGCGCACCTCACGTATGGCCTGCTCGCGACTGAAGCTCGTCATCACGGCCGGCTCGTCGTCGTCTTCCGCGTCTTCCTCGTCGTAGTCCTCGTCGTACTCCTTGTCAGGGAGCTGGATGAGCCCGAGATGCGCGAGACGCGGGATCGCATCCTCGACGTCTGGGATGCCCAGGCGAAGCCGGGCGGCCAGCACCGGCGCCCGAACCTCGTCGCCGGCGCGCAGGGTCCCGTCGGCGATCGACCACAGGATGGGTGTGAGCGTGGCGCGTACATGCTCGGCGCCCGGGACTTGCGGGAGCTGGGCGCGCTGCAGAGTGGCGTTCATGGATGTGTTCCTCCTCATCGCTGTGGTCTCCGCCGCAGCGTAGGTAGTGAGAGGAAGCGGGGCATGCCAACCCGAACAATCCGTTTGGTTATTTTCTTGCCCCTGGTGGTCCGGGGGAGTGCGGTGTTGGCCTCCGTGCTGCGATGTGCGTAACAATGTGAGGAAGATTGCGGCGATTCGGGGATACCACGTACTGACGACCGCTATATTTGTCCGTATGGATACTGCAGCAGCTGTCGCCCGAGAGATCAGCATTTCGACGTCTCGCCAGACCGTCGGCGAGAATCTGTACAACGAGCTCCTCGCCGCCATCCACGCCGGCCGGTTCGAGCCTGGTGAGCGCATCAATGATGTTGCGCTCGCCCGCGAACTCGGCATCTCGCGCACTCCCGTGCGCGAAGCGCTCCAGAAGCTGCGGACGCTCGGCGTGGTCGAAGCCGAGCCGAATCGGTTCACGCGCGTCGCGGTGATCTCGCCCGAGACCGTTCGCGATTACACCATCGTGTGGGGCGCACTCATGCGCGCCCTCGTCGATGAGATCGACGCGAAGGTGCCGGCGAAGACGCTGCGTCAGATGAAGCAGCACGCCACCGCCTTCCGCAACGCCGTCAAATCCGGCGATGCGCGAAAGGTCGCCCTGGAGAACTTCGAGTTCTTCACCTCGTTGTCGACACTCACGACGAATCAGCCGTTGTACCGCACGATCGAGTCGGTGCAGCACGTCATCCGTCTCGGAAGTGTCACGCTGCCGGACTGGGTGGACATCGAAACCCTTTCCAAGGGGCAGGAGCTGCTCCTCGACGCGCTGACCGCATCCGACCTGAAGGCCGCGCACAAGGCGCTCGATCACCTGCGGCTGATCCTGATTCCCGGAGCCAAGAGCAGGCGCTAACGAGGAACGCGGATATCCGCGAGTTCCTCGGAGTCCATCACCGACACCAGGGTGAACGTGGCGTCGCCTTCGATGCCGAGGCGCGGAGCGGCTTCAGTCCGGATACTCAGCAGCTCTCCGTCGCGGCGCCAGATGCCGCGCTCAGAGGGTGAGAATCCGAGATCTTCGACCTGGGTCGTGATGGACTCTGCACGGTCGCCCTCGAATAGGGCGACGAACTCGGCCGGCTCGGGGGCGCCCGAGGGCAGAGTCCGGTTGCCGGTCAGTTTGGCGATGCACGCGAGCCCGTCATCGTCGAACTCATCGAACTCGACGGCCTCTGCATCTTCGGTCACTTCGACCCCGGCGCCGGCGGCCGTGCGCTGATTGGCGAGGGAGTGCAGAAACTCCCCGGGGCAGCTCGTCGCCTCTCCGACGGTGGCGCTGCCCGGCGGTTGGACGGGCGGGTCGGTCGTGCAGCCGCTCAGCAGCATGAGGGGTGCGCCGACCGCCAGCGTGAGGGTGACGACCGGCCGCAAGAATCTGTGTCGCATGATGACAGTATACTGCAATGACGCATACATCGCGAATCGATCGCGTGACCGATGATCGCCGCCGCCGAGGATGCCGCGTGAACGACGAATCGAGGGGTGAAAGCGTGCCTTCAAGCGAATATACTGCAATACTCGAAACGGGGTTGGTGTTCGCTGAGTGTTCAGGGAGAGTGGCGTGATCGTCAACAACTTCGCCGGCCGATTCGAGCCTGGTCAGACGCCGTCGAGCGTGGCCGATCAAGTGTTCCGTGCCATGTTGGAGTCGATCGTGGACGGTAGCCTGGTCGCCGGCGCGGCCGTGCACGATCGTGAGTGGGCGGTCGAGCTCGGCGTCTCGCGCACGCCGGTGCGCGAGGCGATTCAGCGGCTCGACGGCCTCGGCCTCCTCGACGTCGCGCCTGCGCGGTACACCCGACTGCGCTCGTTCACGCCGGAGGCGGCCGATCGCGAAGCCCGGGACTGGGCGTCGCTGCACCATGCGCTGATCTCGGCGTTGCACACGGCGCTTCCAGACGGACTGCTCGAGTTCCTCCATGCGATTCGCGAAGCCTTCCGTCGCCTCGTACAGGCGGGGAAAGATGCCTTCGCCGAGCATTTCGCGTTCTTCCAGGCGCTGCGCGAGGCAAGTGCGAGCTACAGCATCCGCCTCGGCGCGACGGCGGCCTCCTATCGTCTTCGGCTCGCCGAGCCGAGCTTGACCCACACGCCAGAAGCGCACGGCGCGCTCCATGCCGGGGTGGTTCGCGCGCTCGCGGGGGAGGGGGCGGAGCATGCCCGGCGATCGCTCGCCTCCTGGGTGCATGGCGGGGTTCGACTCGGTGCATGAGCGAGCCGGGTCGCTCACCCGTGCGGCGGGCGTCGAGGTTGGTTGCAGCTCACGAGAACGGTGTGGTAATATATTCCTGCGGGGCTTCCTTCAGGACCCCGCGGGATCAACACCTCGTCTCGTTCGCGGGGCGAAGCCGAGGCTCCTTTGCAGGGGGCAAGTGTGAAGGAGCCTCGGCGCACCCCGAACGCTCGGGCGTGCGCGTGCCAGCCGCAGTGGGTCACACGCGGTGAGTGATACGCGCTGACCGCAGCATTGATGCGGCTATCCGCGACCAACTTCGTGTGTGGCCGCTGGGTTGTCTGGAGATTCTGAGCCGTCTAGGGGTTCTGAGCCGCCCGACCGCTCGCCAGAAGCGCGAAGACGGGCTGGTCCGCGCCCTGGAACCGAACTTCACCCGGTGGGTGCTCGCGGATGGCCATCTCTGCAGATCCTCTGCAAATCGGGGACTTCCGAAGCAACAAGCCGACATAATGTGCATTATCGGAGGTGCGGGTGTGCGTCCGATCGTGGCGCTGCACGGCAGCCGATGCTGCACACGCGCCATCGCCTCCACTTCACCACTGCGTGGCGAGAGCTTCAGCTGCTGAGGTGGTTGCAGGGCGGCGAGCATACGTCGATGGGCGCTTCGCCCGAGCGCCGCGGCAGCGAATCGACACAGGTCGCTAAACGGACGATTCACACCGTTGTTTACATACCGGGATGCCCCGTGCAGTCCGCCCGCACGCCGCTCTCCGATCCACCTTCTGCGGACGCGCTGTCGCTCGCGACGAGCTTGCCGCCGAAGAAGAGTGCGCACGCGAGCGACCCCGATGCGGCCTCCGCGACGAATCCCCATGGGCCGTCGGTCACGCCGTCCGTGCAGTCGGCCTGCACGACCGTGACGACCGGGCCCGGCTGGGTCATCCGGCGCACCTGCTGAGTGCCGTCGCCACGGAAGACCGGGAAGGTGATCTCGATCGGGGTCGTGTCGTCGTCGGAGGTGACGACGAGGGTCACGAGACCTGGCTCCGCGGGATCGACCGGACAATCGCCGCGTTGCGCGGGCGGGAGCCGGACGAGGTCCGAAGGGTCGGGAATGTCGCCGGGGTCCCAAGCGTCCGCCGTCGGAGCGCCAGTGGCCGGAGCTCCCTCGGTCGGAGACGTCGCGTTCGGCCCGGTGCACGCCGTCGTCGCCGCGATCACGACGAGCGCCCCGGCACAGACAAGCCCCTTCACCCTTGCGCTTCGCATGGCGGTCATCGTAGGGGCCGGATGGCAGGCGGCACCAGATCGCGTTACCTCATCGACGCATGACGCGTGTCGCGACTCGCGGGTTCACATTCGACATCCAGACTCGGCGCGGCCCTACCCTGACCCAGACGGACCTCGTCTCCCGAAGGGAAACCCACGCTCATGTCCACACCGCAGTCCGGATCGGTCTTCGCCTCGTTCTCGCTCGATGCGGAGGGCCTGCCGAAGTCCGCGATCAACACCGTGCGCGCGACACTCGGCATCTCAGGTGCCGTGTCGCTGATCGTCGGCATCCTCATCACCTTCTGGCCGAAGGACTCGGCGATCGCCCTGGCCTTCCTGCTCGGCATCTACTTCATCGTCGCAGGCATCGCCTACCTCGGTCTCGGCATCTTCTCGAAGGGGATCTCGGGCGGAACCCGGGCGCTCGACATCGTCCTCGGCCTGCTGTTCATCGTGGGAGGCGTCGTCACGCTGGCGAACCCGAGCGAGTCCGCGATCATCCTGGGTATCTTCCTCGGCGTGTTCGTCGGAATCCTCTGGATCGTGGAGGGCGTCGTCGCCCTGGTGCAGTCCGGCGACGCCGGGTCACGCGGTTGGGCGATCTTCTTCGGCATCATCAGTGTGATCGCCGGCGTGGTGCTGCTCTTCTCGCCGCTCTGGGGCGCGGTCGTGCTGTTCTGGGTCGCGGGCATCGCGCTGATCGTGCTCGGCATCCTGCAGATCATCCGCGCATTCACCTTCGGACGTCACGCCGCACGCGCGTAGTCGTCGGGACGACACGAGGCCGGCCGGGGCGGATGCCCCGGCCGGCCTCGTGTCGTCAGAGCGACTCCCCCGCTCAGTCGAGCGAGACCGGCCGGAAGCCCGTCACGTCGCCGACGTAGCGCGTGTGGTCGGCCGGCACCGGATCGACCGCGGCCGATGCGACCTCCGCGGCGAACTCCGACACGTTGTACAGGCGGCCCGCGTCCTGCTTGCGGGCCTCGATGGCGCCCGGGTTCGCCCGCTCGAGCAGCGTCGCCGTGATGGTTCCCTCGATCATGTCGCCGGAGACGACGACGAACGAGAGCCCCGCGTCGTTCAGCTCGGGGAGCTTCTCGCGGAGCGCGTCTTCGCCGGCCCGCTTGGACAGCGCCACCGGCTCGTACTCGGGCATGGTCGGCGTCGTGCGGATGAAGTGCGCCTGGTGGCTCGTCACGAACACGATGCGCGCTCCGTCGGCCAGGTGCGGCAGGGCACCCTCGACGACGTTGACCTGCGCATCGCGGTTCAGGCGCATCGCATAGTCCTCGCCGAGGCCGGTCTCCATGCCGCCCGACGCGTTGAGGACGAGCAGGTCGATCTTTCCGAGCTCGGTCTCCGCGCGCTCGAACATCGTCGCGACCGACTCGGGATCGGTGAGATCGGCGCCGACCGCGATCGCGCGGCCACCGCCGGCGGTGATCTCGGCGACGATCTTCTCGGCGCGTGGCGCCTTGCTCCGGTAGTTGATGACGACCGCGGCACCCGCCTCGGCGAGGTAGCGGGCGGTGTCGGCGCCGATGCCCCGGGACGAGCCGGTCACAAGGGCGACTCGACCCTCGAGCGAGCCAGGGGCGAGGGGGTTGGGCACGTGGAAGCTCCTCGTTCACATCGATTGCGGCCGCGGCAGCGGCGGTTCGCACCCGACCCTATCAATCGCCCCGGTCGGACTCCCCGCCCTCCCCCGGCTGCGGACGCCCTGATAGGTTCGAGGTGAGCGGTGCGAAGGAGTCGGATTGTGGATGTGCTCACTCAGTACGCCTGGATCGCCTGGCTGGTGCTGATCCTCGTCTTCGCGACGATCGAGATCTTCACCCTCGAGATGACCTTCCTCATGCTCGCCCTCGGCAGTGTCGCCGGGCTGGTGTCCGGCCTGTTCGGGATTCCCTGGTACGTGCAGTTCGGCATCGCCGCGGTGGTCGCGGTCGCGCTGATCCTCGCGCTCCGGCCGGCGCTGTTGCGAAGACTCAGGCGCGGGGGCGACACGGCCCTCAGCAACATCGACGCGCTGATCGGCGCCGACGGTCAGGTGCTGCGCACGATCACGAGCGTCGGCGGCCAGGTTCGCCTGCAGAACGGTGACATCTGGACGGCGCGACTGTCCCCCATCACCGACCAGACGGATGTCCCGGTGGGCGAGAAGATCCTCGTCACGGGCATCGACGGTGCGACGGCGGTCGTCGTGCCGGTTGAGAGGAGCGCTCAGTAGTGATCGACGTCCCCACCATCATCCTCTGGGTCGTGTTGCTGGCGATCCTGATCTTCGTGATCGTCACGCTCGCGAAGGCGATCCGGATCATCCCGCAGGCCTACTCGGGCGTGGTCGAGCGGCTCGGGCGCTACCACAAGACGCTCTCGCCGGGCCTGAACGTGCTGGTCCCGTTCATCGACCGGCTGCGACCGCTCGTGGACATGCGCGAACAGGTGGTGTCGTTCCCGCCGCAGCCCGTGATCACCGAGGACAACCTCGTGGTCTCCATCGACACCGTCGTCTACTTCCAGGTCACCGACGCCCGGGCCGCGACGTACGAGATCGCGAACTACCTCGGCGCGGTCGAGCAGCTCACGACGACGACGCTTCGAAACGTGGTGGGTGGCCTGAACCTCGAAGAGGCCCTCACGAGCCGTGACAACATCAACGGCCAGCTGCGCATCGTCCTCGACGAGGCCACCGGCAAGTGGGGTATCCGGGTCGGCCGGGTCGAGCTCAAGGCGATCGACCCGCCCATCTCGATCCAGGACTCGATGGAGAAGCAGATGCGCGCCGAGCGCGACCGTCGCGCGGCGATCCTCACCGCCGAGGGCACCAAGCAATCGGCGATCCTCGAGGCCGAGGGGTCGCGGCAGGCGGCGATCCTCAGTGCCGAGGGCGATGCGAAGGCGGCGGTGCTGCGTGCCCAGGGTGAGGCCGAGGCGATCCAGACCGTGTTCCGTGCCATCCATGAGGGCGACGCGGACCCGAAGCTGCTCGCCTACCAGTACCTGCAGACGCTGCCGGAGCTCGCGCAGGGCTCGGCGAACAAGCTCTGGATCGTGCCGAGCGAGTTGACCGAGGCACTGAAGGGCATCGGCAAGGCTTTCACGCCGGGCGCGCCGGCTGCGACCGGCGAACCGGAGCGTCCGGCCGGCACGGCCTGACCGGGCCGTGGGCTCCGGGTATTTCGACCTCGCCCTCCCCCGCGTCCTCGCGCACCGCGGACTCGCGACGAACGTCCCCGAGAACACGGTGCCGGCGTTCCAGGCCGCCCTCGACGCGGGCGCGGGCTACCTCGAGACCGATGTGCGGCTCACCCGTGACGGCGTCGCGGTGCTCGCGCACGATGCGACGTTCGTCTCCGCCGACGGTCGGATCGGCGAGATCGCCGGCTCAGACCTGTCGGATCTGATCGGCCTCGATCTCGGTGGTGCAGGGTTCGTCTCGCTCGCGGACGCGCTCGACGCCTTTCCCCGCGAGCGGTTCAACATCGACGTGAAGGTCGACGAGGCGGTGCCCGCGACGGTCGAGGCGATCCGCCGGGCCGGGGCGATCGACCGGGTGCTGCTCGCGAGCTTCTCCGAGCAGCGTCGCCTGCGCCTCGCGCGCGAGCTCCCGGGCGTCGCGACCTCGCCAGGGCGCAACGGGGTCGCGCGTGTACTGCTCGCCGCGCTCACGCCGAGCCGGCGCGCGATGCGCGCGGCGCTCGCAGGCGCCCGCGCGCTTCAGGCCCCGACCCGGGTCGTCACCGGCCGTCTCGTGCGCGCGGTGCACGCGGCTGGCGCCGAGGTGCACGCGTGGACCGTGAACGATCCGGCCACGATGCGCCGGCTCCTCGATCTCGGCGTCGATGGGCTCGTGACGGATCGATGCGACCTCGCCGTGGCCGTGGTTCGTGAGCGAATCTGAGAATCCCCCGGAAAAGTCCAGGGCCCGGAAAGGGAATGCCCAGCTTGATCGTTTATACCTAGAGACGATCGAGAGGAGACGCCATGGCAGACCGGAGCCTTCGGGGCATGCGTATCGGTTCGCAGAGCTTGCAGAGCGAAGACGGGGTGGTGTTCGCCGACCGTGCGGAATACACCTACCGTTGTGAGCACTGCAGCCGCGACACGGTGATGACGTTCTCGACCGAGGCCGAGCTTCCCGACAGCTGGGAGTGCCGGTTCTGCGGTCATGCCGCCACGCTGCTCGTCGACTCCAGGCCGGTCGAGATCGACCGGTCGGGTGAGAAGGTCGCCCGTACACACTGGGACATGCTGCTCGAGCGCCGTACCCGTGCCGAGCTGGAGGAACTGCTCGAAGAGCGGCTCCAGTGGCTCCGCGCACGTCGCGGTCAGCAGAAGAGCGCCTGACCCTCCGCACCCGTTCTACTCAGACGCCGGTTCGTCCCCCACGGACCGGCGTTCTGCATGTCCGGGTGCCGTCACGGGATCGTGGCGACGCCGCGCGAGCACACCCGCCGCGATGAGCGTCACGAGCGCGAGCGTCGTGATGGTGCCGGGGATCCACGAGCCGAGCACGACGGCTGGCGTGAGTCCCGTGCGGAGCGGGACATCCGTCACCATGGCCCCCGGCTCGTCAGCCGGGAGCGCGTCGATCGTCTCGCCGTCCGCGGTCATCACCTGGCTCGTGCCGACCGTGGAGATGTTCACGACCGAGCGGCCAGTCTCGATCGCGCGAAGCCGTGCGATCGCGAGCTGCTGCAGGTTCTCATCGGTGCCGCGGAAGTCGGCGTTGTTCGTCTGCAGGAAGTAGACCTCCGCGCCGTCGCGCGCGCCCTCCCAGATGACGTCGTCGTAGATCACGTCGAAGCAGATCGCGAGGCCGGCGAGGGTCGGGCCCACGTCGAACACGGGCGGTTGCGTGCCGGCCGAGTAGCCGCGCTGCACGAGCGAGATCAGGTCGGGCGCGAAGAACATGTAGAAGTCGCGGTCGGGGATGTACTCGCCGAATGGCACCGGGTGCCGCTTGGAGTACTCCTGGACCGCCCCCTCCCCCGCGACCCAGTTCAAGGACGTGTTGAAGAACCGCGCGTCGTCGCCCTCGCCCGTCGTGGTGACGGTGTTCACGATCACCGGTCCGTCGATCGCTGCCGAGAGATCGTCGAGCACCTGAGCCGTGGCCCGGTCGCGCATGGGGTCGATGTCGACCGAGCCTTCGGGCCAGACGAGCACGTCGATGCCCGGCTCGTCGAGGATGGGCCGCGTCGCCTCGAGCTGGCTCGCAAGGATGTCGCCGCGCTCGCGCGCGTCGAAGTACCCCGCAGGCCCATTGCCCTGCACGCTCGCGACGCGAAGCTCTCCGGACGCCGTCGTCGGCCAGGCGGGCAGCGCGACGGCGATCACCGTCGCCAGTACCGCGGGAAGGAGGGTGCGCAGATCCCGCCAGCCGCGGAGCCTCACCCATTCGATCGCCGCCGCGACGATGAAGACCATCACGGCGCTGAGCCCGGTCTGGCCGATCCAGGACACCACCTCGGCGAACGGGCTGAGCGCCTGGCTGTGTGCGGCGCGTGCCCAGGGGAACCCGCCGTACGGAACGGTGCCGATCGCGACCTCCCGCGCGACCCACAGCCCCGCGACGATCGCCGGGAGCGCGGCGAGCCGCACCCACGTGCTCGGCCAGGCGCGGGGAACCCACCGGTACGCGAGGGCGATCGCCAGGGCGCCGACCGCCACGAACGCCGCCTCGAGCAGCGACAGCGCGAGCCATGGCACCGGGCCGAGGTACCGGCTCGTCCAGTCGACGTGCAACAGGTAGAAGGTCGCACCGAACACGAAACCGACCAGGAGCGCGCCGCCGGCCGAGCGGCCGATGAGCGAGAGCAGTGCGAGCGCGATGCCAGCGAACGCGAACGGCCAGATCCCGGCCTCCGGGAACCCGAGGTCGTAGACCACGCCGCCACCGGCGGCGACCGGGATCGCGGCCCACCACGGCAGCAGCGGGCGCGGACGGTCGGGCATGATGATCAGCCTAAGCGAGCCCGGCGAGGCATCCGACCACGACGGCGCGCCCGCTCAGGCCGGCGCGCCGTCGGCGACGACGCCGCGACGCACGGCGTCGATGGCGGCGCGTGCCGTCGCGCCCAGCTCGGCCTCAGCGACGATCGAGATCTGGTCGAGCAAGTCGATGACCTGCTTCGTCAGCCGTACGAAGTCGCCGGCGGCGAGCTCGATCGACTCGAGCACGGTGCCGAGGCTTGCGCCGCGCGCCCACAGCCACATCGCCTGCGAGAGCGCGGGCGACGGGGGCTCGCTGCCCGCGAGCCGGTGGTCGCGTTCGAGATCGTCGAGCGTCGCCCACACGTCGCCGGTGCGGTCGAGCGCACCGCGGAACAGTCCCTTCGGCAACTGGAACTCGACGCCGCGGTCGTCGCGGCGAGGCTCGTAGACGAGCGCGGCCGCCATCGCCGCGATGCCCGCGGAGTCCAGGCCGTCCCAGAGGCCGCGGCGCAGGCACTCCGCCACGAGCAGGTCGCGTTCGCCGTAGATGCGTTTCAGGATCCGGCCGGCCGACGTGGAGACCAGCTCACCGTTCCGGTCGCGTTCGAGGTAGCCGAGCTCGCGGAGCACGTCGCTCACCCGGTCGAAGCGCTTGGCCACCTGGCCGGTGCGACTGTGGATCTGCGACTGCAGCTGGTCGTGCTCACGCTTCAGCCGCCACCACCGCTCGGCCCAGCGCGCGTGGGCCTCGCGTTCGGCGCAGCCGTGGCACGGGTGGGCGCGCATGGCCTTGCGCACCGACGCGATCTCGCGCTGGATCTTCTCGCGCTGCGCGTGGGTCGGGTTGCCCTTCGCGGCCTGCCGCTCGAGCTCGGCGATCCGCCTCCGGAGCGCCGCATACTCGCCGAAGTCGCCCAGGTGGCACTGCATGGCCTGCTCGTAGCCGGCCATGGATTCCTCCTGCTTGCGCAGGGTGCGGGCGAGGTCGACGACGGCGCGGTCGGCCTGGAACTGGGCGAACGAGAGCTCGAGGATCTGTCGCGTCCGCTCCCGGCCGAACTGGTCGACGAGGTTCACCGCCATGTTGTAGGTGGGCTTGAAGCTCGAGTTGAGCGGATAGCTGCGCCGAGAGGCGAGTGAGGCGACGGCCTCGGGGTCGAGGCCGTCGACCCACTGGATGACCGAGTGACCCTCGACGTCGATGCCGCGCCGGCCCGCGCGGCCGGTGAGCTGCGTGTACTCCCCCGGCGTGATCGGCACGCGCGCCTCGCCGTTGAACTTCTCGAGCTTCTCGAGCACGACCGAACGCGCGGGCATGTTCACGCCGAGTGCGAGCGTCTCGGTCGCGAAGACGACCTTGACGAGCTTGGCCTGGAAGAGCTCCTCGACGATCTCTTTGAAGGCCGGCAGCATGCCGGCGTGGTGCGCGGCCACGCCGCGCTCGAGCCCCTCGAGCCACTCCCAGTAGCCGAGGACGGCCAGGTCTTCGTCGCGGAGCATCCGGGCGCGCGCTTCGACGACCTGGCGGATCTCCTCACGTTCGGCCGTGTCGGTCAGCCGGATGCCGCTGCGGAGGACCTGCCGCACCGCCTGGTCGCACCCCGCGCGCGAGAAGATGAACACGATGGCGGGCAGCAGATGCTTCGCCTGCAGCATCGCCACGACCTCGGGACGATCGAGGCGGCTGCCCTGGCTCGGCTGGTGGAAGCGGCCGCGGTCGCCGCCGCGGCGTCCGCGCTGCGACCTCGTGCCGATCGACCGCCCGCCCGCGCGCGCGAGCTGCTGCAGCTCGGGGTTCACCCGGTGCGTGGCGGCCTGACCGCTCGAGTCGAACAGGTCGACCATCTTCTGCCGCACGAGGACGTGCTGCTCGAGCGGCACCGGCCGTTCCTCGGAGACGATCACGTCGGTGTCGCCGCGGACCGCCTGCAACCAGTCGCCGAACTCCTCGGCATTGGACACCGTGGCGCTCAGCGAGACCAGCCTCACGCGTTCGGGGAGGTGGATGATGACCTCTTCCCAGACCGCGCCGCGGAAGCGGTCGGCCAGGTAGTGCACCTCGTCCATGACGACGTAGGCGAGCCGGTCGAGCAGCGGCGAGTCGGCGTAGAGCATGTTGCGCAGCACCTCGGTCGTCATGACCACGATGCGCGCGCCGGAGTTCACGTTCGTGTCGCCGGTCAGCAGCCCCACCTGGTCGGCGCCCCAGCGGTCGGCGAACTCCTGATACTTCTGGTTCGAGAGCGCCTTGATCGGCGTCGTGTAGAACACCTTCTCGCGGTCGCCCGCCATGGCGAGAAAGACGGCGAACTCGGCCACGACGGTCTTGCCCGCACCGGTGGGTGCGGCGACGAGGACGCTCCGGCCCTCATCGAGCGCCGCGCACGCGGCGCGCTGGAAGGGGTCGAGGTCGAAGCGCTGCTCCGCGGCGAACTCCCCCAGCCTCGGCTGCCGTCGCTGCTGTCGGGAAAGCGCGTACCGTTCGGCCGGGGAAAGGCTCATGCGTCAAGCCTAGACAAGCACGCCCGACTAGATCGCCGTGCCGAACTCCTCACGCTGCCTGCGCTCGACACGCCGATCGTGCAGATGCGCGATGAACCACGCCGCGAAGTAGAGCCCGATCATCGGGATCGCGAGCAGAAACATCGAGACGACGTCGGCCGACGGTGTCGCGAACGCCGTGAACAGCACGATCACGAGGATCGCGATCCGCCAGGCCTTGATGATGCCCGCAGCGCTCAGCACCCCGGCGAAGTTCAGCAGCACGATGAAGGCGGGCACGACGAAGGCGATACCGATCGCGAGCACGAGCTTCAGCACGAAGTCGATGTACTCGCGCGCGGTCAGCAGCGACATCGAGCCGTCGGGCACGAAGCTCGTGAGCAGCTTGACGATGTTCGGCAGGACGAACCAGCCCGCGGCGCAGCCGGCGAAGAACAGTGGAATGGCGGACAGGAAGAACCCCAGCGTGAACCGGCGCTCACGGGTGTTCAGGCCCGGCACGAGGAAGGCGAAGATCTGGTAGAGCCACACCGGCGCCGAGACGACGATGCCGATCGTGAAGGCGATCTGCAGCCGGAGGTCGAACGCGCTCGCGATCGTCGGGAAGGTGAGCGCCGTCTCGATGTCGAGGCCGTCGGCCGCACGCGCTTCCGCGACGCGCTGGACCGGGTCCTGGATCGCGTCCCACACGAACCAGTCGGTGAGCAGCCAGCCGACGACGCCACCGACCACCACCGCGATCGCCGAGACGAACAGCCGCCGGCGCAGCTCGATGAGGTGCGCGGCAAGCGACATCCGTCGCTCACGATTGCGCGCACCGCGACCTTTCACGGTGGTCACGGGCGTCAGGATACGGTGCCGGAGTCCGTGCCGCCGGCGGCCTTCTTCGGGTGCGCGTCGGCCGACGGCACGTCGGCCGAGCGATTCGCGCGGGGCGTGTCACCGTCGTCGTCGACGGTGTCGGCGTCGGCCTTGTCCGACCGGACCTCGCTCTTCAGGATCTTCATCGACTGGCCGAGGCTCCGCGCGAGCGCGGGGAGCTTCGGCGCACCGAACAGCAGCAGGATGACCACGAGGATGATCAGCGCATGCCAACCGGTGAAGCCTTGCCACATGGGGTTCGTCCAATGCTCGCCGAAAAACGTCTGTTCGGGTCAGTCTACCGGCTCGGATGCGGGTCGCGAGCGTTCAGGCTCCGGATGCCTCGGCCGAGGCCGCCAGACCGGCCGCCGCCCATTCGGCGACGACGGCGCGCGCCTCGGCCGGGGCGACGACGGTCACGAGGCCGGGCAGTCCCGCCACGAGCCGCTTGAGCCCGTGGTAGTGCGCGAGTCGGAGGGTCACCCGGGAGCGGCCTTCGACCTCGTCGGCGCTGGCGTCGGCGAGATAATCGGCGATGAGCGGGAGTGCGTCGGGGACCACGTCGACGACGACGTCGAGATCCGTATCCGAGCCGTGGAAGAGCGCTTCCGAGAACTCGTGACCGGAGTGGTCGCCGATCGGCAGATCGCTGACGAGCAGTGCGCTCATCCGGTCGACCCGGAAGTTCCTGACGTCCTCACGGGTGTGGCAATAGGCCTGGAGGTACCAATCGGCGCCCAGCGACGCGATGCGGAGCGGGTCGACGGTGCGTCGGCCGCGTTCGCCGATCGCGTTGCGGTAGTCGAACTCGAGCTGCCGCCCTTCGGTGACCGCGCGCCGGGCGAGCGCGAGTGTCTCGTCGGCCGCGGTCTCGGCGACGGCGAGCCGGGTCGGCTCGGCCGACGCGCCGGCGGTGAGTTTTGCGAGCAGCGCGGGCAGCTGCGTGCTTCCCGCGTTCTCGGGCAGCGCCGACAGGTACTGGAGGCCCGCGATCAGCGCCGCCGCTTCACGAGCTGAGAGCCGCGGCGCATCGTCGATCGCGACGTGGTGCACGATGACGATCACGTCGTCGTCGTCGAACGCGTCCCAGTCGATGTCGAACAGGTCGTTCGGTTGGTAGGTGCCGGTCGCGCCGGGAAGCCCCGAGGTCGCGATGAGCCGAACGGCGTCGCGGAGCTCGCGTTCCGTGACGCCGAAGTGCTGGGCGGCGGTCGGGACGTCGACGACGCGCTGCTCGAGGAGGTACGGGACCAGCGACAGCAGGAAGACGAGCTGATCGGGCGCCGTCCGGCCCTTCTGCTGAGCCATCAGTCCCCGCTCCCATCGCCGGCGGCACCCGTGTCGTCGCGGTGCGCGGCGTACACGCGGCCGAGCCGCTCGCGCACCGCGGCGGTGAGCGTCGCGGGCGCGAGCACGCGCACCTCGGGGCCATAGCCCGCCAGCTCGTCGGCGAAGACCGCGGCGTCGGTGTAGTGCAGGCGGATCACGCCCGCGTCCTCATCGCGTTCGACGGCACGACGGCCCAGCCGGACCTCGGCGTCGCTGCCGGCACTGACCGCGAGGTCCGCGATGTTCCGCTGTCTGAGCGCGTCGAGCTCGGCGAGGATGCGGTCCTGCACGCCGGGCTCGGCGGCGTCGAAGGTCGCGCCCGCGACGGGGTCGACGGGTCCGGTGATCCGTGAGAGCAGGAACGTCCGAGGCGCATCCACCCCGTGGTCGTACGCGTGGAGATGCCAGCGGCCCTCGTGGAACACGACCGCGAGCGGATCGACAGTGCGCAGTCGCGGCTCCGCCGAACCCGGCTTGAAGTACCGGAATCGCACGGTCTGCCGCCGGTCGAGGGCTCGACGGAGCGGTTCGAACGCGGCATCGCGCACGCGCAGCCGCGGGGCGTAGCCGATCACCGGCTCGCGCGGCTCGATGCCGAGCGCGCGGAGCTTCGTCAGCGCGCGCTGCGAGTCCTCTGAGAGTGAGGCCTCCCGCCAGACCTCAGCCGCGAGACCCAGGAGCGCGACCTCGTCCGGCGTGAACCGCACGGTGTCGGGCAGCTCGTACCGGCCCTTCGGAATCCGATAGCGCAGCGATTGGTTGTCGCCTGGCCGGTCGGGCGACTCGATCGTCTCCAGAGGGATGCCGCGATCACGGATGGCATCCTTGTCGCGCTCGAACTGCCGTTCGAGGTTGGTGTTCGAACCCGGCTCGACGTACTTCTCCGCGTACCCGCGCACGGTGGACAGGATCTCGCTCTTCAGCAGTCCGGACTCCGTCGCGAGCAATGCGAGGACCAGGCTGAACTGGCGGTCGACCGCCGCCACCTGCGGCGCACGGCGCACCGCTTCTTCCCCGTCCACAGCAGCGATCATAGTGCTCGGCGGGCGCGACGCACCGGGCGGTCGACGCGCGCCGCGCACCGTCGAGCGTTCAGGCCACGCCCAGGATGTCGATGACGTAGAAGATCACGTCGGAGCCGTCTTCGGGCACCACGATCACGCCGACCTGCGAGCCGACGGTCTGACCGATGAGCTCCTCGGAGAGTCCGGGCGGCGCCTGCGCGCTCCCGTCTTCGGAGACCACGAACAGGCCCGGCGTGCCGCTCTCCCAGCTCGATTGAGTGACCTCGCCGCTCGCCCAGTTCACCGCCGTGTACTGCACGAGCAGCTGGTCCCCGCTCTCGACGGTCTCGCCGCTGCCGCGCTTGAGCACCTCGGTCTGCGTCGAGGCGGGCGGGTCCGCGTTCGGCACGGTGACCCCCGGCTGTCCGTTCGGGGCGAGCACGACCGCCGGGAAGCCGTCGCGGGACAGGGCGACAGCGCCATCGGCGCGACCCGGGAAGGCGCGTGCGACGTCCATGACGACCACCACACTGTCGCCGGGCTGGATGCCGACGCTCGGGTTGCCCTGCTCGCCGAACGCCGCCTCTGCGGGTGCGACCACCACGACGCGCGATCCCTCGCGTGCGCACCCGAGTGCGACGTTGAACGCCTCCGGTGTGTTCGGGACGTACGGCAGGAGCACCTGTTCCGACGCGCCGAACCCGCTCGCGATCGCGAGCTCGCCCGACGCACCGCTGAAGTATGCGAGACCGACCTCAGCCACCTGACCCTCTTGGAGGTAGTCGCCTTCGCCCTCGATGACCTCGGTGCATTGCGTCTCGGCCGGGCTGAGCGGCGTCGGGAACGACACGCGCGGCATCTCGCCGAACTCGCCACGTACAGTGACCGCCGACGACGAGTCTCCGGGGGTCGCGGCTGGGGCCGAGGCGCTCGCACAGCCTGCGAGCGCGATGACGGCGACGCCGGCGGCGGCGATGAGCGCGAGTGACGAGCGCACTGATCCTCGTTTCTTCGGTGGGAGCGGCCTTCGGCCGGCGGCTCCGGGAGGGGTGGAACGGGCGATGAAAGCCTACCGGGGTTCGCCCGGCGCCTCGTCGGCAGCGGGCTCGGGGTCGGAGTCGGACTCTCGAGCGAGCGACGCGGCGGTGTTCGCGGCGCGGACCCGCTTTCGCAGGATCTTGGCGCTCACGGCGCGTTCGCCGAGTGCGCCCGGCGTCCACGCCTCGACGTCCTCATCGCTGAACTCGGTCTTCGACGGACGACGTTTGAGCTCGGGCAGCACGGTGCCTGGTGCCAACCGTCGCGCGGTCAGCAGGAAGCCGGTGTGCGCGATCATGCGGTGATCGGGACGGACGGCGAGCCCTTGCACGTGCCATCCGCGCACCATGGTCTCGTTGGCCGCCGGCTCGGTGTACGCGCCGGTCGCCCGGATCGCCTCGGCGACCCGCGACAGTTGCGTCACCGTCGCGACGTAGCAGAGCAGCACGCCACCGGGCTTGAGCGCATCGGTGACGGCGCCGAGCACCTCCCACGGCGCGAGCATGTCGAGCACGACCCGGTCGGCGGATGCCTCGGCGGCGGTCTCGGGCAACGCCTCCGCCAGGTCGCCGAGCGTGATCGACCAGTTCTCGGGCAGCGCACCGTGGAACGTCTCGACGTTGCCGCGCGCGACGTCGGCGAACTCCTCGCGCCGCTCGAACGACATCAGCCGGCCCTGCGGGCCGATCGCGCGCAGCAGCCAGAGCGAGAGCGCCCCCGAGCCGACGCCCGCCTCGACCACCGTGGCGCCGGGGAAGATATCGGCGTGCGCGAGGATCTGCGCCGCGTCCTTCGGGTAGACGATCGCCGCGCCGCGTGGCATCGACATCACGAAGTCGCTCAGCAGCGGCCGCAGCGCGAGGTACTCCACGCCGACCTGGTTGGTGACCACGGAGCCGTCGGGCAGGCCGATCAGATCGTCGTGCGGGAGGGTGCCCTTGTGCGAGTGGAAGACCTTGCCCGGTTCGATGGCGATCGTGTGCATCCGGCCCTTCGGGCCCGTCAATTGCACGCGATCGCCCGCCCGGAACGGCCCGCTGCGCTCGCCTCGTCCGCCGAATGACTGCGTGTCGGTCACGAGGTCTCCTTCGAGGCATCCGTCATGGCACCCGCCGGGACATCCGTCGCCCGGCCGAGGTTGCGGCCCGCACCGCGGCGCACCTGCGCGACCGCGTCGGCGACGTCGCCGGCCGTGCGGCCCTCGAGCCCGTCCCAGAGCAGATCGGCCGCCGTGCCCGAGAGGTCCTGGAGGTTCGGCAGTCCGATCGTGACGGCGCCCGAAGCTGCGGCCGAGGTGACGCCGGCGCGCGAGTCCTCGAACGCGACGCAGTCGGCGATGTCGACGCCGAGCAGCTCCGCGGCGCGCAGGTACGGCTCAGGATGGGGCTTCGGCTCGGTCACCTCGTCGCCGGGGACGATCAGGTCGAATGCGTCGAACGGGATCGCGGCGACGATGTCCTCGGCCATCCGGCGCACGGACATCGTCACGAGCGCTGACGGCACCGAGGCCTCGCGCAGCGCGTTCAGGAGCTCCCTCGCGCCAGGGCGCCAGGGCACGCCGCGCTCGGCCACGAGCTCCCGGACCCGGTCGGTCAGGCGGTTCACGATGGCGTCCGGCTCGAGGTCGACGCCGTGCCGGCGGAACAGCTCAGCCGACTCCCAGAGGCCCAGGCCGATGACCTGCAGCCCGTCCTCATGGGTCCAGGTGAGGCCGAACGAGGCGAAGAGCTCGACCTCCGCGGCCATCCAGTACGGTTCGGTATCGACGAGCGTGCCGTCCATGTCCCAGAGGGCGGCGGCGGGCAGGGGCGAAGTCACAACGGGCTAGTCTACGGGCAGCGCCTATTCTGGAAAATGAGACCCCGGAGGCTCCGGGGCGGGAAGCGAGACGACGACTCGTGCAACATCCCACCGTGTTCGGCAACCGAAGGCTCCTCATCGTCGCCTTCGAAGGATGGAACGACGCGGGCGAGGCCGCCTCGAGCGCGGCACGACTGCTCGCCGAACAGCTGCAGCTCGTCGAGTACGCCGCCGTCGACCCCGAGCTCTACTACGACTACCAGTTCAACCGGCCGACGATCGTGACCGGCGAAGACGGCACGCGCGAGCTCGCCTGGCCGGGCGCCACGCTGCTCGGGCCGGACGCGAGTGCCGCAGGGCGCCCCGAGAGCGACCTGGGGCTCGGCAGCGAGAAACTGCACGTGCTGATCGGCGCTGAGCCCGCGCGCAGCTGGAAGGCGTTCGCGGCGGAGCTCGTCGACGCCGCGCTCGCGGCCGACGTCGAGGGCGTCGTGTTCCTGGGGGCCATGCTCGCCGACGCCCCGCACACCCGACCGCTGATCGTCTTCGCCTCGAGCGAGAACTCCGATGTCCGCGACGTGCTCGGCGTCGACCGTCCGGGGTATGAGGGACCGGTCGGGGTGCTCACCGTGCTCGCCGACCAGGCTGAGCGTGCGGGGCTGCCGACGGTGTCGCTCTGGGTCTCGGTCCCGCACTACGTGCACAACGCGCCGTCACCGAAGGCGGTGATCGCGCTGCTCGGCAAGCTCGAGGAGCTGACGGGCCTCTCGATCCCCCGCGGCACGCTCGAGGCCGACGCACAGGCCTGGGAAGCCGGCGTCGATGCGCTCGCGTCGGACGACGAGGACATGGCGGGATACATCGCCCAGCTCGAGCAGGCCCGCGACGCGGTCGACGCCCCCGAGGCGAGCGGCGACGCCATCGCGCTGGAGTTCGAGCGCTACCTGCGCCGGCGCGGCGACGGCGGTCGCGCCGACGGTCGTGGCGGCGACGGTCGGGGCGGCGACGAGCCCTGGCGCCCGCGCGACAGCTGACGAAGCCCGGCCGTCGTCGTCAGGGCTGGATGACGCCCGCCGCGAGCAGCCACATGATGACGCCGCCGAGCACGATCCGGTAGATCACGAACGGCAGGAAGCTGCGCTTCGAGATGTAGTTCATGAAGAACGCGATCACGACCAGGCCGACCACGAAGGCGACGAGCGTCGCGGCCGCGGTCTCGATCGGGCCGTAGACCGACGGCTCGCCGATGCTCTTGAACACCTGGTAGAAGCCGGAGCCGAACACCGCGGGGATGGCGAGCAGGAAGGCGTAGCGGGCCGCAGCGGGACGCTCGTAGCCCATCAGCAGGCCGGCGGTGATCGTGCCGCCCGACCGGGAGACGCCGGGGATCAGAGCGAGTGCCTGCGCGAAGCCGAACACGACGCCGTGGCCGACCGTCAGCTGGTCGAGCTTGCGGACCTTGCTGCCGGCCCAGTCGGCGAGGCCGAGGATGATGCCGAAGACGATGAGCATGGTCGCGACGATCCAGAGCGACCGGAACGTGGTCTCGATCTCGTCCTGGAACAGCAGCCCGAGCACGACGATCGGCACCGAGCCGACGATGATCAGCCATCCCATGCGCGCGTCTGGATCGTTCCGGGGCACGCGGCCCGTGAACGACCCGAACCAGTGCGAGACGATCCGCACGATGTCGCGCCAGAAGAACACCACGACGGCCGCTTCGGTGCCGATCTGGGTGATCGCGGTGAACGCCGCACCCGGGTCCTGCGCGCCCGGCAGGAACTCGCCGAGGATGCGCAGGTGCGCGCTCGACGAGATCGGCAGGAACTCCGTCAGGCCCTGGACGAGGCCGAGGATGAGCGCTTCGAGCACGTGAGGGTCCTCCTTCCGCCCCGCAGGCGGCTGCGGGAACGAGGTGCACGGAATGAGACCTGCTCTGGTCTGCTGGTTCGTGGGTCAGTAGTCGCGAAGCAGATCCCGAAGGACCCGACTACCGAAGGTTAGCGCGTCGAGCGGCACACGCTCGTCAACCCCGTGGAAGAGCGCCGGGAAGTCGAGGTCGCTCGGCAGGCGCAACGGCGCGAAGCCGTACCCGCGGATGCCGAGGCGGCTGAGCGACTTGTTGTCGGTGCCGCCCGAGAGCAGGTACGGGAAGACCGGTGCGCCCGGATCGTGGGCCTGCAGCGAGCGGCGCACGGCGTCGACGAGCGGGCCGGACGTGGGCGACTCGAGGCCGACGTCGCGGTGCACGATCTCGATCTCGATGTCGTCGCCGACGAGGCGCTGCACCTCGGCGAGCACCGCGTCCTCTTCGCCTGGCAGCGTGCGGATGTCGACGAGCGCCTCGGCCCGGTCGGGGATCACATTGTGCTTGTACCCGGCGGTGAGCCCGGTGGGATTGGCCGTGGTGCGCAGCGTCGCGGTGATGAATCCGGAGGCGGAGCCGGCCGCGAGGGCCAGCTCGTCGGGTGCCGTCTCTGCCGGATCCACGCCGAGCACCCGCGCGATCTCGCCGAGCAGCTCCTCGGTCGTGTCGGTGAGCCGCAGCGGCCACTCGCGCTCGCCGAGCCGCGCGATCGCGGCGGCGAGCCGAGTGATGGCGTTCTCTCGGATGAGCCGGGAGCCGTGCGCGGCGACACCGTGCGCCACGAGCCGGATCCAGAGCAGGGACTTCTCCCCCGTCTGCAGCAGGTACGCGCGTTGCCCGCCGACCTCGATCGAGTACCCGCCGACCTCGCTGATCGCCTCGGTCGCGCCGGCGAAGAGTTCGGGGTGCGTGTCGACGAGCCAGCTCGCGCCGAACTGACCGCCGGCCTCCTCGTCGGCGAAGAACGCCACGACGAGGTCACGCTCGGGCTGGCCGCCGCCGTCGAGCACGTCGCCGAGCGCGGTCAGGATCATGGCGTCCATGTCCTTCATGTCGACGGCGCCGCGACCCCAGAGCATGCCGTCCTTGATCTCGCCGCCGAACGGGTCGACGGTCCATTTTCGCGGGTCGGCGGGGACGACGTCGAGGTGCCCGTGCAGCACCAGCGCGGGCTTCTCGGGGTTCCGGCCGGGCACGCGTGCGACCACGCTCGCTCGGCCGGGGGCGGATTCGAAGAGCTCGGGCGCCAGACCGAGCGTGCGCAGCCGCGCCTCGACATACTCGGCGGCCTCGCGCTCGCCATTTGAGCGCCCCTCGCCGAAGTTCACGGTGTCGAGACGGATGAGATCGCGTGCGATGATCGCGGTCTCGGACAGCTCGATCGCGGGGGTCTCGGTGACGGATGCCTCGGCCATGTGCTCCACGCTATCGTGCGCGTCCAGGGCCGCTGTCGGGCGTCCCGCAGTGGTGAAATGGCTCTCGCAAACCGTGCTAATGTCTTCTACGGCCCGCTGAGCGATCACGGGCCGAGACAACGCGCGGGTGGCGGAAATGGCAGACGCGCTAGCTTGAGGTGCTAGTGCCCTAACGGGCGTGGGGGTTCAAGTCCCCCCTCGCGCACGCGTTGTCGAAAGGCCGGGTCGATCACGACCCGGCCTTTCGTGTTTCCGGTCACGGCGTGGGCCAGCCCGGGGCTATTGGGGTTCAGAGGACAACAGAGCTGATGTCTGATCAGGTCGGCCGCGTAGGAGCCTGGGATCAGGTCGTCAAGTCGTGGAGGGCTCGGCGATAGGCATCGGGGGTGATGCCGGTGGCAGCTCGGAGATCGCGTGTGAGGTGAGACTGATCGGTGTAGCCAAGATCTGCAGCGATAGCCGCGAGATCGTCATCGGGCCGGGTAGCCAGGGTGAGGGCGACTTCCTGGAGGCGGATACGACGGCTCAACCACTTCGGCCCATGCCCCAGCGTGTCGATGCAGGCGCGCTGAATAGTCCGCTCGCTCCGCGCGAAACGCTCAGCAAGCGTCGGGCCGATTCTCCGGTGGATGCGATCCCGCAACTCGTCCAACACCTCGTTCGCGAGCAATCCCGCCGGTGTCGGTGCGTGCTTCATAAGAACGCCTGCGATCGCGCGGTCTGCCGCTCGTGCGCGTTCGCCGGGGTCGGAACCGGCGGCGATGGTGCGCATGAGCGTATGCAGGCGAGAGTCGAGCATGGCGGTGAGCGGTACTGTGGCATCGGCCACGTGCGGCGGGGCGAGATCGCTGAGCACAGCCAGCCCTGCCGGCCGTAGCCGGATCGCGAATACCTGCCCGGTGCCCTGGATGATGCGTCGCCACGCACGACCATGCACCCCGGTGACCACAAGCGGTGCAGGCACATCGCCCTCCTCGACGGTCACGTTCACCGCGGGCAAGTCGATGATCGGCTGATCCAACCGTTCGCCCTCATCCAGTGCCCACGAGACATGCCAGTACTGATCGACCACCGCCGACACGGCCGGATCGGGTGCGATCCAACTCGCGGCATATCGTGCCAGCCGATCCGGATAGAGCACACCGGATCGCTCTGAGTCGGTGATCGAGCGCTCACGCGCATCACGGCTGACGGTCACGGCCACCATCCTCCCAGGCGGCCTCGCCAAGCTGTCGCTTTTTTGCTATTGCGGGCTCGCCCACTCGGGCGAAATTGGAGATGTGGGAAGCACGAACTACACCGGCACTTTCATCCAGGTTGCAGACGACTGCCCGGTCGAGACGGCGAGTGCACCGCCTGTCAGCGGCAAGGCTCTGACCGTGGCGGCGTTGCAGTACGCGCTCATCTCAGCACATCCTTACGAGTTCACCAGCGACGATGTGCTGTTTGAGGTGTATGCGACCCGCCAATCCATACCCTTCGAGGATCGCACCGCCGCGCGGGAGGCGTTCTTCGCCAAAGACCAGGCCTGCATGCGAGCCTCTCCGCTGGGTAAGCGGTACGGCTGGGGCATCCATCACGACGACGACGGCCGGATTGCTCTCGTGCCGCTCGGCTCCGACGAATACCGATCCTTTGCCGCTGATTCCTCGAAGAAGCAGCTCAAAGCGATGCGCTCGAAGCGAGCCTGACGGGAGTCTCCATGCTCACTGCGTTCGCTCATCTGAATCGGCCGGCCGTCACCTTGGCAGCCCTCGCCTAGTACGTGCTGGGCGCAGCCTGGTACGCCCCGTTCGTCGCCGATCGGAGCCGCTACGCAAGCGACATGTCGTGCGTAAGCTCGACTGTTGCCGGCGGCCGAGCGTCCTCCTCCGGGTTGCCGTATTCGAACGTATGTTCGAAGATGTACTGGTGAGTCTTGTAGCGGCTGCGTCCCCCGACACCCGGTTCGACCGGGTCGGCGAGCTGCAGTCGCGCATCCGCGGCATGGAGGCGCGCAAGCTCGACGCGAAGTCCGTCCCGACCCACCCCGCCCTCGCCGCGGTGCTGCCCGGCAGGAGCCTCCGCGAGGGCACGGTGGTGCAGGCCGTCGGCTCGACCAGCCTGCTCATGTCCTTGCTCGCCGGGCCATCGGCGGCCGGCCGTTGGACCGCGGTCGTCGGCCTGCCCGACTTCGGCGTCGAGGCCGCCGCGCGATTCGGCATCGCGCTCGAACGGCTCGTGCTGGTCCCGGATCCCGGCCGGCAGTGGCTCACGGTCACGGCCGCGCTCGCCGATGTGATCCCGGTGGTGGCCGTCCAGCCCATCGGCCGGCTCTCCCCCGCCGAGACGTCGCGGTTCACCGCGCGGCTCAGACAGCGCGGCGGCGTGCTCATCGCCGCGGGCGAGTGGCCTGGCGCCGACACGGTGCTCGAGGTCGGCGAGAGCGGCTGGAGCGGACTCGAGCTGGGCCACGGAGCGCTCACCGAACGCGAGGTGGTCGTCCGTACCGCCGGCCGCGGCGGTCTCGGCCGCCCGGCGCACGCGAGGCTGCGGCTCCCCGACCTGTCGCGTGGCGCCTCGGTCGCCCCCGACCGCGCACCGGCCGAACGACCCGCGGCGCCCGCCGCCGACCTCGCCTCGGCGGGCGAGGTCGCGCACGTCGACTTCCGCAGAGCGGGCTGAGATGCGTACCATCGTGCTCTGGTGCCCCGACTGGCCGGTGTTCGCGGCGATCCGCGAGCACGGCCTCGACGACGGCGCCGCGGTGGTCCTCACCGACGGCGGAGCCGTCTTCGCGTGCTCGGCCACGGCCCGCCGCGACGGCGTGACCCGCGGGCTCAAGCTCCGCGAGGCGCAGCTGCGCTCCCCCGCACTGACCGTGCTGCCCTACGACGCCGCACTCGATGCGCGCGCCTTCGAGCCCGTCGTCCGGCTCATCGAGGAGGCGGTGCCCGGCGTGCAGCTGGTCCGCCCCGGCACGATCGCGATGCGCGCGCGAGGGCCGGTGCGCTACTACGGCGGTGAGGAGTCCGCCGCCCGTGCGCTGCTCGAGACCGCGGCCACGGCGGACGTGCCGCACGCGCGCGTCGGCGTCTCCGACGGCCCCTTCGCCGCCGAGCAGGCGGCGCGCAGCACGCGCGACGCCGTCATCGGGATCGTGCCGCCCGAGGCATCCGCCGCGTTCCTGGCGCCGCTCCCCGTGCGGCTCGTCGTCGACCCGCGTACCGCGACCCTGCTGAACCGGCTCGGCGTGCGGACGCTCGGCGAGTTCGCCGCGCTGCCCGTCGCCGACGTGCGCCGCCGGTTCGGCGCGGCCGGGGCGTTCGCGCACGATCTCGCCGCGGGCCGGGAGGCGACGCGCGTCGACCCGCGCACGCCACCGCCCGACTTCGCGGTCGAGCAGGAGTTCGAGCCGCCGCTCGACCGCGTCGACCAGCTCGCGTTCGCGTTCCGTGTGCGCGCCGACGAGTTCATCGACCGGATGCGCGCCACCCGGCTGGTGTGCACCGCGATCCGGGTCGACCTCGACGACGAACGCGGCGGGCATTCGAGCCGCGAATGGCTGCATCCCCGGTGGTTCACGGCGGCCGATGTGATCGACCGGATCCGCTGGCAGCTGCAGGGCGCGAGCAGCGCCGAAGCGGGCCTCGCCTCGCCGATCGTGCGTGTTCGGGTCGTGCCGGAGCGCGTCGACTCCACCGGCAACCACGAGGACGGACTCTGGGGCGGCGGGCCCGACGAGCGTGTGCACCACGGGCTCACCCGGGTGCAGAGCATGCTCGGCCACGAAGCCGTCGCGACGCCCGCCGTCGTCGGTGGGCGGCTGCTCGCCGACCGGCAGGTGCTCGTGCCTTGGGGCGACCCCGCGCCCGCTCCCGCTGCCGCACCGTGGCCCGGGAGCCTGCCCACTCTCGCACCAGCCAGCGTCTTCCGCGAGCGGCCTCCCGTGACGCTCGTGGATGACGCCGGGGCATCCGTCTCGATCGACGCGCGGGGCAATCTGCCCGCGCCGCCCGTGAAATTCTCGGCCGCCGCGCTGAACGGCCGACCGCGACCGATTCGGGCCTGGGCCGGCCCATGGCCCATCGTCGAACGCTGGTGGGACGCCGAACGCGCGAGACGCGTGCACCGCTTCCAGATCGTCGACGCCGACGGCTGCGCCTGGCTGCTCGTCCACGACGACGACGGCTGGCAGGCCGAGGCGAGGTACGACTGATGACCGGACTGAGATCGCCGGGCGCTGACACGGCCGGGAGCTGACACATGGGCTGGAACAACCCCGAGATCCCCTGGTCCGAGCTCGAACGCAAGCTCTCCGACCGGCGCCGCCCAGACGGCCGGGGCGGCGGCGGCGCCAGCCTGGTCCCTGGAAGTGCCGGCCTCATCGCCGACGGCGGCGACAGCCCGGCGTGGAGCCGCAAACGCCACCCGTACCGGCCGTCGGAGGGACTCGAGACGCCGGCCGGCCCGGTCGTGCCGTATGCCGAGCTGCACGCGCACTCGGCGTTCAGCTTCCTCGACGGCGCCTCGACGCCCGAGCAGCTCGTCGAGGAGGCGCACCGGCTCGGACTCTCCGGGCTCGCGATCACCGACCACGACGGGTTCTATGGGCTGGTGCGCTTCGCCGAGGCCGCCGAGGCGTTCCCCTCCCTTGCGACCGTGTTCGGTGCCGAGCTCTCGCTCGGGCTCAGCGGGCCGCAGATGGGCGAGGCCGACCCCGAGGGCGACCACGTGCTCGTGCTCGCGCGCCGTGAAGAGGGCTATCACCGGCTGGCCGCGGCCATCACCGCCGGACAGCTCGCGGGTGGTGAGAAGGGCCGCCCGGTCTACGACCTCGAGGAGCTCGCGGCTCGTGCCGGCGGCGAGTGGGTGATCCCGACCGGGTGCCGCAAGGGCACGGTGCGCCGGGCGCTCGCGGAGGGCGGGCCGGATGCCGCGTGGCGCGAGCTCGACCGGCTGGTCGCGCTGTTCGGGCGGGACCAGGTCGTCGTCGAGCTCTTCGATCATGGGCACCCGGGCGACCAGCCGGCCAACGACGAACTGGCCGCGCTCGCGGCCCGCGCGGGGGTGCGCCTCATCGCCTCGAACGCCGTGCACTACGCGACCCCGCCCGAGCACCGGCTCGCGCACGCGCTCGCGGCCGTGCGAGCCAGGCGCAGCCTCGATGAGCTCGATGGCTGGCTGCCGGCCTCCGACGGCCTGCATCTGCGTTCGGGCGCCGAGATGGCCGCGCGCTTCGCGCGCTACCCGGGCGCGGTCGCGCACACCGTGACACTCGCCGAGGAGCTCGGGTTCACGCTGCGCAGCGCCCGGCCCAAGTTGCCGAGGCAGCAGGTGCCCGAGGGGCACACGCCCATGAGCTGGCTGCGCGAGCTCGTGTGGCGCGGCGCCGACGAGCTCTATCCGGGTGTGCCCGACGACGTGCGCGAGCGCCTGCAACAGGAGCTCGACGTCATCGAGCAGAAGGACTTCCCGGGCTATTTCCTGATCGTGTACGACCTCGTGCGCGAGGCCCGCAGCCGCGGCATCCTGTGTCAGGGCCGTGGCTCCGCCGCGAACTCGGCGGTCTGCTACGTGCTGCGGATCACCGCGGTCGACTCGATCTACTACCGGCTGCCGTTCGAGCGGTTCCTGTCCGCACTCCGCGACGAGGAGCCCGACATCGACGTCGACTTCGACTCCGACCGGCGCGAGGAGATCATCCAGTACGTCTACGCGAAGTACGGCCGGCAGAACGCCGCACAGGTCGCGAACGTGATCAGCTACCGGCCCAAGGTGGCGGTGCGCGACATGGCCAAGGCGCTCGGCTACTCGACCGGGCAGCAGGACGCGTGGTCGCGCCAGGTCGAACGCTGGGGGTCGGTCGTCGAGACCGACGACCACGACATCCCCGCCGAGGTCGTCGAGCTCGCCGAGCAGGTGCTCACCTTCCCGCGACATCTCGGCATCCACTCGGGCGGCATGGTGCTCACCGACCGGCCCGTGGGCGAGGTCGTGCCCATCGAACATGCCCGCATGGAGAACAGAACGGTCCTCCAGTGGGACAAGGACGACTGCGCGTGGATGGGGCTCGTGAAGTTCGACCTGCTCGGGCTCGGCATGCTCGCGGCGCTGCAGTACACGTTCGACCTCATCCGCGACACGACCAGTGAGGAGTGGGAGCTGGCGACCATCCCCAAGGAGGAGGCCGCGGTCTACGACATGCTGTGCCGTGCCGACTCGATCGGCGTGTTCCAGGTCGAGAGCCGCGCCCAGATGGGCACGCTCCCCCGGCTGAGGCCGCGCCGGTTCTACGACCTGGTCGTCGAGATCGCGCTCATCCGGCCCGGTCCGGTGCAGGGCGGCGCGGTGCATCCGTACATCCGGCGCCGCACGGGCGAAGAGCCCGTGACCTACCTGCACCCGAAGCTCGTGCCCGTGCTGGAGCGCACCCTCGGCGTGCCGCTGTTCCAGGAGCAGCTCATGCAGATGGCCGTGGCCGTGGGCAATTGCAGCGCGGCCGACGCCGACCTGCTGCGCCGGGCGATGGGCTCGAAGCGCGGCGTCGAGCGCATCGAGTCGCTCAAGGAGCGGCTCTACGCGGGCATGGCCGAGAACGGCATCGACGACGAGACCGCCGACACGATCTACGCGAAGATCCAGGCGTTCGCGAACTTCGGCTTCGCCGAGAGCCACTCGCTGAGCTTCGGGCTGCTCGTCTATGCGAGCTCGTGGCTGAAGCTGCACTACCCGGCGGCGTTCCTCGCTGCGCTGCTGCGCGCGCAGCCCATGGGCTTCTACTCGCCGCAGACGCTCACAGCCGACGCGAGACGGCACGGCGTCGAGGTGCGCCGGCCCGACATCCAGCTCTCGGGGGTCGATGCCTCGCTCGAGGCGCTCGCGCTGGGTGAAGCGGATGCCTCGGGCGGAGCATCCGGCTCGAATGGGCCGGGCGCCGGGGCAGCGGATGCCTCGGCCGAGGCATCCGCGCATCGCCGTCGCCTGCCCGGCCCGACCGGGCTCGACGGATGCACCGATCGCGTACAGCCGCCGGTGCCGGACTTCGAGCGCGACGCGCCCGACCGTTCGGCCGAGCACCGCCGCGACGGCGCCTACGCCGTGCGGCTCGGGCTCGCCGACGTGAGCTCGATCGGCACCGCGCTCGCCGAGCGCATCGTCGTCGAACGCGACCGGGGCGGGCCGTACCGCGACATGCCCGATGTCGCGCGCCGGGTCGGGCTCGAGACCGCCGAGCTCGAGGCGCTCTCGGCCGCGGGTGCGTTCGCGTCCTTCGGGCTCGACCGGCGCCGTGCGCTGTGGCTCGCGGGCGAGGCCGCACAGGACCGGCCCGAGTACCTGCCGGGCTCGGTCGTGGTCGTGCAGCCGCCGCTGCTCCCCCTGCTCACCGACACCGAGCAGGTCGTGTACGACCTGTGGGCGACGGGCATCTCGCCCGACGACCACCCCATCCGGCACATTCGCGACCGGCTCGACGAGCGGGGCGTGATCCGCGTCGACCGGCTGCGCGAGACCGAGTCGGGGCGGCGCATCGAGGTCGGCGGCGTGGTCACGCACCGGCAGCGGCCGGCGACCGCGTCGGGCATCACGTTCCTGAACGTCGAGGACGAGTCGGGGACCGTGAACATCATCGCGAGCGTCGGCGTGTGGAATCGGTACCGCCGGGTCGCGCGCGAGGCGCCGGCGATGATCGTGCGGGGCGTCCTCGAACGCAGCACGGACGGCGTCGTGAACGTCGTCGCCGACCGGTTCGAGTCGCTCACCGTGTCGGCGCCGCACCGCTCGCGCGACTTCCGTTAGCCTCGTCCGGTGCCCGCACCATTCGACTCAGGACCCGACCGTTACGGCAACGATGTGCTCTCGGGCGACTGGCGCGCTCGTGGCCGCAAGGTGATCCCCGAGGTGCCGGTGTCGCGCGATCTCGTGGTCGAGCTCGCGAGTGACGGGTTCTGCGGTGCGGTCGTCGGCGTCGAGCAGGGCAATGTCGTGCTCGAGGACCGGTTCGGCAGGCGCCGCCAGTTTCCGCTCGGGCACGGGTTCCTGATCGACGGCGAGGCCGTGCAGCTGGTGCGGCAGAAGCCCGCTGCGGCGCCCGCCGGGCGGCTGCGCACCGCATCGGGGTCGTTCGTGGCCGACGCCGCTCCCGCGAAGGTCGCGCTGCCGAGCCGGATCTTCGTCGAGGGCCGGCACGACGCCGAGCTCGTCGAGAAGATCTGGGGCGCCGATCTGCGTGTCGAAGGTGTCGTCGTCGAGTATCTCGAGGGCGTCGACAAGCTGCCCGACGTGCTCGCGGAGTTCCGGCCCGGGCGCGGGCGGCGCGCAGGCGTGCTCGTCGACCACCTCGTGCCCGGGTCGAAGGAACAGCGCATGGCCGACCAGGTCGCGCGCGGACCGCACGGCGCACACGTGCTCGTCGTGGGGCATCCGTTCATCGACGTCTGGCAGGGCGTGAAGCCCGCGCGCCTCGGCAAGGAGGCCTGGCCCGTGATCCCGCGCGGCACCGAGTGGAAGCACGGTGTCTGCGAGGCGTTCGGCTGGCCGCACGCCGAACAGGCCGACATCGCGCGCGCCTGGCAGCACATCCTCGGCCGCGTGCGCGGCTACGGCGACCTCGAGCCCGCACTGCTCGGCCGGGTCGAGGAGCTCATCGACTTCGTCACGGCGCCCGCGGGCTAGTGCCGCTCCGGGCCTTGTCAGCGCGCCGGACATTTGTATACTGCAATACATGACGAAGCTCACTGCACCCACCTGTTCACATACCCCCCGCCGGTCCCGGCGCCCCGCACTCGCCGTGGCCGCCGGAACGGTGCTCGTGCTTGGCGGCCTCGCGCAGGCCATGCCGGCCAACGCGGAGACGAATGGTCCGGACCCGGCCGACACCGCATCGGTCGACGTCGCGTTCGAGGGAACCACAGAAGACCGCGCCACCGTCACCTGGGACCAGGAATTGCACATGTGGGAGCTCTGGCAGCCGGTCGAGAAGCAGACCTGCCCCGACGGCATGTACCTCTCGCCGAAGCGCTACTACGACAGCTTGCGCGTCCCCACGGGCCTGGAGATCTCCCACGGCTGGAACTTCGACGCCGACATCTATCCGGTGCGGAAAGACGACAACATCTTCGGCGAGAAGATCGGCGTCGGGAGCGGGCTCAGCACGATCTCGACCCACGCCGGGCCCGCCCAGACCGTGACGTTCGTCATGCACTGCGTCCGCTGACGCGGCGCCTAGCCGATCGTGGTGCCGAAGGCGAGGCCGAGCACGTAGGTGACCGCGGCGGCGCCGAGGCCGATGGCCAGCTGGCGCAGGGCGCGCTTGAGCGGCGACGCACCCGAGAGGACGCCGACGGTGGCGCCGGTGATCAGGAGCGCCACGCTCACGAGGCTCGTGGCGAGCAGGATCGCACCGAGGCCGGTCATGCCGAAGATCCACGGCAGCACCGGAATCAGTGCGCCCGAGGCGAAGAACAGGAAGCTCGAGATCGCGGCCGAGAGGCCGGTGCCGACGGCTTCGTCGTCGTGCGCGAGCGCCGGAATCGCATCGGTCGAGACCGGTGCCGCGCCCGCGGCCTGCACGCGAGCGAGCACGAGCGCGGCCTGCTCCACCGCCTCGTCCTCCTCCATGCCGCGCGCCCGGTAGACGAGCGCGAGCTCGTTCGCGTCCAGATCGAGGTCGGAGAGCGACTCGCGCGCGACCGGATCAGGAGCGGATGCCTCGAGCAGCTCGCGTTGGGAGCGGACCGACACGTACTCCCCCGCGCCCATCGACAGCGCGCCCGCGAGCAGGCCCGCGAGGCCGGTGAAGAGCACGACGGGGGCAGGCACACCCGTCGCGCCGATGCCGAGTACGAGCGCGAGGTTCGACACGAGACCGTCGTTCGCGCCGAACACGGCCGCACGGAAGGTGCCGGCGAGCCGCCGGCGGCCGCGGGCCGCGAGCCCGCGCACGACCTCGCCGTGAATCCGCTCGTCGGCGGCCATGGCGGGCGTCGCGTACGGGTCGGTCGCGTACGGCGAACGCGCCTCGGCTCGCTGCGCGAGCGCGAGCACGAAGATCGAGCCGAAGCGTCGAGCCAGCGTCGCCAGCATCCGGGTGCGCAGGTCGGCGCGCGGCAGGCGGGAGTCGTCGCCACCGAGCAGCGTGAGCCAGTGCGCCTCGTGCCGCCCCTCGGCGGCGGCGAGCGCGAGCAGGATCTCACGCTCCTCGCCCTGCTTGCGCGCCGCGAGCTCGCGGTAGACGGCGCCCTCGGCTCGTTCATCGGCGAGGTACCGCCGCCATCTCGTGCGGTCGGCGTTCGTCGGCGTGGGGGTCGACGCGCGGTCGGTCATGCTGCCCTCTCGGTCCGTACGGGCGCACCGGGTTGCCACAGCGACGCCCGCCCCGTCACGTGCCGGCCGCGAACGGCCATCGCCACGATAGCGAGGCGCGGGTCACCCGCACCCGCTGCGGCGTGGCATTGGCAGCATTTCGGATCCCCGAACCGCGGAACGACGCAGGCGCGCGCGGACCACCCGCAGCATTTCGCGCCCCCGAAATCGCTGCCACGAGCAGGTGGACCCGCCTCCGCGCCAGTTCGGTCGCCTCCGCGCCATCACTGCTGGCGCAGCGCGACACGAAGTGGCGCGGAGGCGGAGGATCCGCGGCACCGCAGGCGAGCCGGGCGTCAGCCGATGAGCTGGTGCCAGCCGTCGCCGGTGGCGTACTCGAAGATGAGATTGGTCTCGGTGTGGGCGACCGCCGGATGCCCCGTGAGGTGCGTGAGCACGAACTCCCGCAGCTCGACGGCGTCACGTGCGGCCACATGCAGGAGGTAGTCGTCGGCGCCTGCCATGTGGAACACGCCGAGCACGCCCGGCAGATGGGGCACCACGTTGCGGAACGCGTCGATCTCCGAGCGGTCGTGCTTGACGAGCCGCACGGCGATGAGCGCCTGCAGCGACACCCCCACGGACGCGAGGTCGACGTCGATCTGGTACCCGCGGATGGTGCCGAGGCTCTGCAGCCGGCGGAGCCGGAGCGACACGGTCGACTCGGCGACGCCGATCTCCGCCGCGAGCGCCGCACCTGACGCGCGCGCGTTCGACGACAGCGCCGTGAGCAGTGCTCGGTCCACACGATCGAGCTCAGGGTGCTGCGCCACGGAAGATCGCCTCCATATCGGTGCCTCGGATACGTCGAATCCTCGCACCGCCGACACACGCGCGCAAAACGCCGCGGGCCTCAGCCCAGGTCGCGCCTCCCAGCATGCCCCCGCCTGCCGAGCGCTGCACCGGCGGCGAGCACGGCGCCCGCGAGCAGGGCCGCCGCCGCGACGGCGGTCGCCGGCACCGGCTCGACCCCGGTGGCCGGGATGGTTCGCGTGGCTGGCGAGGCCGGCACCGGCGCTGGTGGTGCCGGTGCCGCGACCGGCGGTGCCGCGACCGGCGGAGCTGCCCCGGGTGGTGGCGCCGCTGCGATCGTGATCACGATGTCGCGTGCGTTCGTGAGGGTTCCGTCGGTCACGTGCACCTCGCTGACGAACGTGCCCGCCTGGGTCGGCGTGCCCGAGAGGAGTCCGTCGGCGTCGAGCTGCAGACCCGGGACCATCAGATCCTGCCCCTGTATGGTCGGGTCGTTGCTGCCCACGAGCCTGAACTGATACGCGTAGGGCACGCCGACCGTGCCGGGCGGCGCACTGCCGATGAAGCCCGGCGGAACATACGGCCCGGGCCCCGGCTCCTGGTCGACCGGGCTCAGCCCGAACTGGAACGCGAGGTCGCCCTCGGCCTGCTGGCTGCCGAGCACCGCGAACCCGCCTCCGTAGTCCGCTCCCGGCGAGAACGTCACGGGGCACGCGTTCACGCCGTGGAGATCGACCACGATCGCGAACATCGTGTTCGGCAGGAGCGGGATGGGCGTGACCGGGGTCAGCGTCGTCAGTGCGGGCTCCGCAGGAACGGTGAACGACACGTCCTGCTCCACGAACGGCCGCAGGCCGCCCTCGATCCACCACCCGACCGAAACCGTCGCGGTGAGCGTCTCACCGGCCGGCGTGTCGGCCGCGGCGACCCAGAAGCCGTATGACGACAGGGCACCTGGCTCCTGCAGCGTGAACGACTGGCCGATGACGCCGCCGAGCTCGGGGCAGACGCCGGCGCCGGCCACCGGCGGGTTCTCGAGCACGGACTGCTCGGCCGCCAGGGCCGGCGAGCTCACGGCCAGGGCCGCGAACCCGGCCGGCGCCAGCCCGACCAGGACGACGCCGACCGCTGCCAGGCCGACCAGGGTGTGCGTTCCTCGTCGGCTTCGCATGACGGCCTCCTCGCGTCTGAGCACCGTGCCTCGAGGCACGCCCGCTCCACGAGATGTCAGTATACGAGCAAATCACGTGCACCGGAATACCGAGCAGCCCTCAGATTCGCAGACACCTCGCCGCGTCAGCGGCTCCCGAGCTTGCGCCTGAGGAACTCGATGCGGGCCTGCAGCTGCGTGACCGTGGCCTGCGCCACGGGCGGCCCGCCGCAGATGCGGCGCAGCTCACCGTGCACCTGCGAGTGCGGCTCACCCGTCTGCCTCGCCCAGAGCCCGACGAGGCTGTTCAACAGCGAACGCTGCTCCTTCAACGTGCGGTACAGCGCCACCGGCTCGGCCTGCCCGGGTTCGTCGACCGCGTGCTTGCGCCGATCGCTCGCACGGCGGGCCTGTCGCGCCTGCCGATGCCGCAGCAGCTCGCTGACCTGTTCCGGCTCGAGCAGCCCGGGGAGCCCGATGAAGTCGAACTCCTCGTCGCTGCCGGGCTCGGCGAGGGTGCCGAACTCCGTGCCGTCGTAGAGCACCCGGTCGAACGAGGCATCGGACGCGACCGCCTGCCAGGTGAACTCGCCGGCCTCGTCCGAGCCCTTCTCCTCGCGGTTCGCCGCCTCGAGCAACCCGTCGTCGAGCCCCGGGTCCTCGTCGCCCTCGCTGCGCCGGTCGAGCGCGTGGTCGCGCTCGCGCTCGAGCTCGCCCGCGAGCGCCATGAGCACCGGCACGTTCGGCAGGAAGACCGACGCCGTCTCGCCGCGGCGCCGTGCGCGCACGAAGCGGCCGATGGCCTGAGCGAAGAATAGCGGGGTCGCCGAGCTCGTCGCGTAGACCCCGACCGCGAGCCGCGGCACGTCGACGCCCTCGGACACCATGCGGACCGCGACCATCCACCGGCTGGTGCCGGCCGAGAACTCCTCGATGCGACCGCTCGCCTCGCTGTCGTCGGAGAGCACGACGGTGACCTTCTCGCCGCAGAGCCCCTCGAGGATCTCGGCGTAGGCCCGGGCGACGGTCTGGTCGGTCGCCAGCACGAGCCCGCCCGCGTCGGGGATCGACTGCCTGACCTCGGTCAGTCTGCGGTTCGCCGCCTGGAGCACGGCCGGGATCCACTCCCCGCTCGGCTCGAGGGCGGTCCGCCACGCCGAGCTCGTGATGTCTTTGGTGTTGTCCTCACCGAGCCGGGCCTCCATCTCGTCGCCGGCCTTCGTGCGCCAGCGCATGTGCCCCGCGTACACCATGAACAGCACCGGCCGGACGACGCCGTCGGCGAGGGCACGGCCGTAGCCGTAGTTGTAGTCGGTGCTCGAGACCCGGATGCCCTGGGCGTCGGGCTCGTAGTGCACGAACGGGATCGGCGCCGTGTCGCTGCGGAACGGCGTGCCGGTGAGCGAGAGCCGCTTCTCGGCGTGCTCGAACGCCTCGCGGATCGCGTCGCCCCAGGACAGCGTGTCGCCGCCGTGGTGCACCTCGTCGAGGATGACGAGCGTGCGACCGGACAGCGTGAGCTCGCGGTGCAGCGCGGGGCGCATGGCCACCTGCGCGTAGGTCACCGCGACGCCGTGGTAGTGCCGTGCCGACCGGCCGTGCGCATTGCGGAACCCGGGGTCGAGCCGGATGCCCGCACGCGCAGCCGCGTCGGCCCACTGCTTCTTCAGGTGGTCGGTGGGCGCGACGACCGTGATGCGGTCGACGACGCGCCGGTGCCGCAGCTCGGCGGCGATGCGCAGCGCGAACGTCGTCTTGCCGGCGCCGGGCGTCGCCGCGGCGAGAAAGTCGCGCGGCATCGCCTCGAGGTACTGCTCGAGCGCCTCGGCCTGCCAGGCGCGCAGCTTGTTGGCGGTACCCCAGGGTGCGCGATCCGGAAACGCGGGCGACAGGTGCTCGGCGGCCGACGTACCCGGCAGCTGGCCGGACCCCGGCAGCTGGCCGGACGGGATCGGGTTCGCACTGCTCACTGCCAGCACTGTAGTCGACGCCACCGACCACGCTCGCATCGGGTGTGCAGAATGGGAGGCATGGTCACTCAGCAGCACCCCTGGTCCCGCTACGTCGCCATCGGAGACTCCTTCACCGAGGGCATCGGCGACCCTGAGCCGAGCGTGCCCGGCGGCCATCGCGGGTGGGCCGACCGCGTCGCCGAGGTGCTCTCGCAGTCGAGCGACGACTTCGCCTATGCGAACCTCGCGGTCCGCGGCAAGCTCATCCAGCAGATCATCGACGAGCAGCTGGAGCCCGCGCTCGAGCTCCACCCCGACCTGATCACGATCTCGGCGGGCGGCAACGACGTGATCCGGCCGGGCACCGACCCCGACGAGATCTCCGCGCGCTTCGAGTACGCGATCGAGCGGCTCTCGCGGGACCGGGCGACGATCGTGATCTTCACCGGCGTCGATGTCGGCTTCTCACCGGTGTTCCGCGGCATCCGGGGCAAGGTCGCGATCTACAACGAGAACCTCCGCGCGATCGCCGCGAAGTTCGATTGCATCGTCGCCGACCAGTGGGCGCTGACCGACATCCAGGACCAGCGCTTCTGGGCGCCCGACCGGCTGCATCTGAACGCCCTCGGCCATCACACGGTGGCGCGCATGGTGCTCGACGCCCTCAACGTCGAGAACGACCTCGAGCCGATGAAGCCCGAACCGCTGCCCGGGACGACCTGGCGTCAGGCGCGCGAGGAGGACCTCGCGTGGGCGCGTGAGTACCTCGTGCCGTGGGTGCTCCGACGCATCCGCCACCAGTCGTCCGGCGATCGGATTCGAGCCAAGCGCCCCGCCGCCGGTCCGTACCGGGTGGCGACGGAGGACGCCGTCGACGGCGTCGGCGGCTCTCAGCCCGCCGGCTGAGTCGCGGCCAGCGCGCCCGGGTTCGTGAGGCGCCACCAGGCGCCGGGGTCGTCGATCGGCGCGTCGAGCTCGAGCGGGACCTCGATCGTCTGCGCGCCGGCACGGACGGTCGCGACGCCCACCTGAGCGCCCGCATCGGCGGTCGTGACCGGCTCGGCCTCGACCGAGACCTCGACGGGCGTGTCGCTCCAGACGACGACGGATGCTCCGTCGGCGGTCCGCGCGGATGCGACGTCGCCCCAGGCGGTCGAGTACCGCGCAAGGTCGACGCCGGCCTCGAGCGCCGTGACCTCGTGGAACCCCGGCGCGACGCTGTCGAGCAGCGCCGCGATCGCCTCGCGCAGCTGCGCGTGCGTGTCGGCGCCGAGCATCACCCCGACCACCGTCACGGTCGAGTCGCCGACCGCATAGTCGGCCGAGAAGAGCAGGTTCGCGGCGTCGTCGGTCGTGCCGGTCTTGATGCCGTCGACGCCGTGGCTGCCGAGCAGCTTGTTCGAGTTCTCGACGCGGCCGACGCCCGGCAGGTCGACGGCCTGCTGCGCGACGATGCCGGCGAGCGCCGGTTCGGTGAGCGCGAGCTGGCCGAGCCGCACGAGGTCGCCGGGGGTCGCGACGTTCGCGAGCGAGAGCCCGCTCGCGTCGGCGATCGTGGTCTCGGTGAACCCGTGCTCGGCGAGCCACGCGTTCGCGGCCTCGACGTACGCGCCCTCCGAGCCGAACGCCCAGTTCGCGATCGAGATCGCGTAGTTGTTGCCCGAGGGCAGCAGCATGGCCTCGAGGCTCTGGGTCAGGCTGAGCGAGGTGCCCGCGGCGACCGGTGCGACGGAGCCGTTCTGCGCCACCATGTCCCAGTAGATGTCGACGTCGGCGTCGGTGTAGGCGATCGCCGGGCCGCCCTCCCCTGCCGCGACCGGATGCGCGCCGAGGACGACGAGTGCGGTCACGACCTTGGCGATGCTCGCGATCGGCATGGGCGCCTGCGCCTCGCTCGCCGCGAGCACACCGTCGAAGCCGACCGCGCCGACCGCATACTCGCCGAACCCGGGCAGGGCGAGCGGCTGCGGTGGCTGCGCAACGGGCGCGGGGACGGTCGTCGCGGCCGCGACGGCGGGAACCGGGGTGCCCAGCGCGTTCGAGACGTACGTGACGCCACCGATCAGCAGCGCGAGGACGAGCGCGAGCGCGCCGAACACGACGAGTCGGCGTCGGCGGTACATGCGACGTCGTTCGGCGTCGGCTCCGCTGCCGCGATGGGCGGACCCGGACGAGTCTGGGCCTGCGGCGGTCGGAGCGGGAGCGATCTGGTGCGACATCACGAACGAGCCTAGATGTCGTCGCCGAGCGCGTAGAGCACGACCGCCGCGGTGGCCGCCACGTTGAGCGAGTCGACGCCGTGTGCCATGGGGATCGTCACGGTCAGGTCGGCCGCGTGCAGCGCATGCCGGCTGAGCCCGTCGCCCTCGGTGCCGAACACCAGCGCGAGTCGTTCGGGCGGGTCCGCGGCCAGCCGCCGCAGTGACACCGCGTCCTCGGCGAGGGCGAGCGCGGCGGTCGTGAACCCGTGCGCGGCGAACTGTGCCGCCGCCTCGTCCCACTCCCCGATGCGCGTCCACGGCACCTGGAACACCGTGCCCATGCTGACCTTCACGCTCCGCCGGTACAGCGGGTCGGCGCAGCGCGGGCTCACGAGCACCGCATCGGCCCCGAGCGCCGCGACGCTGCGGAAGATCGCACCCACGTTGGTGTGGTCGACGATGTCCTCAAGCACCACGACCCGGCGCGCGCCCTCGAGCAGTTCGGCCGGATCGGGCAACGCCGGGCGTTCGAAGGCCGCGAGCGCGCCGCGGTGCACGCGGTAGCCGGTGATGGCCTCGAGCTGCTCGGCATCGGCGAGATGCACCGGGATGTCGAACGGGGCGAGCACAGGCTCGAGCCCTGCGAGCCACTTCTCCTCCATGAGCACCGACCGCGGCCGGTGCCCGGCCCGGACCGCGCGCGCGATGACCTTGGCCGACTCGGCGATGTACAGTCCGCGTTCGGCCTCGGTGGCGGTTCGCAGCGAGACATCCGTCAGCGCCGCGTAGTCGGCGACCCGGTCGGATGCCGCGTCGGCGACTCGTTCGATGCGCATTCGGTGTCCTCCGGCGTCCAGCCTGCCAGGCGCGGAAACAATCCGGTAAACCGGCGCGTTTACACTCGACGGACAGGCGGAAGGAACGGCGTTGACGAACCTCGTCGCAGACGCCCTCGCGAGCGAGCAGCTCGACGAGGCGATCGCCCTCATGCGCGGCGCTCGGGTGGCGGTGCTGACCGGTGCCGGGGTGAGCACCGACTCGGGCATCCCCGACTACCGCGGCGAGGGCGCGCCGCGCCGGTCGCCGATGACCTTCCAGACCTTCCTGGCGTCCGAGCAGGCGCGGAAGCGCTACTGGGCGGGCAGCCATCTCGGCTGGCGCCATTTCGGCGCCGCGCAGCCCAACCCCGGCCACCGTGCGCTCGCCGAGCTGGAGGCCGCGGGCGTCGTATCCGGGCTCGTGACCCAGAACGTCGACGGACTGCACCGCCGCGCGGGCACGGCGCACGTCGTCGAGCTGCACGGCGCCATGGACCGGGTCGTGTGCCTCGCGTGCGGCCAGTACTACGCGCGGCAGGCGATCGCCGACCGGCTCGAGGCGCTGAATCCCGGCATCGATCTCCGGGAGGCGATCCGGCCGGCGCCCGACGGCGACGTCGAGGTCGACGACGTCGACGCCATGCGCATCCCCGACTGCACCGTGTGCGGCGGCACGCTGAAGCCCGACGTGGTGTTCTTCGGCGAGTTCGTGCCCGGTGAGACCTTCGAGTCCGCCAGGTCGATCGTGGCGGGCGCCGACGTGCTGCTCGTCGCCGGGTCCTCGCTCGTCGTGAACTCGGGGATCCGGCTGATCGAACAGGCGCGGCGGCGCCACCTCCCGATCATCGTGGTCAACCGCGGCGTCACCAAGGGCGACGGCCGCGCCGCGGTCAAGCTCGACGCGGGCACCAGCGAGACGCTCACCGCGATGGCGGCCGCGCTCGGCTGAGCCCGCCGCGAGCGGCGCACACCCCGGTCACGCCCGGCGCGCCGGGCGTGACGCTGCGGTCTCCCGGATGAGTTCGAGCAGGCGCTCGGCCGAGGCCGCCCAGGTGTAGGCGCTCGCGCGCTCGAGCGAAGTCGCCGAACGGCGCGTCCACTCCCCCGGTTCCTCGAGCCGGCCGAGCGCGCGGACGAGCGAATCGGCGTCGTCGCCGTCGAAGTAGAGCGCGGCGTCACCGCCGATCTCCCGGAAGATCGGCGTGTCGTTGACGACGACCGGCGTACCCACGCGCATCGCCTCGACGAGCGGGATGCCGAAGCCCTCGGCTCGGCTCGCGTGCACGAGCGCGGTGGCGTCGGCGAGCAGGTCGGCGTACGCCGCATCCGTGACACCGTCGTGGAAGACCAGCCGCGCCTCGGGGGCGAGGCGCGTCAATCGTGCGCGCTCCTCGGTGCTGATGCGGCTGAGCAGGTGGAGCTCGTGGTCGGGCAGCATGGCGGCCGCGCGCACAAGCGTGTCGACGTTCTTGTACGGCATGTACGAGCCCATGTACACGAGCCGGTTGCGCGACGGGCGCTCACGCGGCAGCGGCGGCACCGGCAGCTCGTCGGCGGCGTTCGGCACGACGGTGACCGGCCGCTTCGTCAGGTGGTGCTCGCGGATGAGCCCCGCCGTGGTCTCGGAGACGGTGACGACAGCGTCGGCGCGGTTCAGCAGCAGACGCTGCGGCCACCACGCGAGATGGTACAGCCGCCAGAGCAGCCGCACGGGCGCCGGAAGGTTGTGCGGCGGCGTGCGGTGTTCGTAGTAGATGAGGTCGTGGAGGGTCAGCAGCAGCGCATAGTCGCGACCCCAGGAGCCCATGGTCTGCATGGGCGAGAAGACCACGTCGGGCCGGAGCTTGCGCACCTGCCTAGCCACGAGCGGCTCGCGAATGCTCGTCGGCGACGTCGCGAGCTGCCACGGCAGGTCGGGAAGCAGCTCGAGCTGCCGGCGGTCGCTGATGAGCATGGTGAGCGGATGCCTCGCCCCGAGCTCCCGCACGATGCCCGCCGTGAACCGGCTGATGCCGTCGTGCTGCCCGATACGCGTGTAGCGGCAATCGACGACGAGCTTCACCGCGCAGCCTCCGCCCCGGGGGACTCCACACCGACGAACCCGCGGATGCACTCGGCAGCCTCGACAGGCTTCTCGTAATGGATCAAGTGCCCGACGCCTTCGATCTCGGCCAGCCGTGCATCGGGGAAGCGCCGAACCAGCGCTCGCTCCGCCTCGATCGGCGTGATGTCGTCTCGATCGGCGGCGACGAGCAGCGCCGGCACGGGGATGCCGGCGGCGTACTCGCTCACGTCGTGGCTCACCGAGGCGCGGAACGCCTCGAGCAGCGTGTCGCGGTCGGCGAACACCGAGAAGTAGCGGTCGTGCTGGTCATGGATGAACCGTCGGAGCGCCTTCTCTCGGGTCTTCGCCATCGTGATGCTCATGACGCGCACGATCGCCCGGTTCTTGAGCAGCGCGAACCCGGCGCGCGCCGGAAGCTTCGCGCTCGCCCAGTAGTAGAAGATCGCGAGTCGGGTCATGAGCCCCCGGGGACCCTCCAGGGCGGGCGCGCCGATCGGGTTCACGAGGACCAGCCGGTCGGGCCGGAGACCTGCAGCCACCGCGGCGGAGGCGATGATCGACCCGAACGAGTGGCCGAGCAGTGTGTACGGCGCGGAGATGCCGGTCGCTGCGATGAACGCAGCCAGCCAGGCGGCGTAGCCGTCGATGTCGTGCGCGCGATCGGCGAGCGGGGCGGAGCCACCGAAGCCCGGGAGGTCGGGAGACACGACACGGAATCCCGGCAGGCTCGCCACGACCGGCTCGAGCCCGTGGTGGTCGCCGCGGAAGCCGTGCACGAGGACCAGCACCGGCGCGGCCGAGTCGACCGGGTCGCCGTACTCCCACCACGCCGTCTCGGTGCCGAGCACCTGCGTGCGGTGCGCGCGCACCGGGATGCGCGCGAGATCGGCGGCGTACGGATTGCGGGTCATCGGGTCAAGTCTACGGTGGCGCCCTCCGCATTCCCGGCGTGCCTGGCCGCGCGGTGACGGTGGCCCCTCATACAGTGGCGGGCATGCAGGAGTCCACCGCCCTCTGGTCCGACGACGACTGGCCCGAGCTCGCGCCGGCAACGTCCGAGCGTCCCGACACGGTGCCCGCCGACGCTGTGCCGACCGACGCTGTGCCGACCGACGCTGTGCCGACCGGCTTCGACCGGCCGCTCGCGCTGGTCGCCGATGCGTCCGGTGCCAATGCGCCCGGTGCCGATGCGTCCGGTGCCAATGTGCCCGGTGCCAATGTGCCCGGTGCCAATGTGCACTGGGCCGACCGGCTCGCCGTGTTCGACCTCGAGACGACCGGGATCGACATCGATACCTGCCGCATCGTCACCGCGCATGTCGGCGTCATCGGGCGGTCCGGCGAGGTCCTCGAGCGGCGCGAATGGCTCGTCGACCCCGGAGTCGAGATCCCGACGGCGGCGTCGCTCATCCACGGCGTCACGACCGAGCGGGCGCGTGCCGAGGGCGCCCCGGCAGCGCAGGCGGTCGCGGAGATCATCGCGGCGCTCCACGATGCCGCGTGCCGTGGCCTGCCGATCGTCGCGTACAACGCCAGCTATGACCTGTCCGTGCTCGCACGCGAGGCCGAGCGTTACGGACACGACCCTTTGCCGGGCCCCGGACCGGTGATCGATCCGCTCGTGATCGACAAGGCCGTCGACCGGTACCGGCGTGGCAAGCGCACGCTCACGGCTGCGTGCGCGCACTACGGTGTCGAGCTGACCGACGCGCACGATGCCGGTGCCGACGCCGTCGCCGCGGGGCGGGTCGCGCAGGCGATCGTGCGGGCGTTCCCCGAGGTCGCGTCGGCCGCGATCGCCGACCTGCACGCCCGCCAGGTCGGCTGGTGCCGCGACCAGGCCGAGAGCTACCAGTCCTGGCGCCGCGCGAACGGCGAGCCCGAGTTCACCACGTCGGGCCTTTGGCCCGTCCGCTGACGCCGCACGTGACGCGTGCGACAGGACTCCCCGCCGAGGTGTGGTGAAACCACTACCGCTCGGCCGGCAGTACCTCGAGCATGATGGTCCGCTGCGCGCGCTCCGTGCCGTTCGCGAGCTGAACGGTCAACGGGTGCACGCCCTCGCTGCCGGCATGCACGGTGCCCTTCAGCAGCCCGGTCGAACTGAGGTCGAGGCTTCCGGACAGCCTGTCGACGCTGTACACCGTGGCCCCGAACGAAAGTCGGAGCTGCTGGTGCACCGCCTCGCCGACGCGGACCGGTAGCGGCGCGGAGATCCCCAGCGGTTCCGGGTTCACCTTGAGCGTGAACGTCCGCTGGGTGGCTGCCTGGCCGTTCTCGACATTCACGGTCACCGTGTGTGTGCCCGCGGTCCCCTCGGCGGGCGTGCCGGAGAGCAGTGCGTGCTCGCTCAGGGTCAGCCCATCTGGCAGGCCGCTCGTGTCGACGACCCTGGTCCCGGGGACCAGGTGCAACTGCTCGCTCGAGGACACGCCAACCGCCACCGGCTGCGGCGTGGAGATCTTCAGGGGCGTGGTCACCGCGAAGGCGGCGTCACTCGTGGCACCGATCGCCGTGACCTCGCTCGCGGCATCGGGCGCGACGGCGTGCTGGCCGTATGAATTGTTCCCCCATACGATCGGCTTGCCATCGACCAGAGCCATTGCGAAGTACTTCCCCGCCGCGATGCGGGTCACGCGACCAGACCTCGCCTCGGCCGGGATATTCGCCCGTCCATCGCCGACATCGCCCCAGACGATCACGGAGCCGTTCTTCAGGGCCATGCCCCAGCTGTTGCCGTCGGCGATGGCGGTCACACCGGATCTGGCCTCCACCGGCACGGCACGCACGCTCGGCTCGCTGCCCCACGCGGTGACCCAGCCGTTCTTGAGCGTCAACACGGTGCAGCCCCTGGCCGAGATGGCCTGGACGCCCGAACGCGCGTCATTGGGGATCTCGAGCGTGTTGCACGCACTCCCTCCCCACCCGATGACCTCACCGTTCTTGAGCGCGAAGGCGGCATCCTCTGCTGCCGCCACCGCGGTCACGCCCGACTTCACCGTGTCCGGGATGGGCAGCGCGAGGCTCCCGGCATCACCCCACCCGATCACGCCGCCGTCCTTCAGCGCAAAGCTCGTGAGGTTGCCTGCAGCGATCGCCAACACCCCGCTCTTCGCCGTCTCCGGCACGTCCGTCTGCTTTCGGTTGTTGCTCCCCCAAGCGAGCACCTCGCCGGCCGAGAGCGCGAGTCCGTGATAGGAGCCGCCGGCGAGCTGCTGGAAGCCCTGCGCTCGCCCGGCCGGCACGTCTAGCGTGCCCCGGCCCGGGTCGGGCCGGACGTTGTTCGACCCCCAGCCGACGATGAGTTCGGGAGTGCCGGCGTCGGCGCTCACCGGCCCGGCGCCGGCCGCGAGCAGCCCGACGGCGGTCGCTGCAGTGAGCACGAAGACGAGATGACGTGGAAGGCACCGACGTTTCATGTCTCTAGTATACCAAAATGCCGAACGCCGGTGAGATGCCACACCTCGGGAGAACGTCAAAAACCTCGGGAGAACGTCAAAAGGGCGGGCGACTCACGTCGCCCGCCCTTCCTTACGGCAGTGTCAGCCGCCGAAGCCCTTGAAGCGCTTGTTGAACTTCTCGACGCGACCGGCGGAGTCCATGATGCGCTGCTTGCCCGTGTAGAACGGGTGCGACTCGCTCGAGATCTCGACGTCGATGACGGGGTAGGTCACGCCGTCGAGCTCGATGGTCTTGTCGCTCGTGGTGGTCGAGCGCGTGAGGAACGTGGCGCCCGAGGCGAGGTCGCGGAAGACGACGGCGTTGTACTCGGGGTGGATGTCGGTCTTCATGAGGACTTCCTTGATCGATCGGTGCGGATGGGCGCCCTGCGCGACGCCAAGACGGCGCAGGAAAGCTGAAGCCTCTCGGGCCAGCTAGCAAGTCTAGCAGAAACCAGTGCGAAGGGACTCACGCGGCCGCGGCCCGGGCCGCGTAGCGGCCGTTCGCCTCGGTGAGCTCGATCGGCATGCTGAAGGTCTCGGTCAGCGTCTCCTCGGTGAGCGCCTCGGCGAGCGGGCCGGCCGACACGATCCGGCCGTGGTCGAGGAGCAGCGCGTGCGTGAAGCCCTGAGGGATCTCCTCGACATGGTGCGTCACCATGACGATCGCGGGCGACGAGGACGACGAGGCATACCCGCCCAGCAATCCGACGAGCTCTTCGCGGGCGCCGAGATCGAGGCTCGCGGCCGGCTCGTCGAGCAGCAGCAGCTCGGGGTCGGTCATGACCGACCGAGCGATCTGCACGCGCTTCTGCTCCCCGTCGGAGAGGCTGCCGAACCGGCGGTCGGCGAAGCCCTCGAGGCCCCACTCACCGAGCACGCGACGAGCGCGACGGAGGTCGACCTCCTCGTACTCCTCGTTCCAGCGGCCAGTCACCGAGTACGCCGCCGTGAGCACGGTGTCGACCACGGTCTCGGTCCGCGGGATGCGGCGCGCCATCGCGGTGGACGCGAAGCCGATCATGGGGCGGAGCTCGAAGACGTCGACCTTGCCGAGTGCCTCCTGGAGCACCTCGGCCGTGCCCTTCGTCGGGTGCATCGCGGCGGCGGCGATCTGCAGCAGCGTGGTCTTGCCCGCGCCGTTCGGCCCCAGAATGACCCAGCGTTGATCGGAGTCGACGGTCCAGTTCACCCCATCGAGGATCGTGTTGCCATCGCGGACCACCGACACATCGCGGAACTGCAGAACCGTGCTCGCCATGCGTTCAATGCTATGGGACGCCGCGCGGTCACCGCGCCAGGACGCCGCGGTACACCTCGAGCGTGCGCGCCGCGATCGCATCCCATGCGAACAGCTCCTCGGCGCGTCGCCGCCCGGCGGCCCCCATCTCGGCGGCGCGCGCAGGGTCGCTCACGACGCGCGTGAGTGCTTCGGCGAGGTCGGCGACGAAGCGCTCGGGATCGAGCGGGGTCCCCGTGCCGTCGTCGGCCTGCTCGATGGGGACGAGCACGCCGGTGACGCCATCCTCGACCACCTCGGGAATGCCGCCCGTCGCGGTACCGACGACGGCGGCGCCGCAGGCCATGGCCTCGAGGTTGACGATGCCGAGCGGCTCATAGACCGACGGGCAGACGAACGTCGTCGCAGCGGTCAGCAGCGCGGTGAGCTCGGCCCGAGGCAGATGGCGGTCGATCCAGACGACGCCCTCGCGCTCGGCGCGCAACTCGTCGACGAGCGCGGTCACTTCGGCCATGATCTCGGGCGTGTCCGGCGCACCGGCGCAGAGCACGAGCTGCACCTCGGCGGGCAGGCGGCGTGCCGCCCGCAACAGGTACGGCAGGCCCTTCTGCCGGGTGATGCGGCCGACGAACACGACCGACGGGCGCTCGGGGTCGACGCCCAGCGAGCGGACCGTGGCCGGGTCGTCGACGGGAACCCAGTCCGCGAGGTCGATGCCGTTGTAGACGACCTGCACGCGCGCGGGATCGATGGCCGGGTAGGCGCGCAGGATGTCTCTGCGCATGCCGTCACTCACGGCGATGACGGCGTCGGCGTCCTCGAACGCCGTGCGCTCGGCCCACGACGAGATGCGGTAGCCGCCGCCCAGCTGCTCGGCCTTCCACGGCCTGAGCGGCTCGAGGCTGTGCGCCGTGACCACGTGCGGGACCCCGTGCAGGCGCTTCGCGGTGAAACCGGCGAAGTTCGCGTACCACGTGTGCGAGTGCACGAGGTCGGCGCCCGAGACATCCGCCGCGATCTCGAGGTCGGTGCCGAGCGTCGCGATCGCCGCGTTCGCCCCGGCGAGGCCCGCGGGCGTCGCATACGCGAACGTGCCGGGCTCGCTGCGCGGAGCGCCGAAGCAGCGCACGGCGACGTCGATCTCGCGCCGGAGGGCGCGCACGAGCTCGGCGACGTGCACGCCGGCTCCGCCGTACACCTCCGGTGGATACTCACGGGTGAGGACGTCGACGCGCATGCTGTCAACGTAGCGCAGCCCGCCGCACCGCTGGCGGGCTTGCGCCGCGCGCGCATGCGGGGTTGCGTCGCGCGCATGCGGGGTTGCGTCGTATCTCGCAAGGCCCACACAGGGGCCGTTCAGCTGGCTACAGTTGGCACATGGTTGCGCGCAAGGTCTTCGGCATCGTCCTCGCCGGTGGCGAGGGCAAGCGGCTCATGCCTCTCACCGAGGATCGCGCCAAGCCCGCGGTGCCGTTCGCCGGTCAGTACCGCCTCATCGACTTCGCGCTCTCGAACCTCGTGAACTCGGGGCTGCGGCAGATCGTGGTGCTCACACAGTACAAGTCGCACTCACTCGACCGGCACGTGTCGCAGACCTGGCGGCTGTCGGGGCTCCTGAACTCCTACGTCGCGTCGGTGCCCGCCCAGCAGCGTCTCGGCAAGCGCTGGTTCTCGGGTTCGGCCGATGCGATCCTGCAGAGCCTCAACCTCATCTACGACGAGCAACCCGACCTGATCGTCGTCGTGGGCGCCGACCATGTGTACCGCATGGACTTCAGCCAGATGATCGACGCGCACGTCGAGTCCGGGGCATCGGCGACCGTCGCGGCCATCCGTCAGCCCATCTCGCTCGCGAATCAGTTCGGCGTCATCGAGGTCGACGGCGCTCGCCCCGACCGTATCCAGCGCTTCCTCGAGAAGCCTGCCGAGCCCGAGGGCCTGCCTGACTCGCCGCACGAGGTGTTCGCCTCGATGGGCAACTACGTGTTCGACGCCGACGCGCTCATCGACGCGGTGCTTCGCGATGGAGAACGCACGAGTTCGAGCCACGACATGGGCGGCGACATCATCCCGTGGTTCGTCGAGCAGGGCACCGCGGGCGTGTACGACCTGCAGCGCAACGAGGTCCCGGGGTCGACCGACCGCGACCGGTTCTACTGGCGCGACGTGGGCACCATCGACTCGTTCTTCGAGGCCCATCAAGACCTGATCTCGGTGCTGCCCGTGTTCAACCTCTACAACCGCTCCTGGCCGATCTTCAGCCAGCAGCTGAACTCGCCGCCCGCCAAGTTCACGCGCGACGCGCGCGGGACGCTGGGCACGGTCATCGACTCGATCGTCTCGCTCGGCTCGGTCATCTCGGGTGCCCACGTCGAGCGCAGCGTGCTCGGTCCGTGGGCCGTGGTCGGGTCGGGGGCGCATGTGGCCGATTCGATCCTCTTCGACCGTGCGCGCATCGACGCCGGTGCCACCGTGCGGCGCGCGATCCTCGACAAAGAGGTCGTCGTCGAAGCGGGTGCGCGTATCGGCGTCGACCGGGCGGAAGACCTGTCGCGCGGGTTCATCGTGACCGACTCCGGCATCACCGTCGTGGGCAAGGGCTCGCGCGTCCAGGCCCGCGCGTGATCGCCGGTGCAACGGGCCGCGCACGCGGCCCGCTCGTCGTGCTGGATGCCGATTCGACGCTCATCCGCGAAGAGGCGATCGAGCTGCTCGCCGAGGAGGCGGGATCGCTCGCCCACGTCGCAGCCGTCACCGAGCGCGCGATGCGCGGTGAGCTCGACTTCGCCGCGAGCCTGCGGGAGCGGGTCGCGACGCTCGCGGGGGTCGAGGTGACGGTGCTTCCCCGGGTCCGCGAGCGGATGACGCCCACTCCCGGCATCGAGGCGCTCATCGCCGGCGTACACGCGGTCGGTGGCCGCGTCGGCGTCGTCTCGGGCGGCTTCCATGAGCTGCTCGATCCGCTCGCGGAGCGGCTCGGACTGGACTTCTGCCGGGCGAACCGGTTGGCCGTCGCCGACGGCCGGTTCACGGGTGCGGTCGACGGGCCCGTGATCGACGCCGAGGCGAAGGCCGAGGCGCTCGTCGAATGGGCGATCGCGAGCGGCATTCCGCTCGAACGGACGGTCGCCGTGGGCGATGGCGCGAACGATCTGCGCATGCTCGGCCGTGCGGCCCTCGGCGTCGCGTTCTGCGCGAAGCCGATCGTGCGCGCCCAGGCCGACGTGGCGATCGATCGGCCGGACCTCACGCCGGTGCTGACGCTCGCGGGCCTGCGCGGCTGACGCCGGTCAGCCGGCCGGCTGGCGCGTGCCGGCGCCCGGGTCGGCGGTGAGCTCGCGCCGCGGGACGAGCACGCCGGCGATGAGGCCCACGGCTGAGAACAGCACCAGCCACCACGCGAACGCCGTCGGATCGCCCGTGGCCTGCACCAACCACTCCGACACGTATGGTGTCGTACCGCCGAACACCGCGACCGACGTGGCGTATGTCGTCGCGATCCAGGTGGTGCGCACCCGGGGCGGGAACAGCCCTGACGCGAGCGCCGGCGCGATCGCGCCGTTGATCGCGAGGCTGACGTTCCACACCATGAGTGCCGCGACCACCGGCCAGAACGATGCGCCCGAGAGCAGCACCGCGAGCGGCACCGTGGCCAGGGCCGACACCGCGGCCGACACGATCGCGAGCCGTCGCCTCCCCCACCGATCGGACAGCCGGCCGGCCACCGGGATCGCGACCACGAGGACGACCAGCCCGGCCGAGCTCGCGAACAGCGCTTCGCTCTGGTCGAGGCGCCCGTGCGCCTGCACGTACGTCGGCACGTAGGTCAGCACGACGTAGTAGATCACCGCCCAGTACGCGGCCAGCGCCGCGAGCAGGAGCGCGCGCCGCGCACGCTCGGCACGGTCTCGGCGGGCGATGCCGGCCCCCGCGGACCGGGCTGCGTCGGCCTGGTCCGCCGCGAACGCCGGACTCTCGGGCACGCCGATCCGAAGCGCCAGCCCTGCGAGCCCGATCGCGCCACCGACGAGGAACGGGACCCGCCACCCCCACTCGAGCATGAACGCGTCGCTGGACAGTGCGGCGAGGCTCGCGATGAGCGTCGATGCGACGAGCGGCCCGAGCGCGGCCGTCGAGCCGAGGACGCTCGTCAGCCGGCCGCGGGCCGCTTCGGGCACGCTCTCGGTGAGGAACGCGGCCGCCGAACCCCACTCGGCACCCACCGCCACCCCCTGGAGCAGCCGGATGACGAGCAGCAGCACGGGAGCTGCCACGCCGATCACGTCGTAGCCGGGCAGCACCGCGATCGCGAGCGTCGCGACCGACATGAGCAGCACCGTCAGCACGAGGACGGGCTTCCTGCCGTGCCGGTCGGCGATCCGCCCGAACACGAAGGCCGAGATCGGCCGGGCGATGAACGCCACGCCGAACACCGCGAGCGTGGAGAGCAGCGCCGCGGCGGGCAGCTCGTCGGGGAAGAAGACCTTGGCGAGCGTCGTCGCCAGCAGCCCATACGCGGCGTAGTCGAACCACTCCAGCGCGTTCCCGATCGAGGATGCGGCGACCACCCGCCGCAGGTCGCCTCGAGGGCGCGGTGCGGCGGCCCCGTCATGCAGCATGGGACGACCCAACCAGATCACATGCTGATATACAACCGCGCGATGCCGGGTGGAACGCTCGTGGGCGTCAGTGCCCCATGCCGAGGCCGCCGTCGACGGGGATGACGGCGCCCGAGATGTATCCGGCGTCGTCGCTCGCGAGCCAGACGACCGTCTTGGCGACCTCGGTGGGCTCGGCGAAGCGCCCGGCCGGGATCGACGAGCGATACTGCTCCTGCTGCGCCTCGCTCAGCTCATCGGTCATGTCGGTGCGGATGAACCCGGGCGCGACGACGTTGGCGGTGATGCCGCGGGCGCCGAGCTCGCGGGTGAGCGAGCGCGCCATGCCGACGAGCCCCGCCTTGGAGGCCGAGTAGTTCACCTGGCCGGCCGAGCCGAACAGCCCCACGACGCTCGAGATGAGCACGACGCGACCGAACCTGGCCTTGAGCATGCCCTTCGACGCGCGCTTGACGACGCGGAACGCGCCGGTGAGGTTCGTGTCGACGACGGTCTCGAACTCCTCCTCGCTCATGCGCAGGAGCAGCGTGTCACGCGTGATGCCGGCGTTCGCGACCACGACCTCGACGGGGCCGAGTGCGGCTTCGACCTCGGAGAACGCCCGGTCGATCGACTCGGCGTCGGTGACGTCGGCGCGGACCGTGAGCGAGCCCGCCGGACCCTCGCCGGAGCGGGCGGTGACGGCGACGCGATGGCCGTGCGCGAGGAACTCCTCGGCGATCGCGTACCCGATGCCCCGGTTGCCTCCGGTGACCAGAACGGTCCGGCTCGTCGTCATCGGGAGGGCTCCACTCTCTTCGCCGTTCGTCGGTCGTGGGCCTGCGCACTCCCGCGCGGCCCGTCCCAGTGTAGTCGGAGCGGTCGGGGCCGCCGATCGGTCGACACGAGCGTAGGCTTGAGGGTGAGGAGCGCCGAACATCCCGCGGCGACCACGATGAAGCAGCACACCGTCACGACGCTGCCACCTTCTCCCGATGCGGAGCGGCGGGCGCGCATGATCAAGTACACGATCGCGATGTCGATCCGTGTGCTCTGCATCTTCCTGATGCTCTTCGTGCAGGGCTGGTGGCTCGTGGTGTGCGCCGCCGGTGCGATCTTCCTTCCGTACATCGCGGTCGTGCTCGCGAACGTGGGCGGGGGCGAGCAGGGCGTCGTCGAGCGGCCCGGGTCGATCGAGCCGGTTGCGCGGCTCGAGGCGGCCGAGACCCCCGGCGACTCGCCGGTCGAGGGCGCGCCGGAGGCGCAGGCGGGCTCGGGCCCCGATGCGTCGCCCGAGGCGAGTCCGGATGCCTCGTCTGGGTCGGGTCCGGATGCCTCGTCTGGGTCGAGTCCGGATGCCTCGTCGGGAGCCGACGACGACGGCGACGCCGGCTCGGCGTCCGCCCCGTCGCCGGCAGAGGGCGATCGATGATCGGACTCCCCGGCACCGTCCCCGAGGCGGACACCTGTTCGCGCGCCGGCTGCCGACTGCCGGCTGCGTGGCGGATCGACTGGCGCAATCCGCGCATCCACGACGAGCTTCGGCGCAAGACCTGGCTGGCCTGCGACGAGCACGTCGAGTTCCTCCGCGGCTTCCTCGAGTCGCGATCCTTCCCACTCACGGTTCACCCATTCCCCGTCGAAGGCGAGGTCGGTGCATGAGCCGATGGTCGTTCCTCCGCTCCCCCAGGTGGGCGGGCTATCTCGCGCTCGTGATCGTGTTCGCGATCGCCTGCAGTGCGCTCGGCAGCTGGCAACTCAACCGCCGAACCGAGGCGCTCACCGAGGTCGCCCGCATCGACGCGAACTATGATGCGGACCCGGTGCCCGTGGCCGAGGCGCTGCCCGACCCGGCCGCGTTCGATCCTGACGCGCGCTGGCGGGTCGTCGCCCTGACCGGCGAATACCTCGAGGACGACGAGGTGGTGATCCGCAACCGGCCGTTCGAGGGCAGCTCGGGCTTCGAGGTCGTGACGCCCTTCCGGCTCGACGACGGCACGGTGTTCTTCGTGAACCGCGGCTGGATCGCGCAGGCTCCCGACGGCCGGCCCAGCGAGTACGCCGCGCCGCCGTCCGGGCAGGTCGACGTGACCGCGCGCCTGAAGGCCGGCGAGGGCACGATCGCGGGCCGTACGGCTTCGGGCCGCGAACTCGCGACCATCGACCTCGACGAGCTCGCGGGCCGGGTCGGCGAACCCAGCTACACCGGCGCGTACGGGGTGCAGGTACAGGACCCGGCCGACGCCGCCGAGCCGCCGCTCGCCGCCGCCCGGCCCGTGCGCGACGAGGGTCCGCACCTCTCATACGCCCTGCAGTGGTACGTGTTCGCGCTGCTCGCCTTCATCGGCCTCGGCTGGGCGGCGAACCAGGAGCGCAAGGCGCTGGCCGAGGCATCCGGAACCGCGACCGACCGCGACCGCGCCTCCAAGCCGAAGCGCACCCCCAAGGAGCGCACCGACGCCGACATCGAGGACGCCATCCTCGACCAGCGCTCACTCGACGATCGCACGGCCCGTCACGGCATCGAGTGATACCGAAACGGGCGGACTGACGGCCCGAATCGGCATCATTCGAGCCGTTTCGGCATCACTCGGCGGATCAGGCGAGCTCGATGAGCTCCTGGTAGTCGGCGCTCCAGTGGTCTTCCGTGCCGTCGGGCATGATGAGCACGCGCTCGGGGTTCAGCGCCTCGACGGCGCCCGGGTCGTGGCTCACGAGCACGACCGAGCCCTCGTAGTGCGCGAGCGCATCGAGGATCTCAGCGCGGCTCGCGGGGTCGAGGTTGTTCGTCGGCTCGTCGAGCAGCAGCACATTCGCCCCTGACACGACGATCATGGCCAGCGCGAGGCGGGTCTTCTCGCCGCCCGAGAGCACGCCGGCCGGCTTGTGCACGTCATCGCCGGTGAACAGGAACGAGCCGAGCACCTTGCGCGCCTCGGTCTCGGTGAGATTCGGCGACGAGCTCACCATGTTCTGCAGCACGCTGCGCGCGACGTCGATGGTCTCGTGCTCCTGCGCGTAGTAGCCGACGCGCAGCCCGTGGCCGGCCTCGACCACTCCCGTGTCGGGTGCGTCGACGCCGGCGAGGATGCGCAGCAGGGTGGTCTTGCCCGCACCGTTGAGCCCGATGATGACGACCTTCGAGCCGCGATCGATCGCGAGGTCCACGGCGGTGAAGATCTCGAGCGACCCGTAACTCTTCGACAGGTCGTTCGCGGTGATCGGGGTGCGCCCGCAGGGCGCGGGCGTCGGGAAGCGGAGCTTCGCCACGCGGTCGACCGCGCGCACCTCTTCGAGGCCCGCGAGCAGCTTCTCGGCGCGCGCGACCATCTGGTGGGCGGCGGCGGCCTTCGATGCCTTGGCACCGAACCGGGCGGCCTGCAGCTGGAGCGCGCCCGCCTTCTTCTCGGCGTTGCTGCGCTCCTTCTTGCGGCGCTCCTCGTCGGCGGCGCGCTGGCGCTGGTAGTGCTTCCAGCCCATGTTGTAGATGTCGATGACCGACCGGTTCGCGTCCAGGTAGAACACGCGGTTCACGACCTCGCCGACCAGCACGACGTCGTGGCTGATCACGATCACGCCGCCCTTGTACGCCTTCAGGAACTCGCGAAGCCACACGACCGAGTCCGCGTCGAGGTGGTTCGTCGGCTCGTCGAGGATCATGGTCTCGGCGTCGGAGAACAGGATGCGCGCGAGCTCGATACGCCGGCGTTGCCCGCCCGAGAGGGTCTTCAGCGGCTGGTCGAGGATACGGTCGGGAAGGTTCAGGTTCGACGCGATCGATGCCGCTTCGGCTTCGGCGGCGTAGCCGCCGAGTGCGGTGAAGCGGTCGGTCAGGGTGCCGTAGCGCTTCATCGCCTTCTCGGCGACGGATGCATCGTCTGAGCCCATGAGCTGCGAGGCCTCGTGCATGCCCAGAACGAGCGAGCCGAGCCCGCGCGCGTCGAGGATGCGCGTCCGCGCGAGCATCTCAGGGTCACCCGAGCGCGGGTCCTGCGGCAGATAGCCGATCTCGCCCGAACGATCGATCTTGCCGTCGGTCGGCAGGGTCTCTCCGGCGAGCGTCTTGGTGAGCGTGGTCTTGCCCGCGCCATTGCGGCCCACGAGTCCGATCTTGTCGCCGGGCGACACCCGGAAGTTCACCCCCGCCATGAGCACGCGGGCGCCCACACGGATCTCGAGGTCGTGGACGGCGAGCACGGTGAATCCTCCGGAGACGGTTCAGGAATGAGCATGCGCCCGATGGGCACAGCCGCTCAGTCTATCGCGTCTGCCGCAACCCTACGCGCCACTCCGACCTTCGGAGGCCCGCATTGCGCGCGAGCGCTGCGTCAGCTCGAGACGCAGTGCGCCACGAGCTGCACCGTGCGTTCGGTGGTCGGGACGGCCCAGTTCGTCACCGTGGCGTAGGCGATGCCGATCGGCCTGCCGCGCTGGACCGAGTGGTATTTGGTCACCGACGCCACGCGCACCCCGTCGCCGCCGAACGTACGGACCTCGAGGCCAGGAGGAACGCCGTTGGCGTACTTGCGATCCTCGAGGAACGGCGCGTGACCGGGGCACTTCAGCTCGCCGAACGAGGTCGACGCCCAGAAGTGCGGCATGGTCTTCACATCAGCCTCGACGGTCACCGCTGCCGCGCTGATGTCGATCGGTTTCTCCGGCGTATCCGCGGGCGTCACCCCTGCAAGAAGTACTGTCGTGGTCATGAGCCCGGAGAGCAGTGTACTGAACATGCATACAGGATATCAGCATCCATCGATGCCGGCTCGATGCTCATGGCGCAGTGAGTTTGGGCGGGCGGTGTCGGCGGGCGCTGGCAGACTCGCCACATGAGCGCACGAGCCACCGATGCGCGGGTGCGCGCCGAGCGGCTGCGGTCGCACGGGCTGCACACCGGCATGCCCTCGATCGTCGCGGCGGTCGAACGGATTGGCGCGATGCAGGCGCAAGACTTCGGTGCCGCGCGGTGGGCGCTTGGCGTGCGCGTGCCGGGGTCGGTCGAGGCCGACGTCGACGCCGCGTTCGCCGCGCGGCGGATCGTGCGTACGTGGCCGCTCCGCGGCACCTTGCACATCATGGCCGCCGAGCGGCTCCGCGAGGTGCTCGCGCTCACCGGGCCGAGGATTCATCAGAAGGACGCGCGGAGGCGGCGTGAGCTCGAGCTCGACGATGACGTCGCGGGTCTCGCCCGTCACATCGCGGAGCGCGAACTCGCATTGGGTCCTCGTACCCGCGACCAGCTACAGGCCGCATGGGAGGCCGCGGGCATCGCGACCGGTGGGCAGCGCGGCTACCACCTGCTGGCATGGCTCGCACTCGACGCCGTCATCTGCCTCGGTCCCGCCGAGGGCAGAGATCAACGGTTCGTGCTGGTCGAGGACTGGCTGCCCGCGAGCCCGCGACGCGAGCGGGACGAGGCACTCGCGACGCTCATCACGTCCTACTTCCGCGGCCACGGGCCGGCCACGGTGCGCGACGCCGCGTGGTGGTCGGGGCTCACCCTCACCGACGTGCGGACCGCGGTCGCGGCGGCCGGTGACGCCCTGACCGCCTTCGACGACGAGCGACTGTGCGCAGTCGACACCGCCGACGTCGAGGGCGCGAGCAGCACCGCGCCGCGCGCGTCAGGCCGGTTCGCGCTTCCGGCGTTCGACGAGTACTTCCTCGGGTACGCAGACCGGTCGCCCGTCTGCGACCCCGGGTACGCGGGGCGTGTGGTGCCCGGCGGGAACGGCGTGTTCCAGGCGATTCTCGTCGACGCCGGCCGGGTGGTCGGCCTCTGGCGTCGCCGCGACGCCCGGCGCGGCGCGACCGTGACGCTGGACGGGTTCGAGACCGATCTCGACGCTCGCGCATTCCGCCGCCCGCTCGCCGACTGGAGCCGCTTCCGAGGCGTGCCGCTCGCCGAGGTGCGATCCGGCTGAGCCGGCCCGCGCGCGAGCGCTGCGTCAGTTCGAGACGCAGTGCGCCACGAGCTGCACGGTGCGTTCCGCGCTCGGGACGGCCCAGTTCGTCACTGTGGCGTAGGCGATGCCGATCTCCCTGCCGCGGTGAAACTTGGTCACCGATGACACGTGCACCCCGTCACCACCGAACGTGCGGGCCGCAACGCCCCGCGGCAGCCCGTCGGAGTAGTGGCGATCCTCGAGGAACGGCGCGTAATCGGGGCACATCAGCTCGCCGAATGACGTCGACGACCAGAAGTGCGGCATGGTCTTCACATCGGACGTGACGGTCACGGCCGTCGACTGCATCGGCTCGACCTCTTCGCCCATGGCGGTCAGGCCCGAGCCGAGAACGGTCATGGTGACAGCTCCGGCCAGTAGCAAACTCATCATGATACGAGGATATCAGAATACATCGGGAGAGCCGCCGGCACCCGACTCAGTCGACGGTGCAGTGAGCCACAAGCTGCACCGAACGCTCCGCGCTCGGGACGGCCCAGTTCGTCACCGTCGCGAAGGCGATGCCGAAGTTCCTGCCGTAGTTCCCGAAGTCGGGCAGGGACGCCGAGAACACATGGATCCCGTCCCCGCCGAACGTGCGAACCTCGACGCCCGGCGGCACGCCGTCGGAGTAATGATGATCGACGAGGCGCGGCGCATAGGCCGGGCATTTCAGCTCCCCGAACGAGGTCGACGACCAGAAGTGCGGCATGGTCTTGACATCGGCCTCGACGGTGACCTCCGTACTCTCACTCGGGTCCGCCGACGACAGCCCCCCGGGGGCGAAGCTTGAGAACAGTGCGGTCGCCGTCATGGCTCCGGCGAGGAATAGGTACGTCATTCCGGGAGAATATCAGAATATGTCCGTGCAGTGCAGCACGATCTGCGCCTTCCGCGGCTGCAGCGTCCAGCTCGTCGCCGTGGTCGCCAAGAGCCCGGTGACCCGCGTCTTGCCGCCCCCTACCTGGTACGTGGTGAGCGTCGCGGCGTCGACACCGCCGCCGACGGCGCGGAGTTCGACGCCGTTCGGGAAGGTCGGGCGGTCGAAGTAGCGCACCGACTCATTGAGGTACGGCGCCTCGGGTGGGCACGACAGGCGCTCGAAGGATGCGGACGCCCAATAGTGCGGAAGGTCGACCGGCTTCGAGAAGACGAGGACGTCCGCCTCCGCGTCGCGAAACTCGCCGGCTGACGAAGGTGCAGGTGTCGCTCCGCCCACAAGTGCAGCACCGACCAGAACTGTGGAAACCAACGCGGTGATCATGCCGACTAGTATACTCCGCGGGGTCACTTTCACTTCGTGCAGTGCACGATGATCTGTACCGATCGAGCACCTCGCCCGTCCTGATCTCATGGGGCTCGTTCGCGGCCGACGAAGGGCCGGTCAGGCCGGGCGAGTGCGGAGGCGGCGGCAATCGCTCCCCCAGGAGTGCATCGACAGGTTGCAAGAACGGGGCGGCCGCGCCCTCGCGCGACCGCCCCGTCCGAGGCATCCGGTCGATGCCGCCTGATCCCGCGGAATCTGGTTCGCAGCGCTTACTGCTGGAGCGCCGCCTGAAGCTCGAGCGTGATGGTGACCTTCTCGCCGAGGAGCACGCCGCCGGTCTCGAGGGCCGCGTTGTAGGTGAGGCCGAAGTCCTCGCGGTTGATGACGGTCTTGGCCGTCGCGCCGCCCTTGTAGTTGCCGTAGGGGTCGCCGCCGAAGCCACCGAACTCGAAGTCGAAGGTCACGGGCTTGGTGATGCCGCGGATGGTCAGGTCGCCGTCGACCTTGAAGTCGCCGTCCTCGACGCGGACGCCGGTCGAGACGAAGTCGATCGTCGGGTACGTCTCCGCCTCGAAGAAGTCGCCCGTGCGGAGGTGGCCGTCGCGGTTCGGCTCGTTCGTGTTCACCGAGGCGACCTCGGCCGACGCCGTCACGCTCGAGTCGAGCGGGTTCTCGGTCGTGATGAACGTCGCGTCGAAGCGTTCGAACTTGCCCTTGACCTTGCTGATCATGAGGTGGCGGATCTGGAAGCCGACCTCGCTGTGCGTGGGGTCGATGGTCCAGGTGCCGACGCGGTAGCCGGGGATCTCGATGGTCGAGGCGGTGGTGGTCATGCTCAGGTCACTCCTGTTTGCGTGGTACGTAGGTCGTGCGGCCGGCTGGCCACGAAGATGCAAACGCATGAATAAGCCGGTGGTATTCCCGAGTTTCGGAAGTTCTCAGACGCGAAGGTCAGCCGGCCGCGAGGTGTCGGAGCGTCAGCACACGCGCGACCGCGTCGTCGAGCCGGGCCTCGGGGATCCGGCCGGTGCGCACCGCATCCGCGATGGCGGTCGTGAGGCCCGGCACCGAGATGCCGAACTCGGCGGGGTCGGCCGGCAGCACGTACAGCAGCAGATCGGTGCCGGCCCCGATCGCGCGGATCGCGTTCTCGTTCGGGTCCGCGAACTCGGGCATGCCGTTGTGCTGCAGCATGAGCAGGTCGTCGGAGACCGTGACCCCGTCGAACCCCAGCTCGTCGCGGAGGATGCGGTGCCACTCGGGCGAGAGCGAGGCCGGTGCGGGGTCGACGGCCGGGTAGACCAGGTGCCCCGTCATCACGAGGTCGGCGCCCGCATCGATGCCGGCCGCGAATGGCGGTGCGGCGCCTGCACGCCACTCGTCGAGCGTGAGCGGAGCCTCCGGCACCGAGGTGTGCGAGTCACCGGGCGCCGCGCCGTGCCCGGGGAAGTGCTTGAGGGTCGAACCGACCTGGTCGCCCTCGCCGACGACCGCGGCCGCGACCCGCGCGGCCGCTGCGGCCGGGTCGGCGCCGAGCACGCGCCCGCTGATGAACGAACCGGGGTCGGCCGTGACGTCCGCCACGATGCCGAAGTTCACGTCGACGCCGACCTGCGCGAGCAGGTCGCCGCGCCGGGCGAACGCGGCTTGCGTCGCCTCCGGCGGCTGCTGCCGCAACGTGAACGCGCCGGCGGCGTCGTCCCACGGCAGGCGCTGGACGTCGCCGCCCTCTTCGTCGATGCCGATCAGCACGCGCGCTTCAGGGTCGACCTGCACGGCGTCGGTCAGTGCGAGCAGCTCGGCCGGCCCCGCCGGGATGTTGTCGCCCATCAGGATGAGTCCGGACACGCCCTGTTCCGCGAGCGCCCTGAGCGGGGCGGGGTCGACACCGGGCGCGTGCAGCATGAGCAACGCCGCGGCCTTCTGCTCGAGCGTCAGGCCGGCCATCCGGTCGGAGACCCACGAGGCGACGGGATCGACCGACGGCGTCGGGATCGCAGACGGTGAGGGCTGCGATGGCCGCGGGCTCGCCGCACCGCCGTCGCGGGGTGCCGCGCACCCCGTCGAGGTCGCGAGCGCCGCGAGCACCACCACGGCCCCGAGAATCCGCCGCAGATGCACGAGGGTCGAGTGTACGCTGCGTGTCCGCCCGCCAGCCGGGTGCTCCCTGGGTAGACTCGCGGCGCTCGGGAAGGAGAGTGCCGGTGGTCGGACGACGACGGATGCTCCGTGCCCGAACGGGTTCGTCGAGCGCCGCCGCACGTTCCATGGCGTGGTGTTCCGTGCGGCGAGTCGCCGCCCGGCTGTCCGTGGCTGCGGTGCTGCTGCCGCTCGTCGTGCTCGCCCCCGTCGCCCCGGCCGCCGCCGACGATCTGCCGACCTGGGACGACGTCAACGCCGCCAAGCGCGATGTGTCGACTCGTGAGGCCGAGGCGGCACGCATCGACACGCTGATCGGCGGCCTCGAGGTCGAGACCGGCCGACTCGGCGACGCCGCCGTCGCCGCCGCATCCGTCGCGGCCACCGCCGAGGCCGCGCGGACGGCGGCCGCCGTCCGCGCGGGCACGCTGAGTCTCGCCGCCGACACCGCGGCCGAACAGGCGGAGCTCTCGGCGCAGCGCTTCGGCTACTCGGCGGCGCTCCTGGCCCGCACCGGCGGAGCGGACACCACGCTCAGACTCTTCTTCGAGCAGGGCGAGACCGGCGGGGACGATCTGCTCGTGGGGCTCAGCCGCGTCTCCCGGCTCACCGACCTGTACACGGCCGATGCGCAGCGCGCCGAGGTGGCCCGTGCCGATGCGAACTCGCTTCGGCAGCAGGCCGAGCTCGCCTCGACCGAACGCGACCGGCTCGCGGGCGAGGCTGAGGCGCGGGCCGGCGAGGCGCGGGCCGCGCACGAGGCCGCCGAACGCGAGCTCACCGCGCAGCAGACGTCGCTCGACACGCTCTACGCCCAGCTCGCGAGTCTGCGAGACCGCTCGGTCGACCTGGAGCGTCAGGTCCGCGGGGCCGAGCAGGCGGCGGCCGAGGCGGCCGAACGTGAGCGTGCCGCACGCGAGGCCGCCGGCACGCCGGGCGGCGACACGGGCACCGCGCCGCCGCCTGCGGGGGTCATCGTGGACCCGGCCGGCGCGAAGGCCTACGCCCGATCCGCCGTCGCGCGGTACGGCTGGGGCGACGGCGAGTATCAGTGCCTGCTCAAGCTGTGGGAACGCGAGTCGAACTGGCGCGCCGACGCGTACAACCGCTCGAGCGGCGCCTACGGCATCCCCCAGTCGCTCCCGGGGAGCAAGATGGCGGCGGCCGGCGCCGACTGGCGCACCAACGCGGCGACCCAGATCGAGTGGGGCCTCTCCTACATCTCGGGTCGCTACGGCGCGCCGTGTGGCGCGTGGGCGCACTCCGAGCGCGTCAATTGGTACTGAACGAGCTCCGGCGGCGGTGTCCGGTCCTGCGTCGAGCGGGGCACCGGGCGGGGCGAGCCGCTACGCTGTGATCGGAATGCGAGGACGATGATGACCGACCATCCGCATCGGGGGGAACCGCTCGATCCGATCGACCGCCGGATCGTCGCCGAGCTGAGCCGCGACGGCCGGCTCTCGGTACGGACGCTGGCCGAGCGCGTCCACATCTCGCGGACCGCCGCGCACAATCGCCTGCTGCATCTCCAGCAGCGCGGGGTGATCACGGGGTTCGGCGCCCAGATCGACCGGAAGGCGATCGGGCTCAGCATCTCGGCCCTCGTCGTCGTACGGATCGGCGATGTGCCATGGGAGGAGATCGCACACCGGCTCGCGACCCTCCCGTTCGTGGAGAAGGTGCAGGCGGTCTCGGGCGACATCGACCTGATCCTGACGGTCAGCGCGCCCGACCACGAACAACTGGGCCAGGCGATCCTCCGCGACATCCATGATCTGCCCGGCGTCGTGTCGACGCGCTCGCACCTCATCCTCTCGGAGCTGGCCGGGCAGCCGCCCGCCCAGACGCTGGACATCTGGCGGACCTGACCGACCTGACCCTCCGGACATCTGGCGCGTGCGAGCCTGCTGCCGGCGGACGAGCGGCTCGCCGTCGGTCCGTCCGGAGCCGTTCGTTCACGCTTGCGTCGCACGCCTCCCCCAGACGGCCGAGCTCATCCACGATGAAGGCATGAGCCTCAACGTCGAGCATCATGACCGCCGCACGCTCCCGACGGCGACCCCGATCCGCCTGCTCGACCACGCAGGTCATGCCGCCCCGGCCCCCGAGACCGGGGGCTTCGCGCTGCCCGGGCACGACACGCTGCTCGAGCTGTACCGGAAGATGGTCGTCGCCCGCCGGTTCGACCGTCAGGTGACGGCGCTGACGAAGCAGGGCCGGCTCGCGACGTATCCCTCGGCCTACGGCCAGGAGGCCTGCGAGATCGGCGCCGTCGCCGCACTCGCCGACGACGACTGGCTGTTCCCCACCTATCGCGACAGCATCGCGCTGCTCACCCGCGGCATCGACCCGGCGGCGCTGCTCACCTCGTTCCGCGGCGAATGGCACAACGGGTTCGACCAGTACCGGTACCGCACGTCGGTGCAGGCGACGCCGCTCGCGACGCAGGCGCTGCACGCCGTCGGTTTCGCGCACGCCGCACGGCTCAAGGGCGAGCCGACCGTCACGCTGGTCTTCCTCGGCGACGGCGCGACGAGTGAGGGCGACGCGCACGAGGCGTTCAACTTCGCAGCCGTCTGGCAGACGCCGACCGTCTTCGTCGTGCAGAACAACCAGTTCGCGATCAGCACCCCGGTCGCGAAGCAGAGCCACGCCGCCACGCTCGCCGACAAAGCCGTCGGGTACGGCATGCCGGGCCACCACGTGGACGGCAACGACGTCGCCGCGATGCACGCGGTGACCCGTGCCGCGGTCGAGCTCGCCCGTGCCGGGGGCGGCCCGACGCTGATCGAGGGCCTCACCTACCGCATCGAGCCGCACACGAACTCCGACGACCCCACGCGCTACCGCGAATCACGCGAGGTCGAGCACTGGACCCGGCGCGACCCGATCGAGCGGCTCGAGAAGTACCTCGTCTCCGAGGGCGTGCTCGACGGCGCGATCAGCGCCGAGATCGCCGCCGCCGCCGAGACGCTCGCGGCCACGACGCGCGAGGCGCTGGGCGAGGCCCCGGCGATCGACCCGCTCGCGCTCTTCGATCATGTCTACGCCGTCCCGCGCGCGGCGCTCGCCGAGCAGCGCGCCGCACTCGCCGCGGAGCTCGCCGATGCCGAAGCCCACCACGAGGCGGTCGCCTCGTGACGGCCGTGCACACCGCGACCCCCGGCGGACCCGCCGCCGCCGAGGCATCCGCCGTCTCGACCACGATGGCCGGCGCCCTGAACCGGGCGCTCCGCGATGCGATGGCCGACGACGAGCGTGTCGTCGTCTACGGCGAGGACGTCGCCGCGCTCGGTGGTGTGTTCCGCGTGACCGACGGGCTCGAGGCCGCCTTCGGCGCGAGCCGCGTCTGGGACGCCCCGCTGGCCGAGGCCGGCATCGTCGGCACCGCCGTCGGCATGGCCATGAACGGCCTGCGACCCGTGATCGAGATGCAGTTCGACGCGTTCGCCTACCCCGCGTTCGAGCAGGTGGTCTCGCACGTGGCCAAGATGCGCAATCGCACGCAGGGCCGGGTGAGCCTGCCGATGGTCATCCGCATCCCGTGCGCGGGTGCGATCGGCGGCGTCGAGCACCATTCCGACTCGTCCGAGGCCTACTGGGCGGCCACGCCCGGCCTGACCGTCGTGACGCCCTCGAATCCCGCTGACGCGTACTCCATGCTGCGTGAGGCGATCGAGGTCGACGATCCCGTGATCTTCATGGAGCCGAAGAGCCGGTACTGGTCGAAGGCCGACCTCGCGCTGCCCGTCCACACCGAGTCGATGAGCCGCGCGAAGGTCGTGCGCGAGGGCGCCGATGTGACGCTCATCGCCTACGGACCCACCGTGCGTACCGCGCTCGAGGCGGCCGAGGCCGGCGAGGCGGAAGGCCTGTCGGTCGAGGTGATCGACCTGCGGAGCCTCTCGCCGTTCGACGACGAGACCGTGTCGGCGTCGGTGCGGAAGACCTCGCGCGCGGCGGTGATCCACGAGGCCGCGCAGTTCGGCGGGTACGGCGCCGAGGTCGCGGCCCGGGTCACCGAGCGGAACTTCCACTGGCTCGCGGCGCCGATCCTGCGGATCACGGGGTTCGATCTGCCGTATCCGCCACCGATGCTCGAGGAGCACTTCCTGCCGACGCCCGACCGGGTGCTGGCCGCGATCGCGACCTGGGAGTGGGACCCGGCATGAGCCGCTCGTTCACGATGCCCGACCTCGGCGAGGGCCTCACCGAGGCCGAGGTGGTGGGCTGGCTCGTCGGCCCGGGCGACGCCGTCGCCGTGGATCAGCCGGTCGTGGAGCTCGAGTCCGCGAAGTCGGTGGTGCAGCTGCCGTCGCCGTTCGCGGGCGTCGTGCAGGCGCTCGGCGGCGAGGTCGGCCAGGTGCTGCACGCGGGCGATGTGCTGCTGACGCTGGCGGAGCCGGCGGACGGTGCGGGCGGGTCCGGCGGCGCGGATGCCGCGGGCGGGACGGATGTCTCGGATGAGGAGTCGGGCGCCGTACTCATCGGATACGGCACCCGCAGCTCCACGCCGGTCGCCCGACCGCGTCGAATCGCGGGACGTTTCGGGCGGCGAACGGACGCGGAGGGGATGACGGATGCACCCGCCCCCGCGACCGCCGGGCCGAGCGCCCCTGCCGCGCTGCTCGACTCCGGCCGCCGCTCCCCCGTGTTGTCGCCCATCGTGCGCCGGCTGGCGCGCGAGCACGGGTTCGACGCGAGCCGGTTGCTCGGCAGCGGTCCCGACCATCTCGTGCTGCGCCGCGACGTCGAGCACGCCATCGCCGAGCTCGAGCAGCACGCTCCGCCCGAGCGCGGCGCAGCGGTGTCTCCGACCGAGGCGAAGCGCTCGGCGGTGGCGATCCCGCCGGCCGAGGACGGCGATCAGCGCGTGCCGCTCGACCGCCACGCGCTGACCGCCGCCGCCCACTTCGAGCGCTCGCGACGTGAGATCCCCGACGCGACCGTCTGGCTCGACGTCGACGCGACGGAGCTGCTCGCGGCCCGGCGTCAGCTCGAGCAGGCGACCGGTGAGCGGTTCGGGGTGACCGCGCTCATCGCGCGGTTCGCGGTGGCCGGGCTCGCACGGCATCCGCGGCTGAACGCGAGCTTCGACGCCGAACGGCGCGAGCTGGTGCTGCACGGCGCCGTCAATCTCGGCATCGCGACCCAGACCGGCCGCGGCCTCATGGTGCCGGTCGTCCACGGCGCACAGGCGATGGCCATGCGCGGGCTGCGCGATGCGATCGCCGAACGCGCGGCGCAGGCGTCGACGGGCACCTTTCCGCCCGAGGCGCTGCGCCGGGGCACGTTCACGCTCAACAACTACGGGGCACTCGGGGTCGACGGTTCGGCGGCGATCCTGAACCATCCCGAAGCCGCGATGCTGGGTGTCGGGCGGTTGATCGAGCGGCCATGGGTCGTCGACGGAGCACTCGCGGTGCGGACGGTCACCGAGCTGACGTTGTCGTTCGACCACCGCGTGTGCGACGGCGCCGAGGCGGCGGCGTTCCTCACGTTCGTGGCGCGGTGCGTCGAGCGTCCGGTCTCACTGCTCGCGGAGCTGTAAGCCGCGCGCCGGTGGGCTCGATACGCTCACCGGCGCTCGGTCTCCGACCGGCGAAGCGAGTGCTCGGGGCGACTCAGAAGAACTCGTCGGGCGTGCCCGCGGCGCGCTCCACGTCGCGCGTGTCCTGACCGAGGCCCCTGAGCTTCGACACCGACACGCGCAGACCGGATTCCATCTGCGCCGCCCACGCGTCCGACTCACGCGCGGACGCCTCGGCCGCACGGGCCCGGTTCTCGGCGGCTTCGGCGGCGTGATTGGCGTCGCGAACCTGCCGCAGGGCGAGGCTGATGCCGTAGTACGCCGCGACCATGGTCGCGATCGGGGCCGCGATCACGGCCAGCGCGCTGATCGCCGCGCCGGTCGGGCTGAACGCGATGAGCAGCGCGAACGCGAGGAAGAGCACGACGATCGCGGCGAGCACGACGAGCATGAAGCGCAGGTCGCGGCTCCATTCGACGCGCCCCGCTGGGCGGCGTTCGGCAGCCGCGTGCGCGACGGGAGGCGCCGGTCGCGCGGTCGTCTCCGTCGCCGGTGGTTCCTGCAGCGTCTCGAACAACACGGTGGTGTCGTCGTTCGCGGCGTTCGGTCGGACCTGTGGGTCTGACATGGCTCACCCTCCCTGGATCGGACACACCATTGTGTGCCGCGTTCGGGGGGTGGTCAAGGCGCCGTGCGGCGCGCCGCGGAGCCGTCGCTCAGTACCAGTTCACAGACTGCGAGTGCGACCACGCCGAGCAGGGCGTGCCGTACCCTCGCGCGATGTACTCGAGACCCCAACGGATCTGGGTCGCGGCGCTCGTCTGCCAGTCGGCGCCGGCGGTCGCCATCTTGGATCCGGGCAGCGACTGCGGGATGCCGGTGGCGCCGCTGGAGGCGTTCATGGCCTGGTAGTTCCAGCCGGATTCCTTCTGCCACAGGTTCACGAGGCACGTGTACTGGTCGCCGCCCCAGCCGTACTGCGATGCGGCGAGCTCCCGCGCGAACGCCTTGGCGCCCTCGGGTGTGTTCGCCTGTGCGAGCGTCTCGGCCGCGATGCGCGCCTGCTCCTGCTGGGCGCGCTCGAACTCGGCGGCGGCCGCCGCCGTCTGCTGCGTCTTGGCCTGCGTCTCCCGCGTCAGGGTCACGAGTGAGTCGATCGGCAGGCGCTCGTAGTCGCCGAGGGACGCGACCGACGCCTGCAACCCGGACGCGTCGACCTTGCCGTCGGCCGCGACGAGCGTCGCCTCGGCGGCCTGGATGGTGTCCTTGGCGGTGCTGATCGCCTTCGCCTGCGCGACGACCGAGTAGGCGCCGAGCTGGTCCTTGTGGAGCCCGGTGGCCTGGGTCACCGCTGCGGTCGCGTCGACGCGCTGCTGGGCGTCGACCGCGGAGGTCACCGTGAAGCCGGTGCCTGCGATCAGGCCCGCCGCGGCGATCGCGCCGGCGGCGATGAGGCTGTTCCGCTTGGTGCGTCGGGGGCGCAGGCTCCGGCGGGTGGGGAGGCCGTGGCCGGCCGGCGTGCCGGTCGGGGTCGAGTGCGTGGGGTTCGCGGCGTTCGTCTGGTTCGTGGTGTGGTTCTCTATGCGCATCGGTTTCGTGGCTCGTGAGGTCTCGTGGCATGGCCGGTCGAGCCGTGCCGGGTTCAGGGACGCGTCCGCCGGGGCGCGGACGCACAAAGCCGACAGCTTGCCCCACGGTCCTGGACGAGTCCTCGGCTTTCCCTGGGCAATCCATGACTGCGCATATATGGATCGACTCGGTCACGACCGGCTCGGTCATACTCGAGGGATGCCTGCGTCTCCTCGGGAATCCGCGCCGGTCGGCCCGCCCTCGTCGCTCCCTCACAGCGCACCGCCGGCCGCCGACGCACCCTGTCCCTGCCGGAGTGGCGACGCATTCGGCACCTGTTGCGGACCGCTGTTGAGCGGGCGCGAGCCCGCGCCCACGGCGGCCCGCCTGATGCGCTCACGCTTCACCGCGTTCGCGTTGGGCGAAACGGGGTACCTGCTCGCCACGTGGCATCCGTCGACACGACCCCCCGCGCTGACGCTCGACGCCGCGACGCAGTGGCGATCGCTGCACATCGCCGACACCGTGGCCGGCGGCGAGGACGACGCCGAGGGCATCGTCGAGTTCGTGGCGCGGTACCGCGACGCCGACGGGCCCGGGCTGCTCGCCGAACGCAGCCGGTTCCGCCGCGAGGGCGGTCGCTGGACCTACCTCACCGCCGTCTGACCCGCCGGGCACAGCCGCCTGTGCACGCCGACTGTTCAGGCACCGGGATCCCGCGTGCGCGAGGCATCCGTGTCGAAGCCCTCGAGCGCCGCGCGCTCGTGACTGTCGAGGAGCTCCTCGAACAGCGTGATCTGCAGATCGCCCGGCGCGTCCAGGCGTGAGTTCAGGGAGCGCCACGGGGTCTCGACCGGCTCCGCGACGACCCGCGCACCGACGTCGGCGAGCCGCCGGGTCGTGCCCGTCGCGTCCGTGACCTCGAAGGCGAGGCGGATCCGGGGGCTCTCCCGGCCGTCGGCCTCGATCGCGTCGATGGCGCGTTTGTGGCCCGGGCTTGCGAGCTCGAGGGTCGCGCGGCCCGCGTCGAGAATCGCGACCCGGTCGTCGTCGGCGCCATCGCCGTCGGCGAACGCGAAGAACTCTGGCATGCCGAGCGCGTCCCGGTAGAACGCGACCGCGGCGTCGAAGTCCTCGGTCTCGACGACGACGCGGAGCTGCAGCACGGGAGGAGTCGATGTGTCCGTCATGGCTGAATGATGCCATGCGCGTGGCGCGATCAAAGCTGATCCTGAGGTTCGCGTCCTACGTTGGAGCACGTGACTCCCCCCGACGGCTCCCCACCCCCACGGACCCGCCTCGCGACGTCGACGATGCTCACGGCCCGCGCCCAGCAGACGCTCGACACGCTCGACGAGGAGGCGCTCAGCGAGATGCGCGCGCTCCGCGACGAGACCGAGCGGTTCCTGATGCGCTACAAGTTCGGCATGGACGAGGTCATCACGAAGCTCACCATCCTGCGCGAGGAGTTCAACCAGGCGCACGACTACAACCCCATCGAGCACATCTCGAGCCGGCTGAAGAGCCTCGAGAGCGTCGTCGCGAAGATGGAACGCAAGGGCGTCGCGTCGAGCTTCGACGCCATCGGCGAGACCATCACCGACATCGCAGGGGTCCGGGTCACCTGCAGCTTCGTCTCCGACGCGTACCGCATCTTCGAGCTGCTCACCGCGCAGCCCGACATCCGGGTGCTGCAGGTGAAGGACTACATCGCGACGCCGAAGCCCAACGGCTACCAGAGTCTGCACGCCATCGTCGAGGTGCCCGTGTTCCTCTCGACCGGCGCCCACCCCGTGCCGGTAGAGGTGCAGATCCGCACCATCGCCATGGACTTCTGGGCGAGCCTCGAGCACAAGATCTACTACAAGTACGACCGGCAGGTGCCGCAGGCGCTCCTCGACCAGCTCACCGACGCGGCGCGCACCGCGTCCGAGCTCGACGGTCGTATGGAGTCGTTGCACCGACAGGTGCACGGCATGCCGAAGCCCCATCGGGCGAACTCGCTCGTCTGACGGCGAGGCCGCCTCGTCCACGAGACGGCGATGTGGGGGTGTGCGCCCCGGCGCTCAGTCGCGCTGCTTGGCCCGGCTCGGTTGCACCCGGGTGGGCTCGCCCGGCATCTTCGGGAAATCGGGTGGGAACGGCAGCTCGCCGAGCCCGTCGGCCAGGTCTCGCTGCCACCAGTCGAGCAGCACATCGATACGCCCCGGATGATCGTGCATGGCGGCCCACGGGTCGCCCCGCTCCGCCAGACGGTCAGGAACCGTGCGGATCGTGAGCTCGCGCGGGTCGGCGGACGCGAGTTCGGACCACTCGAGCGGGCACGACACCGATGCCCATGGCAGGGCACGCGGACTGTAGGCGCCCGCCATCGTGCGATCGCGGTTCGCCTGGTTGAAGTCGACGAAGAGCCGCTCGCCGCGCTCCTCTTTCCACCACGCGGTCGTCACCTGCTCGGGCATGCGTCGTTCGAGCTCGCGGGCGGCGGCGATGACGGCGTGCCGCACGTCGAGGAACTCGTGCTGCGGCTCGATGGGCGCGAAGACGTGGATGCCGCGGTTGCCCGAGGTCTTCACGAACGCCGTGAGGCCGGCCTCGTCGAGGATCTCGCGGAGGGTGAATGCCGGCTCGACGGCCTCGGCGAACCCCGTGCCGGGCTGCGGGTCGAGGTCGATGCGCAACTGATCGGGGAAGTCGGAGCTGCCGGCGCGCGAGGCCCACGGGTGGAAGACGACGGTGTTCATCTGCGCCGCCCAGACGGCGGCCGCCGGCTCATCGATGACCAGCTGCGGGTGGGAGCGCCCGCTCGGATAGGTCACAGGCACCGCTCGCACCCAGTCGGGTGCGCCCTTCGGCGGGTTCTTCGAATAGAACTGCTCGCCCTCGACACCCGCGGGGAAGCGTTGCAATGAGATCGGACGATCGCCGTTCGCGGCGACGAACGCCTCGCCGACGGCCATCAGGTACTCCGCGAGCTCGAGCTTCGTGATGCCCGCTTCCGGCCAGATCTCGCGCGTCGGGCTGGAGATGCGCACGCTGCGGTCGCCGTGTGGGCCTGGGACGGTGAGGGTGACGGCCGATGCGGGCATGCCCGTGACGTTACCGCAGGCCACCGACCTGCGGGAGGGCGGCCGCCGCGTGGAGCAGCCCCGTGTGTGGCGCGGCCGGGCGTCGAGCGGCCGTGTACGACACAGCCGCGTGGCGCCGCCGCGCGTGGCGCGGCTCGCACTCCGAACCCGGTCAGGCGCTGACGGCCTGCTCGCGAGCCGCGAGCGCCGCCTCGCCGATGCGCTGCGCCTCGTAGCGCTTCGCGGCGCGAGCGCGCGCTTTCGTCGCCTCGGCGTCGCGGTCCTTCGGGGGCGCGGTGGTGACGAGGTCGTCGAGCAGGTGTCGCGTGATGTGCGCGATCTCGGCGACCGCCCGGTCGAACACCTCGGCGTTCGCCTTCGAGGGTTTCGTCGAGCCGCTCACCTTGCGGACGAATTGCAGTGCGGCGGCGTGCACCTCGTCATCGGTGGCCGCCGGCTCGAAGTTGTGGAGGACGTGGATGTTCCGGCACATGCGGCGAGGATATCCGCTCGTCCGGCGCGTCGGCCAGGCCCGCCGGACGGATGCCTCGCGCACGGCGCGTGAGCTGTCCGAGCGCGACCCCGCCGACGAGCAGTGCACTGCCTCCGAGCTCGAGCGGGTTCGGTCGCTCGCCGAGCACGATCGCCGCCGAGAGCAGCCCGACGGGTGGCGCGAGCAGCGCGAACGGTGCGACGAGGGCCGCCGGGTATCGGCCGAGCAGCGAGTACCAGACGGTGTAGCCGAACAGCGACGCGAGCACGACCGTGTATGCGAGGCTCAGCACGGTCGGCCAGCCGATGGTGGTGAGTGCCTCCCCCACGGCCGCCGGGCCGTCGAGCAGCAGGCTGAGCGCGAGGATCGGCGCGGGCACCACGGCCGCCGACCAGACGACCATGCCGAACCCGTTGGACGGGCCGGCGGAACGCGCGACGACGTTGCCGATGCCCCAGCTGAGTCCCGCCGCCACGCAGATCAGCAGCGGAAGCAGCGCGGCGGCACCTTCGGCGCCCTCGAGTCGCCCGAGCGCGACCATGCCGAGCCCGGCGAACCCGATCGTCGCCCCGGCGATCTGGCGGCCTGTCGGCCGTTCGCGGAGCGCGACCGCCGCGACCACGAGCGTGAAGATCATCTGGCACTGGAGCACCACCGCCGCGAGCCCGGCGGGCAGTCCGAGGTGCATGGCCGTGAACAGCAGGCCGAACTGACCGGCGCTCACGAAGAGGCCGACGCCCACGATGGTGCGCCAGGGCACCGCTGGTCTCCGGACGAAGAAGATCAGCGGAACGGCCACGAGCGCGAACCGGAGCGCGACGAGCACGAGGGGCGGGGTGTCCCTGAGGCCGAGATCGATCGCGACGAAGTTGATGCCCCAGACCACGGCGACCAGCACCGCGAGGACGACATGCTTCAGGGCCATCTGCTCAGCATGGCGCGCCATATCATGCAGCACTAGCACCGGTTTCTTCGCTCGACCACGTACGATTGCTACATGATTGATCTGCAGGGCCTCCGCGCGCTCGTCGCCGTCGAGCGCGGCGGATCAGTGGTCGCGGCCGCCGACCGACTCGGCTATACGCCTTCGGCCGTCTCGCAGCAGGTGAAGAAGCTCGAGCGCGAGCTGGGGACCGCGCTGCTCGAACGTCGCGGTCGCGGGGTGCTCCTCACCGAGCGGGGACGCATGCTGGTCGCCGACGGCGCGGGACTCCTCGATGGGCTCGAACGTCTGACGACCATGGCGACCGCGTCGCGCGCGGTCGCGCCGCTGCGCGTGGCCTCGTTCTCGACCGCCACCAGGGGCCTGCTCGCCCCGCTCGTCGGCGCCGGGGATGAGCGGCTCGACGTGCCGTTGACGATCACCAGCGTCGACCCGTTCGCGGCCATGGATCTCGTCGCGGACGGCCGAGTCGACCTCGCGGTCGTGCACAACTGGAACTCGGTGCCGCTCGTGGCGCCGGCGCACGTCGTCACCGGGCACCTCTGCTGGGACGAGGCCGATGTCGTGTTGCCCGCGACGCATCCGCTGGCGGCGCACGAGACGATCGAACGCGCCGATCTGGTGGGCGAGGCGTGGGCGAGCACCCCGCGCGGGGCGATCTGCCACGAGGCGTTGCAGCGCATCTTCGCCGACCTTGGCGCGCTGCCGCGCATCGTGGCCGAGGACCCCGACTTCGCCTCGCTGGTCGAGCTCGCGGCAGCCGGCGCCGCGATCGCGCTCGTGCCACGTCTCGGCCGGCCGCCCCTGCCGGACGGCGCCGTCGCACGGCCGCTCGCGGACCGCAGCCAGGTCCGGGAGGTGCGGGTGGCCTACCGGCGCACGATGGCCGAGAGCACGAGCCTCCGACGGATCGTCGCCGCGCTCGAGAAGGTCGGTGCCGCGTACGGCGGATGAGCCCCGAGGGGGCGCCGCGATGAGGAGCGTCAACCCCTTGGAGCGGCGGGCGCGCGCGAGTAGCGTCGCGCGTGGGACCGGCATCCGCCGGCCCGACCGCGTGGACCGATGGGAGAACCATGAGCGACCCGCTGCGCCCCGAGGGCGAGTACACGGATTCGGATCTGCCGCTCGATGCCGAACTGCCGACCGAAGAGTACGAGGAGGTCGAGGAGGCGCTCGAAGAGGGCGATGACGTCGAGGTCATCGAGGTCGTCGACCTGGGTGAGGAGGAGCCCGGCGGCTCCGTCCCCAACTGAGCGCCCTCACCCGCGACCTCTCACACCCGGCGGTTCCGCTCTGGCGGAACCGCCGGTCTCTCGTGTCCCCCGGCATCGCCGGTTCAGTCGGCGCGCACCGGCTGCAGGAGGAAGAGCCGGACCGTTCGCCCCGAGTCGCGCTCGTAGCCGCGGTACCCGGGCCACTGCCGTTCGATCCGCGCCCAGGCCGCGTCGCGCGCGTCGTCGGGGATGCGCGTCGCACGCACCGCGAGCCGGCGGCCGCGCACGGTGATCGCCGCGTCAGGATGGGCCATCAGGTTGTAGGTCCAGGCCGGATGCCGCTCCTGCGCGAAGCTCGTCCCGGCGACGATGGCCCGGCCCTCGCCGTCGGGCGTGTACATCAGGAAGGTGTCGCGCGGCTCGCCGGATCTGGCGCCGACGGTGTGCAGCACCAGCGACGGCACCAGGAGGCCGCTGAGTTGGACCCGACCGCCCGAGAGCCGGGCGAGCACGCGCTCGACGGGCGGCAGCAGTACCGGGCCGATCCTCCTGAACAGCCGCGTCCGCGTGAGCGGCGCAATGAGGCGCCGCACGGTGTCGAGGACCATGCTCACCGCCCGGCCTCCCGATCGACGGCGGCCTTCGCCGCCTGCACCTCCTCGGCTGCGGCGTGCGCCCGGTGCTCGGCACGCTTGAGTCGCCGGAGCGCCATCGACCGTGCGCCATATCGCTCGGCGACGCGATCCCGCTCCTCGTCGACGCTCGTGACGATGTACGCGCCCGAGATGAGGATCACCTGCGCGGAGAAGTTGAACCAGATCAGCAGTGCCACGATCGACCCGACCGAGGCGAGCAAGGGGTTGTTCGACGCGCCGCCGATGAACAGGCCGGAGAGCACCTGCAGGACCGTGAGCCCGATTCCGCCGATGATCGCCCCGACCCAGAGGGCACGCGCCGACGGCTTCACCCCGGAGAGCAACCGGAAGAGGCCCGCGACCGCAACCGTGTCGATGGCGAACGTCACGAGGACCGTGACGGTCCTCGTCCCGACGTCGGCGAGCGTGCTGCGCTCGGCGATGCCCAGCCAGTCGAACACGGTGCCGAGGGCGCTGGTGCCCGCGAAGGTCACTGCGGCCGCCACACCCAGCAGTGCGCCGAAGCCGATCGCGATCGCCAGGTTGCGCAACAGCACCCACACGAAGAACGTCTCATCGTTCGGCAGCCCGGCGAGCTCACGGTACGCCGTGCTCAGCGAGCCGACCGCGCCGATCGCGGCGCCGACGAGCCCGACGATCGCGATGACGCCCGCGATGCTGAACGTGAGCGGCTGCACGAGGTCGTCGGGGTCGATGAGCGCGTTCTCGCCGATCAGGCCCGGAATGGCGTTGTCGACCGTCTGGACCAGCGCGTCCATTGCGTCACGGTTGCCGGCGAGCCAGAGTCCGGCGACCGCGAACCCGAGGAACACGCCGGCGAAGACCGAGAACAGCGTCCGGTAGGTGACGCTGTCGGCGAGCATCGCGCCGTGGCGTTCCTGATAGAGCAGGAAGGCGCGCGCCGGCTTCGTGCTCAGCACCCATGCGACGAGTCGCTTGACCCGCTCGACCAGACCGGGCCGGTCATCGGCCTTCGACGGGGAGTGGGTCGCGTTCGGCGCATCCTCTGCCATCGGACCAGGTTAACGAGCACACACGAAGCGCGCGGGTGCTTGACACACACCGCGCGCTTCGCGAAGCATCAGGTCCGCGTCGGGCTAGTACCAGCCCTGGCTCTGCGAGGTGTTCCAGGCGCCGCACGGCGTGCCGTAGCGACCGGCGATGTAGCCGAGGCCCCACGTGATCTGGGTGGCGGGGTTGGTCTGCCAGTCGGCGCCCGCGGAGGCCATCTTGCTGCCGGGCAGCGCCTGCGGGATGCCGTACGCGCCGCTGCTGCGGTTCTCGGCGCTGACGTTCCAGCCGGACTCCTTGCTCCACAGCGCCACGAGGCACGCGAACTGGTCCTCACCCCAGCCGTACTGGGCCGCCATCAGGTCGCGGGCGATCGCCTGGGCGCCGCTCGGGTTCGCCGGCGCGGCCGGAGCCGAGGGCGTCGCGGCCGCTCGCTCGGCGGCTGCCTTGGCGGCGGCCTCGGCCTCGGCGGCGGCTTTCGCGGCCGCCTCGGCGGCGGCCTGCTCGGCCGCGACCCGGTCGAACTCGGCGATCTGACCCTTGACGGCCTCGGCGTGCGCCGACGTCTCCTTGGCGAGCGAGAACACCCGGCCGGCGTCGAGTCGCTTGTACTCGCCGAGCGAGGCGACCGAGGACGAGAGCGCGGCCGCGTCGGTCTTGCCGCTCGCGGCCGCAATGGTGTCGGTGGCGACCGAGAGCGTGTCCTCGGCGACCTTCGCGGCACGCGCATCGAGGATCATGCTGTGGCTCTCGGCCTGCTGGCGGTCGGGATTCGCCGCGGCCACCAGCGCGCTCGTGTGGGCGATCCGCTCGTTCTGCGCGCCCACCGCCGACTGCACGGCGAAGCCGGTGCCGGTCAGCGCGCCGACGGCGACGATCGCGCCCGCGACGAGCAAGGGACCTCGGCGCTTGGACGCGCCCTCGCGCTGGGCGCGCTGGGCTGCGCGGCGGCCGGAACGAGTGGCGGGCTCGGCCGTGGCCGACTCGACGGTGATGACGGATGTGGAGTTCTCAGAGGAAGGAGTCTGGTTCTGCATATAGTTCACATGGCTCGTGCACGGCGGTGCGCCGGGCAGCGGGCGGGGTCACGACGTTCGTCTTCAGGGATCGACGGTTCCGGGGTGCGGAACGCGAATTCAGGGTCACGCTCGGCGGGGGACCACCGACACGAAGCCGCCAGTTTGCACGGGTTTGCTCCGCGACCCCTCCGCGTCACCTGGGAATCTCATCAAAATTGATGTGCTCGCATGCATTCTGTGCAGGGCGTGTTCCCACCGAGGCCGCCGTCAGGTCGAGTGGTCGCCGTCGGCGCGAAGCTCCATGCTGATCTGGTCGGCGTCGAGGGTCTCGAGCATGCGGCCGAGCACCTCCGAACTGAAGATGCCGTCGTCGCGCGCCTCCAGGAGCGCCGCGCGCTGCGCCGCGATGATCTCGAGCCGAAGGCGACGGAACTCCTCCTCCGCCGGCCGGCGCTCGAGCGCGGATGCCTCGCGTTCGACGCGCTCGACGGCGTCCTCTGCGATGGCGCCTTCGGCGTGCGCCTCGCGGGCGGCCGCCTCGTCGGCGTTCGCCACTGGCTCAGCCGGTGCCCGTCGGCGCCGCACGACGTCTTCGGCCACGCTTCGCATGAGCTGCCGGATCTCGGCGCGTTCGCCGGCCATCGCCTCGTGGTCGACCCCGGCCGGCTTGACGACACGCACGAGCCACGGCAGCGTGCCGCCCTGGCCGATCAGGGAGAAGGCCGCGACGAAGAACGCCGTGATGACGAGCAGGGAGCGGACGGGCGTGTCCTCGGGCAGGGTCTGCGCCGCGGCGAGCGTGACGGCGCCGCGCATGCCCGCCCAGACGATGACGGTGCCCTCGCGCCAGCCGAGCGGCACCGCGAGGAAGTAGTCGAGGTCGGCGACCTTCCGCCGCAGCTGGGTGCGCAGCCGTGCGATGCGCGCATCGCTCGGCATGTGGCGGCGCGTGCTGGCCCGCCGTTCGACCTCCCGGTCGGCGACCTCCTCGGCGAGCTCGGCGAGGTCGTGATCGTCGAGACGCTGCTGCGCCGCCGTGAGCCTCGGCCTGAGCGCGGCCGCCCGACGGGTCCGTGCGGCGAAGACGGCGAGCGTGGGGAACACATAGGCCGCTCGGACGAGCAGGATCAACGTCACCGCGACGAGTGCGAGCCCGATGCCGTGGTGGATGCCGAGCTGCTCGTTCGTGAGCTCGTGCAGGAGCGCGGACATCTCGAGCCCCATGAGCAGGAACACGGCTCCCTCGAGGATGAGCTCGACGGTCCGCCAGGTCTGCACATCGGATTGTCGATGCTGCGGGGTGAGGTTCCGGATGGCGCCGCGGCCGGTGATGAGCCCCGCGACGACGGCCGCGACGAGCCCGGACGCGCCGAGCGCATCGGCCGGCACGCTCGCGACGAACGGCACGGCGAGCGAGATGACGGTGTTCACGGTCGCGTCGGTGACCCTCGAACGGATCCAGAGGTTCACCTTCCCGACGACGTAACCGAACACGAGCGCGACCGCCACGGCGAAGAGGAAGTCCCCGGCGACGTCCCAGAACGTCACCGAGGCGGCGGTCGCGGCGATCGCCGACCGGAGCAGCACGAGCGCGGTCGCATCGTTCAGGAGGCTCTCGCCCTCGAGCACCGTGACGATGCGCGGCGAGACGCCGAGGCGCTTGACGATCGAGGTCGCGACCGCGTCGGTCGGGCTCACGATCGCCCCGAGGGCGATGCCGGCGGCGAGACCGAGGCCGGGGATGAGCGCGGCGAACACGAAGCCGAGGACGACGGCGCTCAACACCACGAGGAGGACCGAGAACCCGCCGATGGCGCTGAACTCCCGCCGGAACTCCATCGACGGCATCGCCACCGACGCGGAGTACAGCAGCGGCGGGAGCACCCCTGCGAGGATCCACTCCGGGTCGATCTGGACGTCGGGGACGAACGGCAGGAAGCTCACGAGCACACCGACGATCACGAGCAGCAGCGGTGCCGCGACCCGGAGCCGCGGTCCGATCGCCGTCGCTGCGGCGATGCCCAGCAAGCCCAGCACGCCCACGATGAGCAGCTCCACGCATCTCCCCTGTCTCGGTGCGTCGTGTCGAGGTGGCCGAGCATCGCGGCCGGGTCAAGTCTGTCCTACGACGGGTTCACGTCGCACACGACGCGCTCACAGCAAACCGACAGCTGGACCGGTCCCCTCCGCGGAACAGTTCGCCCGCCGCGCCTGTTCTTCTCTGTGACGCCGCAGCCGGCGGCGTCGAGATGGAGGAACCGTGTCACACGAGTACCGCAAGACTCCAGAGGCGCTCGCCCGCCTCACTCCGCTGCAGCGCAAGGTCACCCAGGATGACGCGACCGAGCCCGCGTTCCGCAATCAGTACTGGGACAGCAAGGAACCGGGCATCTACGTCGACGTCGTCTCGGGTCAGCCGCTGTTCAGCTCGACCGACAAGTACGACAGCCGGTCGGGCTGGCCGAGCTTCACCCGGCCCATCGACGAGGCGACCGTGCGTGAGCGCGTCGACCGCGGCTTCTTCATGAAGCGCGTCGAGGTGCGATCGGCGGGCGCCGACAGCCACCTCGGGCACGTGTTCGACGACGGGCCCGTCGACGACGGCGGGCTGCGCTACTGCATCAACTCCGCGGCGTTGCGGTTCGTGCCCGTCGACCGACTCGAGGCGGAGGGGTACGGCGAGTACCTCGCTCGCTTCGGTCACACGCCCGCGACACCCGACCAGACCGCGACACCCGACCAGACCGCGACACCCGAGCACACCGACGAGGAGCACGCATCATGACCACGCCAGGTACCGTCACGAGCATTCCGGGCACCGAGACCGCCGTCCTCGCGGGCGGATGTTTCTGGGGCATGGAGGATCTCATCCGCAAGCGGACCGGGATCGTCGACACACGTGTCGGCTACACCGGTGGGCAGAACGAGTACGCGACCTATCGCAACCACCCGGGTCACGCGGAGGCGATCGAGATCGTCTTCGACCCGGCGAAGACGAGCTATCGCGAGCTGCTCGAGTTCTTCTTCCAGATCCACGACCCGACGACGCTGAACCGACAGGGCAACGACGTCGGCACCAGCTACCGTTCGGCGATCTTCCCGACGACGCCCGAGCAGGAGGCGATCGCGCGCGACACGATCGCCGACGTCGAGGCCTCGGGTATCTGGCCGGGCGACGTGGTCACGACGATCGAGCCGTCTGGACCGTTCTGGGAGGCCGAGCCCGAGCACCAGGACTACCTCGAGCGCATGCCGTGGGGCTACACGTGCCACTTCGTGCGCCCGGGCTGGACGCTGCCGAAGCGCGACCAGGCCGTGACGCAGTAGCCCGTTCGCCGCAGCCAGCAGGCGCCGTCGCGCGCAGGCTGATGGCGCACCCCCGGCCGTCGCCGGCACCATCGTGCCCGGCGACGGCCATCGCATGTCCACGGACCACGCGGCCGTCGCCCCGCCCTCGCGCCGCGCACCGCCCTCGCGCCGCGCATCACCCTCGCAACGCTCACCGCCGTCGTGCCGCGCATCACCCTTGCAACGCTCACCGCCCTCGCGCCGCGCACCACCCTCGCGCCGCGCACCGCCCTCGCGCCGCGCACCACCCTCGCGCCGCGCAACCCCCTCGAGATGCGTAGCGCCCTCGCGCCGCGCACCACCCTCGCGCCGCGCAACCCCCTCGAGATGCGTAGCGCCCTCGCGCCGCGCATCACCCTTGCAACGCCCGCCGCCCTCGCGCCGCCCGCCGCCCTCGCGCCGCGCACCACCCTCGCGCCGCGCATCACCCTTGCAACGCCCGCCGCCCTCGCGCCGCCCGCCGCCCTCGCGCCGCGCACCACCCTCGCGCCGCGCACCGCCCTCGCGCCGCGCATCACCCTCGCAACGCCCGCCGCCCTCGCGCCGCCCGCCGCCCTCGCGCCGCGCACCACCCTCGCGCCGCCCGCCGCCCTCGCGCCGCGCACCGCCCTCGCGCTGCGCGCCGCCCTCGCGCCGCGCACCGCCCTCGCGCCGCCCGCCGCCCTCGCGCCGCGCACCGCCCTCGCGCCGCGCACCGCCCTCGCGCCGCGCACGACCCTCGCAACGCCCGCCGCCCTCGCGACGCCCGCCGCCCTCGCGCCGCGCACCACCCTCGCGCCGTGCACGGTCCTCGCCGCGGGGCGTGGTGAGCGCGAGTGTCGCGGGCGCCACATACTCACACGTCAGGGTTCACGCCGCGGCCGTCTCTGGTGTGGCGGGCGGACGTGCTGCGCGCGCTGACCAGGCCGGCGAGGTGGGGTCGAATCGGGCTCGGCCGCCGAGTCGGGGGTGTTGGGATGGGTCGATGTGTGGTGGTGGGATGAACCAGATTCGGGGTCCGTCGGTGTGGATGCGCCAGCCTTGGTCGTGGATGCGGTGGTGGCAGCTGGTGCAGAGCATGACGCCGTTTGCGAGGTCGGTGCGGCCGTGGTCTCTGGCCCACCATTGGATGTGGTGGGCTTCGGCGTAGGTGATGTTCGCGCCGCAGCAGGCGCATCCGCCGTCGCGTTCCATGAGCGCGATGCGTTGTGGTTTCGTGAATAGGCGGGTCGCGCGACCGAGGTCGAGCGGGGCGCTGTCGGCGCCGAGCACGATGGGAATCAGCTCGGCGTCGGCGGCGAGTTTGCGGGCGGTGGCCGCGGCGATGGGTTTGTCGATGCCGTCGATCTCGGCGAGCCCGGTGCCGGTGCGGAGTGCGTCGAGGCTCATCCGCACGACGATGGTGGTCTTGGGTGCGGTGCCGGGCGCGGCCGTGCAGCCGAGCGCGTGCTTGGCGAGTTCGGCGAGGGCGTCGGCCTGGAGTTGCGGGATCGATCGTTGATCCGGCACGACCGGCCCGCCGGTCGCACCACCCGGCCCGTCGAGCCCGGTCGCATCGCTCGTGCCGTCGAGCCCGGTCGTACCGGTCGTGCCGTCGAGCCCGCTCGCACCGCTCGCCCCGTCGAGCCCGGCTGCGCCGTCGAGCCCGGTCGTGCCGGGCTCGTGAGAGCGGCGTCGGGCGAGTGCGTCGCTGACGAGCGCGTCGAGTGCGGCCTTGATCGGTGCCGCGGTGACGGGGTCGAGCCGTCCGCGGAGCTGGAACATGCCGTGGCCGTCTTCGTGGAGCGTCAGCGCACGCTCGGCGAACATGCGTTCATCGGCCGGCTGGGCACCGTCTTCGTCGAGCCGCGCCTCGGCGGCCTTGACTGCGCGCTGGATGAGCGAGAACGGTTGCCCGTCTGCGAACTCGACCAGTTTCTGCTCGTACGGTTCGAGCAGGCTCGCCTCGGCGCGGACCTCGACCCGGCGCAGCATGCCCGTGATCGCGGCCGCCGCATCCACGCTCAGCGCGCCGTCATCGAGCGCGCGGCGCACCGCGGCGAACTTCGCCGGGAGCAGCTCGCCCGTGAACGATGCACGCGCCCGGGTCGCCTCGCCCACGGCCAGCAACCGGGACGCCTCAGCCGGCGCACCACCGGTCGCCGCGGCGACCAGCCGTGCGGGCGACGCGTACCCGTGCTGTTTCGCGAGCCCGTCGGCGCCGAACCCGGGCGCGGACCGCTTCGCGACCTCGTCTGCGGCGCGCGCGAGCACCGCGTCCAGCGAACGCCGCAGCCCCGCCACCTCTTCGACCACCCGGACCAGACCCGGTCCGCTCAACGCCTCGAACTCGTCACCCACGGCATCAGCACCGACCGCGTCAGCACCGAGCGCGGGCAGGCCCCCGGCCCAGGTCTCCGCGAGCGCGCCGAGCCCGGCCTGGAGCCGATCGAGGGACGAGTTCTTCATGTCGAGTAGTATCCACGCACCCACCGACATCGCGATGCCGAGGCCCTGTGCCCACCCTCCCCTCACGTATCAGCGCCGTTCACCAGCGGCTCGCGCGACCGGCCCCGAGGTCGGTCACCCACTCAACTCAGGTCTGCGCGCCGCACTGCACCCGGTCCCGCAAGATCTCCCCACCCGGCACCCGCGGCCGGCAGATCGTCGCAGCCCGCTTGCGGCGGAAGGCGATCTCCGCGCCCTGCCGTCAGTGCTCGACGTGGGCAGGAACCTGCGTGCGGACTCCGGCCCCACGACACGACACGGCACGTCGGCGGTTCGCGGGCGATCGCCGAGTGGGCGGTGCACCCCCGCAGGCTCGCCACCCATTCGACCGGCGACCCCGTGGGCAACCGGCCTGGCGCGCACCGGCTCGATCCTGACCCTCCCGCCGGAGGCAGCCGATCGCCTCGCCATCACCCGAGCCGGGTCTGTGCCGCGTCACGTTCAGTGCGGCGGCCGCCGCGCCCAGCTCCACTGCAGCCACAGGCTCCTCGCCGTCGAGGAGAGCCGCGGTGACCGCCGCCGTGAGCGAGTCCCCGTGGAGACGGTCACGCAGGGCGCGTCGTCTCGATCATGGCCGTCACGATCGCGGCGAGCGGATCATCCGGCTCGACACCTCGCGGACGGCGCGCGCCTCGACTCGCTGGGCCAGCACCAACCCATCACCGCACCTGAAGGACGACCCCGACCCCGCGACCCCGACCCCGACCCCACGCCCGCGCGCCGGCGCTACGCGCGGAAATCCGGATACCCCTGAAACGGCGCCGGGCCATGAGCGCGCACGAAGCGCGCGTGCACCTGACCGCACGCCGCGCGCAGCGTGGTGAAGTACCCGATCAACTCGCCGCCGGCGTCGTCGGCGCGATAGCCCACCTCCGCACCGTGCCGCAGGATGCGCACGACGCCGTAGCAGCGTCCGTACTGGTCGCGCAGCTCCCAGCGGCCGGCGGACGGCTCCTCCGCCGCCAGTATCGGATGCCACGTGACCACGAGTCGAACATACGTTCGAATGAGACGACACGCCAAACATCGCCGCACTCCAGCACTCGCGCCGCGGGCGACTCCGGCACTTCTGGCATGTTCGTCTCCTTCGAGCGCGAACCCGTTCCAGGATCCTGGGGCAGCATCTGAGCATCGAGAGCACCGGAGCCTGCGTTCGGGATGCGGGCTGCTGCGCATCGGCGGCCCTCTCAGGCCGTGCGCGACGAGTATGGCCGACCACCGCCGGAGCATCTGCTGCCGATCACGCTCCGGCGCTCGCGCTGGGACTGGCCCTTGGCTCAGCTGGAACGATCGGAGCCGGACGGGCCGGACGGGCCGGATGGCGTGCCGACCGCCCTCCGCGTGGTCATCGGCGATGCGATCAGGGCTCGGTCGTCGACGCGCCCGAGTCCTCCGCGTCGGCCTCGCCGGGTCGGACCGCGGCTGTGTCGGCCACATCGATGCGCTGCACACCGTCGCCCCGGTCCGTCACCTCGATCCGCGGTGCCGCATCCGCCTCGGCGGCCTTCGGCGCGGTCGTGAGCTGCTCGCGACGCTCGTCGGGATCCACTGCTGCCATACGAAGCGACCCTACTCCCCCGCAGTCTCCAGGCGGCGTGGCCCGGCACCCGCGTCGCCGAGCGCATCTCCCGGGTTGAGCAGCGCGCAGGCCTTCATGGAGAGACATCCGCAGCCGATGCATCCGGTGAGCTCGCGCTCGAGCTTCTCGAGGCCGCGCCGGCGCTCCTCGAGCCGCCGCTTCCACCGTCGCGACGCCCGCTGCCAGTCGTCATGAGTCGGCGTGCGATCGAGCGGCACGTGGGCGAACGCCTCCTGCACGTCGCCGAGCGGGATGCCCAGACGCTTCGCGACCGTGACGAGCGACACCCGACGCAGCATGTGCCGGGGGTACCGGCGTTGATTTCCGCCGGTGCGCACGGCCGCGATAAGGCCCAGTTCCTCGTAGAACCGCAGTGCCGACGCCGCGACGCCGGTGCGGCGACTCATCTCCCCGATCGACAACAGCTCATCGGGCGCCGGTACCCCGTCGAGTGCATCAACCACAAGGCCTCCGTTCGTTTTGACTTCAACGGTACTTGAGGTTTTACGGTGGAGTCTCGCGCACGCACCAGACCGCGCCGAGAGGAACCGACCCGCCGTGACCTATGTGATCGCACTGCCCTGCGTCGATGTGAAGGACCGTGCCTGCATCGACGAGTGCCCCGTCGACTGCATCTACGAGGGTGAGCGCTCGCTGTACATCCACCCCGACGAGTGCGTCGACTGCGGGGCCTGCGAGCCGGTGTGCCCGGTCGAGGCGATCTACTACGAAGACGACGTCCCGGAGCAGTGGGCCGACTACTACCGCGCCAACGTCGAGTTCTTCGACGACCTGGGCTCCCCCGGCGGCGCGGCGAAGGTCGGCATGATCGCGAAGGACCACCCGCTGATCGCGGCGCTCCCGCCGCAGGCGGCGCACGCGTGAGCGACACCGAGCACGTCGCGCACGTCGCGCACGTCGGCGAGGGCATGCGTCGCGCGTTCCGGATGCATCCCGCCGGAGTCGCGCTCATCACGGCGGCGACCGCGACCGGGCCCGTCGGCCTCACGGCCTCGAGCGTGGCGTCGGTGGCGGTCGATCCGCCCGCGCTGTCGTTCTCGGTCACCCGCTCGACCGGCAGCGCGGGCGCGCTTCTCGGGACGAGGACGTTCGCGGTGCACTTCCTCGGCGAGCACCACGCGCGCCTCGCGCACGCGTTCGCGCGCTCGGGCGAGCCGCGCTTCACGCCCGAACAGAACTGGTCGCGGCTCGCGACGGGCGAGCCGGTGCTCGCGGATGCCCCGGCGGTGCTCCGCTGCCGGGCGCTGCACCGGCTGCCGGTCGGCAGCTCCACGCTCGTGATCGCCGAGGTGCTCGACGTCGCGATCGGCGACGAAGCCCCGCCCCTGCTCTACCGCAACCACCGGTTCCGCCGCCTCGGCGGCGACGCCGAGCGCTGACCCGTCCCTCCCGCGATCGAACGCGCCCGGAGGCCGAGCCCGCTCCGCTGTTCAGCAGCGCTCCTTGCTCAGGAAGATCCCGGGCTGCTGCGGCGCGTCGCCGGCCGACACGCCGCGTCACCGGCAGGGATTCCTGAGCTGCGATCACGGGACAGGTCACGCGACGGCGGCCTCGAGGAGTCGGCACTCGATGAGCGGCGGCGCCGAGACCGCCCGGCCGCCGCGCCGGCAATGGACGGCGATCACGCGGTGGGGATGCCTCGGGCCGATTTCCTTGCTCAGGAAGATCTCGCGCCGCTGCGGCGCGTCGCCGGCCGACACGCCGCTTGGGAGGTCGAAGTTCCTGAGCTGCGATGACGCGCAGGTCACGCGACGGCGGCCTCGAGGAGCCGGTCGAGGGCGCGGTGCGCCGCGGCGCGGGCCGAGGCATCCGCCGGGCGCGCCGCGAGCTGGAGCGCGGCCTCGTTCATGGCGCCGGACAGCTGCGCCGTGAGGGCGTCGAGCAGATCGTCGGGGGTGCCGAGGCTCGCGAGCGCCTCGCGCAGATGGCGCGCGGAGTTCGCCGCGTCGAGCTCGCGCCACTCGGCCCATCCGATGACGGCGGGGGCATCGACGAGCAGCACGCGTGCGGCCGGTGCGGCGGTGATCGCGTCGAGGAACGCGTGACTGCCGGCGCGCAACTCCTCGAAGGCGGAGTTCGTGTCGCCCGAGGCATCCGTCGCCCTCCCGTGGCTCGCCGCGTCCGCCGCGGCGACGACCGAGCCGGCGACCGCGTCTTGCAAGCCGGCCGCGACCGCGCGGAACAGGCCCGGCTTGTTCGCGTAATGGTGATAGACGGCGCCTCGGGTCACGCCCGCGGCCTCGGCGACGTCCTCGAGCGAGACGTCGGCGTAGCCCCTCGCGCCGAACAGCTCGGTGGCGGCGGCGAGCACGACGCGGGCGGTCTCGGCGGCGGCGGCTGCGGTGGCGCGGGGCATACGGGTTCCTTTACGTGCAGTGTGTATGTATAGTGTGGCGTAATAGATACTTATTGTACGTAAAGGAGCGCGCCATGCACGTCACCGGGTTCTACCCCGTCATCACCTCCACCGACGTCGCCGCAGCCGCGGCCTTCTACCGCGATGCCCTGGGCTTCGAGACGACCTATGAAAGCGACTGGTACGTGAGCCTCCGGCTCGACCGCTTCGAGCTCGCGATCCTCGATGCCCGCCACGAGACGATCCCCGAGGGCTTCCGCCGCGCGCCGCAGGGCGTGCTGCTCAACCTCGAGGTCGACGACGTCGACGCCGTGCACGCCGCGCTCACGCGCGAGCACCCGGACCGCGTGCGACTTCCGCTGCGCGACGAGGACTTCGGCCAGCGACACGTCATCCTCGAGGCGCCCGACGGCGTGCTGCTCGACGTGATCCAACCGATCGCGCCGAGCGCCGAGTTCGCCGCCGCCTACGCGGAGGGCGAGGCACCGGCCTGACCCGGCCAGCAAACGGTTCAGGATGCTCCGGCGGCACGAGCCGCCCCTTGCAGAACCGCACCGGAGCCCCCTCCGGCTCCCTCACCCTTCGAGTGCGCCCCGAACCAACGCGGGCAGCGCTGGCACGACCTCGGCCTCGAACCACGGGTTGACCGCGTGCCACCGCGCGTTCAGGCCCGACGGGTGCACGATCGGCACGGTCCCGGGCAGGTAGTCGCGCCACGCGCGCACGGTCTCCGTGAGCGTGCCGCGCGCACGGTCGCCGAGGTAGTGCCGCTGCGCGTAGCCGCCCACGAGGATCGTCAGGCGCGTCTCGGCGAGGCGTTCCAGGACGAGCGGATGCCACCTCGCCGCGAACCCGCGCCGAGGCGGTGCGTCGCCGGAGCCGGCGCGGCCCGGATAGTAGAAGTCCATCGGCAGGATGGCGAACTGCTCGGGATCGTGGAAGATCTCGCGCGTGACGCCGAGCCAGCGCACGAGCCGGTCGCCGCTCGGATCGCTCCACGGGGTGTTCGTCTCCTGCGCACGGCGGCCGGGAGCCTGGCCGACCAGCAGGATCCGCGCTCGATGCGATCCCGTGAACAGCGGCTGCCAGCCCTGCGCGGCCATGGCCGCGTTCTCGGGGTCGGCGCCGACCATCGCCCGAAGATCTGCGAAGTGATCGTCCGCCGGGTCGGCGGCGGCGTGTACGGACCGGCTCGGCATCGGCATCCTCTCGTCTGGCCTCCCACCGTACGCGGGACCGCCCGATCGCCGGCCGCGCGATGCGCGCGACCCGCGCGCGATCCGCGGGCGATCCGCGCGGTGCCGCCGGGCACGCCGCCAGCTACGCTCGTCACATGAGCGACCACGGCGCCTTCCGCCCGGCCCGGCTCGGCCTCGGACTCGCCGCGATCGGCCGCCCGGCCTACATCACGTCGGGCCGTGCCCGCGATCTCGGTGCCCCGGACACGCGGACGGTGCACGAGCTCCGGGACCGCGCACACGAGCTCATCGACGTCGCCTGGGACCTCGGCGTCCGGTACCTCGACGCCGCACGCTCCTACGGACACGCCGAGGAGTTCATCGGGTCATGGCTCGCCAGGCACCCCGGCCGGCGCGACGAGCTCGTCATCGGGTCCAAATGGGGCTATGCGTACGTCGGCGGCTGGCGCATGGACGCGTCCGTGCACGAGCGGAAGGACCACGGACTCGACAGCTTCGAGACCCAGTGGCCCGAGACGATCCAGGCGCTGCGCACCCGCCCCGACCTGTACCTCGTGCACTCGGTCACCCCCGACAGCCCCGCCCTCGGCGACGCCGCACTGCTGGACGCGCTCCGTCGGCTGGCGGAGCGCGGCGTGCGTGTGGGCCTCTCCACCAGCGGCCCGCGCCAGGCCGACGTCATCCGCCAGGCGGCCCGACTGCCGGACAGCCCGTTCTCGGCCGTGCAGACGACCTGGAACCTGCTCGAACCGTCGGCGGCGCCCGCGCTCGCCGAGGTGCACGACGCCGGCTGGGTCGTCGTCGTCAAAGAGGCCCTCGCGAACGGACGCCTCGCCGGCGACGACGAGCCCCGGCTCACCGCACTCGCCGCCGCCGCCGGCCACGCGCTCGACGAGCTCGCCATCGGCGCAGCATTGGCCCAGCCATGGGCGAGCATCGTCCTGAGCGGCGCCGTCACCGCCGACCAGCTGCGGCGCAACGCCGACGCACGGCCGACGCCCATCGACGCGGCGACGAGTTCCGCGTTCGCTGAGCCGCCGGACCGGTACTGGGCGGACCGGCAGCGTCGCGCCTGGACCTGACCCGCACCACGGACCGCTGGGCCGGCCTCGATCGCGCGTCCCGCGTCGTCGAGGCCAGCGCCGGTCGGCGGATGCCTCAGCCGAGGTAGGCGACGGCCTCGATCTCGAACCGGAGGAACGCGAAGCCCATCTGGGTCGTGGTCCGCGCCGGTCGCGGGTGCGCGAACTCGGCGAGATAGAGCTCGTTGTAGCGCGGCAGGTCGGCCTCGTCGCGCACGAACGCGCCGAGCCGCACGAGGTGTTCGCGGCCCGCGCCCGCCTCCGCGAGCACCGCGTCGAGGTTCGCGACCGACCGCGCGAACTCCTCGTCGAACGTGCCCGCGACGAACGCGCCCGTCTCCGGATCGGTCGAGGCCTGCCCCGACACGTACAGCCAGTCGCCCGCGCGAACCGCCGGCGTGAGGACGCGGTCGGGCCGTGCGCCGAAGTGGTCGATCATCGTGAGCCCTCCAAGAGGTCGAGGTCAGGTGCAGGGGTGAGTGGCGTTGACGTCGGCCGGCCGAGGCGCGGCGTCACGGCCGGCGTGCCCGCCGGCCGGGTGCGTCGCGGCAGGCTCCACGGATCGATCGGGCATGCGCCGGGCGCGTCGACCTCGATGACCGTCCGCGCGTCGTCCCCGTACGCCGAGCGCCAGGCCACGGCGCTCTTGGCGACCAGGATCCGGGCGGCGGCCGGGTCGACACCCGCCGACGTCAGATGCTCGCGATGGAAGGGCGGGGTCGCGTGGGTCGTGACGACGATCGTGACGCCACCGGCCTCCAGCACCGCGGTCGGCCCCATGTCGAACGACTGCCCGGTCGCCCAGGATCCCGTGGTCGTGTAGCGGCCGTCGGTGAGGCGGGCGACGCGGCCCCGGACGTCGAGGGCCGGGCCGTGGAGGTCGTCGACCTTGCCACCGATCCGGACGTCGAGCTCGGCCCCGTGCCCGGCCTCGTGCGCGAGTGCGGCGACCTCGCGGTCGGCGATCGCGACGACGGCACCCGTCGCGTCGGCCGCGAGCAGCTCGGCGAGCAGCACGGTGCCGTCCCCGGCACTTCCGGCGCCGATGTTGTCCGCGACGTCGACGAGCACGACCGGCACCTCGTCGGCCGCCAGCGCGGTGGCGACCGCATCGGCCGGCGTCGGGCGCACGATCTCGAACGCGCCCGCCGCGTGCCGCCGCGCAAGGTCCGCCGCCGCAGCGTCCGTCGCGGCGCGCGCCGCGACCGCGTCGTCGGCGCGGCTCACCGCCACGACCGAGAACCCGGCCCGCGCGACGTCCTGGTAGGCGAATCCGGCGAACACCGACGCCCTCAGGATTCCCGCGTCGGACGCCGTGGCCTCGAACGCCGCGAGCGCATCGCCGAGCGGGCCGTCGGTGGCCTGCGCGAGCGGCGCCGTCAGCAGCGGCAGCTTCGCGATCGTGGTCACGACTCGTTCGCCCGCGAGCATGCGGTCGATGAGCTCGACCGCCGTGCGGCCGCACTCCCACATGTCGACGTGCGGGTACGTGCGGTAGCCGACGATGGCGTCGACGGCGGCCGCGAGCTCGACCGAGGGGTTGCCGTGCAGGTCGAGCACCGCGGCGATCGGCACGTCGCCCACGATCGATCGGATCCGTTCGACGATCGCCGACTCCGCGTCATCCGTGCCGTCCACGACCATGGCGCCATGCAGGTTGAGGGCGATCGCGTCGAGCCGTCCGGCGGAGGAGAGCGCGGCCGTGAGGCCGTCGAGCAGTGCGTCGAAGACCTCCGCGGGCGCCGGACCGCTCGGCCACGCGCCCGCGGCGAAGACGGGGACCGCACGCTCGCCGAGCCCGTCGAGGAAGCCGCCCACCACCGACCGCGTACCCCGGTGCGCCTCGGCCACGGCATCCCCGTCGGCCAGCTCATAGTCGCGCCAGGCGTCCAGTGCCGCGAGGCGGCGCGAGTAGCCGTTCGTCTCATGCCAGACGCTGACGACGCCGACACGTGGCTCGGTCATCGGGCAGCGAGCGCCGCGTCGACCCGGCGCAGCGTCTCGTCGAGCTCGGCCGGACCGTGCGCGGCCGACACGTACCAGATGCCGCGCCCGGCCACCCACACGCCGTGATCGGCGAAGCGGCGCGCGAGCTCGGCGTATCCGACGAGGTCGCGACGCTGCAGGCCGGCGAAGTCCTGGAACGGCTCAGGGTCCTCGCCGAGCGAGACGTGGAACGCCATCGGCAGCCCCTGCACTCGCAGCGGCAGGCCGTGCCGGCGTCCGGCCTCGGTGAGGCCCTCCATGAGCGCGAGCCCGTGCTCGCGGATCCGGTCGTACGGCGGGTCGTCGGTGAGGCGCCGCATCGTCGCGGCGACCGCCGCCGCGGCCATGACCGACGAGTTGAACGTGCCCGAGTGGTTGACGCTGCCGTCACCGAAGCGGGCCATCAGGTCGGCCCGGCCCGCGAGCGCCGAGACCGGCCAGCCGCCCGCGACGGCCTTGCCGTAGGTCGCGAGGTCAGGCGTCACGCCGACGAGGCCGCTCGCACCCTGCGGGCCGATGCGGAAGCCCGCGATGACCTCGTCGAAGATGAGCACGATGCCGTACCGGTCGCACAGCTCACGGACCGTCTCGAGGTAGCCCGGCCGCGGCAGCACCGCGCCGGTGTTGAACATGATCGGCTCCATGATCACGGCCGCGATCTCGCCGGAGCGGGCCGCGAGCGTCGCCGCGAGCGCGTCGGGGTCGTTCCATGGCAGCAGGATCGAGTCGTCGAGGTGGGACGCGAGCTGACCGGCGCTCGCCGGCACCGCGCGGTGGTCCTCGACCGAGAGCAGCACGTTGTCGAGCCAGCCGTGGTAGTGCCCCTCGAAGCGCACGAACCTGTCTCGCCCGGTCACGGCGCGCGCGAGCCGCAACGCACCCTGCACCGACTCGGTTCCGGAGACGCCGAAGCGGACCTGATCGGCCCAGCCGAGCACGTCGAGGAAGCGCTCGCCGGCCTCGACCTCGAGCGGGTGCTGCGCGCCGAAGACCATGCCGTTCGCGACCGCATCGGTGACCGCCGACGTGATGTCGTCCGGTGCATGGCCGAGGAAGTTCGGGCCCTGCCCGAGCAGGTAGTCGACGTAGTCGTTGCCGTCGATGTCCCAGATCCAGGCGCCTTTGCCGCGCGCGAAGAACACCTTGGGGCTCGCGAGCCGGACGTTGGAGTGGACACCGCCCGGCGTGAGCCGCAGTGCGCGCTCCCTCAGCTGATCGGACTGCGCGGACGAACGGACGGTGGTCATGCGGGGGCTCCTTCGGAGGTGGTGAGAGTGGCGTCGCGGTCGGCGAACGCGGCCGCGCGCCCGATGACGCCGGCGATGACACGGGCGACCTCGCCCGCGGCCTCGACGGTCATACGGCTGGTCGGGGCGGAGAGGCTGACGGCGACCGGCATGGTCGTGCCGGGCACGACCACGGCGACGCAGCGCCCGCCGATCTCGTTCTCCTCGTTGTCGAGTGCGTAGCCCTGCGCCCGCACGCGGTCGAGCTCCGCGAGGTACTCGGGGACCGTGGTGATCGTGTTCACGGTGCGCGCCGGCATGCCCTCCTGCCGGAGGATCGACTCCACGAGGTCGACCGGCTGCTCGGCCGCGAGCGCCTTGCCCAGTGCGGTCGCGTGCAGGTACTCGCGCTCGGCGGGCCTCGGCGCATTCCTGATCGACGCGCGCGACTCCACGATCTCGAGGTACGCGATCCGGGTGCCGTCGAGCATGCCGAGGTTGATCGTCTCGCCGAGGGTGTCCCGCAGATGCACGAGCTGCGGCGTGAGCCGCCGCGTGAGCGTCTCGATGCGGTCGCCGCTCAGCGCGAGGCCCATGCGGTAGTCGCCCGCCTCGGTGCGCTCGACGTAGCCGCGGCTCTCGAGGGTCGCCAGATAGCGGAACACCGAGCTCTTCGGCAGCTCGGTCGCCTGCGCGAAGTCCATGAGACTCAGCCCGTCCTGATGGGCCTGCACCAGGTCGAGGATGTCGCAGACGCGCTGCACCGACCGGATCGAATAGTTGGCGTCGGTCATGGGGTGCTCCTTGTGTTCGAGTGCTGCAGGTGTTCGTCAGTGGGGACGCCGAGCCGGGTCGGCCTCCGAGGGGTCACGCCGACGAGCGGCCGGCCGCGCGCGACGGCAGCCGCGCGTTGCAAGGTCGTGACGAGCCCGGTGGCCGGCGCGCGGACCTCCTCGAGGATCTCCCCCGGGCCACCGAGGATACGTCCGATCGGCTGCCCGGTCCGCACCTCGTCGAGGAGCGCCACGGCCCGCTCGAACAGGCCGTCGACGCCCGCCGCGGTGAATCCGTCGACGTCGCCGTCGCCGTGCAGCCAGGTCGTGGGCTGCGGACGGACCCGCTCAGCGCTGAGCATGCCGTGCGCCTCGAGCACCGAGCGCACCCCGTCGACGTATGCGGTCAGATACCGCTCGTCGAGCACGCCGCCGACCGGCGACTCGACGTAGAGCGCGGGGATCCCGCGTTCGGCCGCGACCGTGAGCGTGCGGCCGGGCCCGAGCGACGGATGCGTCCACACGAGGTCGATTCCGAAGCCCGCCGCAAGCCGCACCGCGGCGTCGCCGTGCGCCGACCCGTCGTCGAGGCAGCCGACGAAGAGCGGCATGTCCGTCGCGGGGTTCGAGGTGTGCAGGTCGATGAGCACGTCGGCCCCGGCGATGACCTCGTCGAGCAGCAGCCTCGCGAGTCGCTCGGTCGGCGTGCCAGCCGGGTCGCCCGGGAACGACCGGGCCAGGTTGCCGTCGTCGAGCGGCGACTCCCGGCGGTCGGCGGCGTGTGCGGCCTCGTGCGCGACGGGCACGACCACGAGCGAGCCGCGCACGAGCGGCCAGTCGCCCGTGGCGATCCGGCCGGCGGCCACGATGCCACCGACCTCGTCACCGTGCACGCCGCCGAGCACCACGATCCGAGGGCCGGCCGCGGCGGCGGCGCGTTCGTACACGTCGACGCCGATCTCGGAGGTGCCGGCGCCAGATGTGCCGGGCTCTGCCGTGCCGGCGCCAGATGTGCCGGGCTCTGCCGTGCCGGGCTCTGCCGTGCTGGCCGCCGTGAGCCGTCGTCGCACCGTGACCGGGCTCATGCGTGCTCCTCCCCCAGTCGCGCGAGCACGCCGCCCACGTCGGTGGCCGCGATGATCGGGACATCCGCTGACGTGGCGAGGCGCTGCAGCGCCGAGGTGTCCTTGTATCCGGCGCCCGACAGCACGGCGACGACGTCGTCGTCCGGACCGAGCCGGCCCGACTCCGCATCGGCGATGACGCCCGCGACGGCGGTCGCGCCCGCTGGCTCGACGAGCAGGCCGTGCGCGTGCGCAAGGCGTGCCTGCGCCGCGTGGATCCGCTCGTCGCTGACCGCGGTCGTGTGCCCGCCGCTCTGCTCGACGGCCGTGGACGCACCGACGGCGTCGTAGAGCACCGCCATCTGCAGCCCGGACACGCCGGTCTCGACCGCACCCGGCATTCCCGAGAGCCGCCCCTCGAGTGCGAGCGGCAGCGCGGTCGCGCCGGCGGGGTGCACCCCGACGAGCCGGACTCCGGCGCCGACCCGGGCGAACCCGCGGTGCAGCCCGGTCAGCAGCCCGCCGCCGCCGACTGGCGCGTACACCGCCGTCGGTCGCACCCCGTCGTCGATCACCTCCCAGGCGATCGTCTCCACACCGCGCATCGCCTCGGGCGCATAGTGGTAGCCCGTGAGCATCGGATAGTAGGCCGCGCGCTCGGCGGCGGCCGCGACCGCGTCGGCGACCGCGCGGGTCGAGGCGGCATCGTGGCCGACCCCGTGCACCCGATATGCGACGCCGCCCGTCGCGGTGATCTCGAGCATCTTCACGGGCAGCGTGTCGGAGAGCGTGAAGAGCACCGCGCGGCGACCGGCTGCGGCCGCGTACGCCGCCGCGGCCGCCCCGCCGTTGCCGGACGAGGTGCCCACGAGCCCGTGCAGCCCATGGGTGCGCACGAGCGACGCCGCGACCGCAGCGATGCGCGCCTTGAACGAGCCGGTCGGGTTGCGATCCTCGGCCTTCAGGCGGAGCGAGCCGAGGCCCAGCTCGCGACCGAGCGTCGCGCTCACGTCGAGGAGCGGCGTGCCGCCCTCGCCGAGCGAGACCCGGTCGGCCGCGTCGACGGCGGGCAGCCGGTCCGCGTATCGCCAGATGCCGGGTGCGCCGAGCTCGACCGCGCTCACGGGGCGCTCACCGCCAGCGGCGCGCCGCGTCGGCGCAGGCGCGGATCCGGGACCGGCACGGCGCGCAGCAGCGTGCGCGTGTACTCGTGGCGCGGGTCCGCGAACACCTGCGCCGTCGGGCCGTACTCGACGATCTCGCCCAGGTGCATCACCGCGACCTGCTGCGCGAGGTGCCTGACGACGGCGAGATCGTGCGCGATGAAGAGATAGCTGAGGCCGAGCTCGCGCTGCAGGTCGGACAGCAGGTTCACGACCTGGGCCTGGATCGACACGTCGAGCGCCGACACCGGCTCGTCGAGGATGAGCAGCCGCGGTTGCAGCGCGAGCGCCCTGGCGATGCCGACCCGCTGGCGCTGGCCACCGGAGAACTCGTGCGGGTAGCGCGACGCCCACGCCGGTTCGAGCCCGACGAGGTCGAGCAGCTCGCGTACGCGGGCGGTCCGCGTGGCGCGCGTGCCGATGCCGTGGACCACGAGCGGCTCCGCGACGATCTCGCCGACCGGCATGCGCCCCGGCAGCGAGGCGTACGGGTCCTGGAAGACGAACTGCAGTTCTCGGCGCAGCGGCCGCCATTCGCGCGCGCCGAGCGCGTGCAGCTCTCGGCCGTCGAACACGATCCGCCCCGAGGTCGGCTTCTCGAAGCCCATCACGGTCTTCGCGACGGTCGTCTTGCCCGACCCCGACTCGCCGACGATCGCGAGCGTCTCGCCGCGCGCCACCTCGAACGAGACGCCCTTGACGGCTTTCACCGCACCGCGCTCGCGCCCGACCAGGCGTTGCCGCCCCGGGTACTCCTTCACGAGGTCCTCGACCACGAGGATCCGGTCGCGCTCTGCCATCAGGCCACCTCCTCGGTATCGGTGCCGGGCTCGGTCGCCGCGTCGCCGTCGGGCGGCGTCGGTGCACCGGCGTGCTCGGCGGCCACGTAGTGGTCCGGCCCGACCCGCACGAGCGGGCCGGCGCCCGCCGCCGCGCGGCGGGCGGCCGAGACCCCCGCGAGACGCTCCTGATCCTCGTCCATGCGCGGCAGGCTGGCCAGCAGCGCCTTCGTGTACGGATGCCTCGTGTCGTGGAAGATCGCGTCGACCGGCGCCGTCTCGACCACACGACCGCCGTACATCACGACCACCCGGTCGGCCATCTCCGCGATCACGCCGAGGTCATGCGTGATGAGCACGAGGGAGGCGCCGACCTCACCCTGGACGCGGACGAGGAGGTCGAGGATCTGCGCCTGGATCGTGACGTCGAGCGCGGTCGTCGGCTCGTCCGCGATGATGAGCTTCGGCCGGTTCGCGATCGCGATCGCGATCATGACGCGCTGCCGCATGCCGCCGGAGAACTGGTGCGGGTACTGGCGCGCACGTGATTCGGGGTCGGCGATGCCGACGTCGGCGAGCAGCTCGTGCACGCGGGCGGTGACCTGCGACCGGGCGAGCCCGGGCTGATGACGGCGGATCGTCTCGGCGATCTGCGCGCCGACCGTCATGACGGGGTTCAGCGCGGTCATCGGATCCTGGAAGATCACCCCGATGTCCTTCCCGCGAAGCGCCGCGAGCTGACGGTCGGTGCGGGTGACGAGGTCGACGCCGTCGAACACGGCGCGCCCGCGCACGGTCGCCGAGCGGGGCAGCAGGCCGAGGGCCGACATCATCGTCACGCTCTTGCCGGAGCCGGACTCCCCGACGACGCCGAGGCACTCGCCGGGCCGGACGTCGAACGAGACGCCGTCGACGCCGCGGACCTTGCCGCCCTCGGTGCGGAACTCGGTGACCAGATCCTGCACGCTGAGCAGGGCGGTGCTCTCGTCCGGGCGGAGCAGGTCAACCGCGGGAGACTCGGCTGCGCGGTTCATCGGGAGCTCCTCGGGTCGGAGGCGTCGCGGAGTCCGTCGCCGATGAAGTTGACGGCGAGCACCGTGATGGCGATCGCACAGCCGGCCGGGATCCACAGCCACGGCATGGTCTGCAGCACCGTGAACGACTGCGCCTCGTTCAGCATGTTGCCCCAGCTCGCCGTGGGCGGCGGCACACCGAGGCCGAGGAACGAGAGTCCGGCCTCGAGCAGGATCGCCTGGGCGACGAGGATCGTGGCCACGACGGTAAGCGGCGCGACCACGGCGGGCACGACGTGCTTGACGAGGATGCGCACCGTGCTCGCGCCCAGGCCGCGCACGGCTCGGATCGAGTCCTGGTCGCGCAGGCTCAGCACGAGGCCGCGCACGATACGGAACGCGGTCGGCCACTCGAAGAGCCCGACGGCCAGGATCAGGGTCGTGATGCTCGGGCCCGTGAAGGCGACGATGATGATGACGACGATCAGGGTCGGGAACGACAGGACGACGTCGGTGATCCGTGAGAGCACGGCATCGATCCAACCGCCGAAGAAGCCGGCGATCGCGCCGAGCACGAGACCGATCACGGTCGCCGTGAGCGCCACGGTCAGGCCGACGAGCAGCGAGACGCGTCCACCCGCGAGGAGCCGTGCGAGCACGTCGCGTCCCGCCGAGTCGGTGCCGAGCAGGTGTTCGGCGCTCGGTGGCTGACGGATCGCGGTCGGATCGACCGCGTTCGGGTCGATCGGCAGCAGCAGTGGCCCGAAGACGGCCGCGAGCACGACGATGGCGAGCACGACCGTGCCGGCCATGGCGAGCCGGTGGCGGCGGAAGCGCCGCCACGCGAGCCGGCGCGGGCTCACTTCGACGCGGGTGTCCTCGGGGACGATCGGGGTGGAGACGAGTTCGACGATCATTGCTGGCACCTCACAGCCGGATCCGAGGGTCGACGAGGGCGTACGAGATGTCTGCGATGAGATTGCACACGAGCACGATGACCGCGATCATCATGACGAACCCGAGCAGGATCGGATAGTTCCTGGCGAGGATCGCATCGAGGGCCATTCGGCCGACGCCGGGCCAGGAGAACAGCTGCTCGATGATCACGGCGCCCGCGAAGAGGACCGGGATCTGCAGTGCGACGACCGTGATGAGCGGGATGAGCGCGTTGTGCAGCCCGTGCCGGACCACGACGCGCGGGCCGCTCAGGCCCTTCGAGCGTGCGGTCGTGATGTAGTCCTGGCCGAGGGTCTCGATCATGCTCGATCGGGCGTAGCGCACGTACGGCCCCGCGAGCATGAGCCCGAGGATCGAGGCGGGCAGTGCGAGGTAGTAGAGCGAGTCGAGGAACCCGCCGTCCCCGCCTGGCGAGTTCATGCCGGCCGTGGGCAGCCAGCGCAGGGTGAGCCCGAAGACGAAGATGCCGACCAGTGCGACGAAGAACGGGGGCACCGAGATCATGATCAGGCTCAGGAAGCTGATCGCGTAGTCGGTGCCGGTGTTCCGCCGCAGCGCGGCCAGGACGCCGAGCGTGATGCCGACCACGAGTGCGATGGCCAGTGCGACCCCGACGAGCCGGAGCGTGCCGCCCAGCCGTTCGACGAGGATCTCGGCCACCGGCCGGCCGTCGACGTAGGAGTAGCCGAGGTTGCCCTGGAGCAGCTCGCCGACCCACCGCAGGTATTGCACGGGCAGTGGCTGATCCAGTCCGAGCTGCGTGCGAAGCGCGGCCAGCGCGGCCTCGCGGTCGCCGACGAAGCCGAAGGGGTTCAGCATCATCTCGGCCGGGTCTCCGGGCATGGTGCGCACGAGGAAGAACAGCAGGACGCTGATGCCGAAGAGCACGACGACGGAGATGAGCAGCCGCCTGGCGAGGAACACCGCCATATGAGCCCTTTCGTGTGGGAGCGATTCGTGGGAGGTGGGATGGACGGCCGGCGTCGCGGGGCAGGCACGCCTGCGACGCCGGCCGCCGGATCAGGCGGGCGTCATCCGATGGTCCACTCGGCGATGTTCCAGAACGCCTGGGTCGGCAGCGGGTTCAGCTTGAACCCCTGGACCCGCTCGCTGGTCCCCGCGAGGGTGTTCGGCACGTAGAGCGGGAAGATCGGCAGCTCCTCGTTAATGATCGTCTGCGCGTCCGCGTAGACCGCGGCACGCTCGTCCTGGTCGGTCGTCGAGATGCCGGCGATCAGCAGCTCGTCCAAGGCGGGGTTGCAGTAGCGCGACAGCGCGTTGCTCTCGCAGGTCAACCGCACGTTGACCGCGGCCGGGTCGACGTTGAACAGGCCGTAGCCCGAGATCAGCAGGTCGAAGTCGCGGTTCGCGATCGCGTCGGCGAGTGTGCCGTTGTCGTACTGCGTGACCTGCGCGTTCATGCCGATCTCCTGCAGCTGCCCGGCGATGATCGTGAGCGCCTGCTCGCGGTCCTTCGGCCCGGGCACGATCTCGAGCCGGACCGGGGTCGAGGCATCCCAGCCGGCCTCGGCGAGCAGCGCCTTGGCCTTGTCGACGTCGCGCTCGTAGTGGGTGAGCCCGTCCGGAACGGCCCACTCGGGGCCGTGCATGATGGTGTCGACCACCTCGCCGTACCCGGCGAGCACCTGGTCGACGAGCGCCTGACGGTCGATGCCGTACATGATCGCCTGACGCACGCGCACGTCGGAGAACTTCGCCGAGTCCCACGCATTGTGCAGGGCCATGATGCCGGGGCCGCCCACGTCGTGGAACACGACGCCGGGCAGCTCGGAGATCCGGCTCGCATCGGCCGCGGCGACCTGCGAGAAGTCGATCTCGCCGGTCTGCAGCTGTGCCTGCGCCGCGTCGGTGGCCATGAACTTGGCGTAGACGTGATCGAGGCCGAGCTCGCCCGGGTACTCCGGGTTCGGGACGAACTCGACTTCCTCATCGGTCCGCCACGACGAGAACAGGTACGGCCCGATGCCGACCTCGGGCTCGCGGAACGCCGGGTTGGTCGCGAGCTCGGCGAGCGGGAGTTCGCTGTAGACGTGCTCGGGCAGGACGAAGTACAGCGGCTCGGCGATGTCGATGAGCTTGGCGGTGTTCGGTCGCACGAGCTGCATCACGAAGGTGTCGTCGTCGGGAGCGCTGAATCCCGAGACGGTCTCGGCGGCGCCGGACGCGACGTCCGCGGCTCCGGCGACGTCGGCGAACGCGCCCGCGTTCTGCGATCCGGATCCGGGGTTCGCGTACAGGTTGAAGGTGAAGAGCACGTCCTCGGAGGTGAACGGCTCGCCGTCGCTCCAGGTGACGCCGTCCTTCAGGTCGAAGGTCCAGGTCAGGCCGTCTGCGCTGACCTCCCAGGCGTCCGCGAGGCGGGGCTGGAACTGGCCCTGGTCGTCCACCGCGATGAGGCTGTCCCAGTGCAGCGATTGGACCAGCTGGTTGCCGGCGACCTGTGCAATGAGGGGGCTGAACGTGGAGGGGGCGTTGTACAGCTGGACGCTCACGTCACGTGAGCTGTCTTCGGTCGCTGCGGGGTCGGGCGCCGTGCAGGCCGCGAGCGACAGCACGGCCGCTCCGGCGAGGAGGGCGAAGGCTGGAGTTCTTTTCACTGCGATGCCTTTCTTGATCTGGTCGGGTGCTGCTCCGTCCGGAAGCCCGCCGAGGGTGTCTCACCAGATGGGATGACGGGTTCCATTAGCCAATACTCGCTCGCCGCCCAGGCGATGGATAGGGGTTCATGTCTCATTTGTGTAAACTTTGCGTTCCACCTGCTGAAACGTCGCTATGATCCGCGGTTGCGTCCGGGCCCTCACCGTCGTGACGGAGCAGGTTCCAGGCCACGTACCGTCCGCCGCCCTCCGGCAGGAAGCTGTAGAAGAACACGCGCGCAGCGTCGTCGCCCTCGGCCACGATCGCGGGATAACCGCACTGGTACTCGCTGGTGAGGCGCGTTCCGTGAGGGTCCTCGAGCAGGCACGGGTCGCCCCAGGTCAGCCCGTCGGGTGAGCCGATGCGGGCCTCGACGCCGGGTTGCACGTCCGACCCCTCGGGCGCCCATCGGCGCGACACGAGCAGCAGCGTGCCGTCGGCGAACCGGAGCAGATCGGGTGACATCCCGCTGAAGCCGATGCGCTCGACCGCCGACCAGGTGGCACCGCCGTCGGCCGAGACCGCGCGGAAGAAGGCGAGGGTGGCGTCGCCGCCGACTCCCTGCTGGCGGAGGACGGCCAGCAACCGCCCGTCCGCGAGCTCGACGACCGCCGTCTCGGTGAACCCGTCGGTCGGGTCGTGCGGCCGGAACTCCGGATCGAAGATCTCCTCGACGTCGTCGCCGCGTGCCGAGTTGCCACTGTCGACGTACTCCCCCACGAGCCGTGCAGCCGGGTCGTACCCGATCGTGCCGCGCACCGCCCAGGTGTCGCCGCCGTCGGTCGAGGCGAGCAGCGCCGAGCGCCAGCGCTCACCCTCCCGAAGCTTGCCCCAGACCGGCCACAGCAGGTCTCCTCGATGCTCCACGATGCGGCCGTACACGGCCGGCCAGGCGAAGTCGACGTCGACGGGTTCGTCGTGCGTCCAGGTGACGCCCTCATCGGCAGACCGGAGCAGCCGCAGCCGAAGGCGCCGCCCGGCGGTGCCCTCGCCCTCGGTCCAGGTCACGGCGTTGACCGGCAGCAGCAGCGCGCCGTCGGCCCGCCGGGCGAGCCCGACCGCGCCGAGCACGGCGTCCTCGCCGTCGTGCGGCGCCGCGGCCACGGCCGGCCCCGTCCAGCTCCGCCCGCCGTCGAGCGAGCGGGTCACGTGGACCGCGCCGCCCGGCCAGCCGTCGGGCACGGTCGAGTACGCCACGACGAGGGCGTTCGGCGTCTCCACCGCGGCGGGGAACATCGCCGGCGTCCCGGTCACGGCACCTGCGCCCGCGATTCTGACCCGCGTCGCGGCGGTCATCGCCCGGCCGCCACGTCGACGATCGCCGCGATGCGCTCAGCGAACACGGCATCGGGCTGCGTGAACGGCTCCGCGACCGGCGGAAGCGCAAGCCCGAGCATGTGCGCCGCCCCCGTCTTCAGTGCGTTGATCGCCGTCGCCGGTCCACCGCCGCCCGCGAGCGGCACCCGCAGCACCTCGAACAGCTCGAGGTAGCGGCGCTGCGCCTCGGCGTCGACGCGCCCATCGACGGCCGCCTCGAACAGTTCGACCGCCGGCCGGGGCAGCACGTTCGCGAAGCCGGGGACGATGCCGTCGAAGCCGAGCACGAAGGCCGCGTCGATCGTGATCTCGGACCCGATGTAGCTGCGGAACCCGTCGATCCCGGCCACCGCGTCGACCATCAGGCGCCCGGCCGTGAGGTCCCCGGATGAGTCCTTGACGCCGGCGAGCACACCGGAGCGGGCGAGGTTCGCGATCACGCCGGCCGGGAGCTTCCGCGGCGTGCGCGGGGGCACGTCGTATGCGACGACCGGCACATCGACCGCGTCGGCGACGAGCGTGAAGTGGCGCTCGAGCTCGGTATCGCTCGAGTCGAAGAACATCGGCGGCAGCACGAGCAGCGCGCCGGCGCCGGCGTTCTCGGCCTCGCGCGCCGCGAGCACCGCGTCGTCCGTGCCGTGCCCGACGACGCCGGCCCACACCGGGACCCGCCCGTCGACGGCGTCGGCCACGATCTCGATGGTGCGCGCCCGGCGGGCCGGCGTCAGCGTGCCCAGCTCGCCGGTCGAGCCGACCGCAAGCAGACCGTGGATCCCGGCCGCGAGCTGTGACTCGACGAGGGCCGCCATCGCGGCGGCATCCGGCTCGCCGTCGGCGTCGAGGAAGGTGACCAGGGGCGTGACGATGCCGCGAGGGAGGGCGTCGGGGGTGATCATGCAGAACTCCATGGGTCGGTGGTGCCGGGATGGATCTGGAGGGCCGGGTCAGCTGAGCAGGAACCCGCCGTCGACGAGGAGGTCGGTCCCCGTCACGTACGAGCCGCCCGGACCGAGCAGGAAGCGCACGGCCGAGCCGATCTCGGCCGGCTCTCCGCGTCGGCCGACGGCGGGCTCGCGCACGGCCCGTCGTCCGTCCGGGGCGTCGGGCGCGACGCTCGAGGGCGTCGCGATGTCCCCCGGGGAGACGGTCACGACGCGGACGCCGAGCGCGCCGAGTTCGAGGGCCGCGCCGCGGGCGAAGGCGATGAGGCCGGCTTTGGTCGCCGAGTAGACGGATGCCGCGGGCGCGGGTGCGTGCGCGAGCACGGAGGAGACGAGTACGACCGTGCCTCCACCGTGCGCCGCGAAGTGGCGTGCGGCCTCGGCCGTGGCCGTGATCGGCGCACGCAGGTTCACCGCGAGCATCCGGTCGACGTACTCATGGTCGATGTCGAGCAGCGTGCGGTGCGCCGGAGGCCCGGTGACGGCCGCGTTGGCGACGAATCCGTCGAGTCCGCCGAGCGTCCGGGTGGCCCAGCGCACGGCGCGTTCGGGCTCGCCGGGCACGCCGAGGTCCGCGGAGAGCCCGGCGACCCTGCCGGCGAGGCCCGTCGACTCGAGTGCCGACGCGAGCTCGGACTGGGTCCGCTGGACGACCGCGATCGCGGCGCCGGCGTCGAGCAACGCGTGCGACGCGGCCGCGCCGATTCCGGTGGCGCCGCCGGTGATGAGCACGCGGCGGCCGGCGAGCTCGGCGGTCATGCGACGAGCTTTTGCGGTCGGCGGCCGGCGTCGAACGCCGCGACGGCCGCGTCGAGGTGCACGTGCGCCCGGGTGACGGCGACGGCGCCGTGGCCGGGGAAGAGATGGTCGGGCTCGAGCGCGCGGAGCGCGCGGATGCTCCGGGCCAGCGCCGCGGCGTCGGTGTCGGCGGTGTCGAGGATCGCGACGCGGCCCTGAGCGAAGACGACGTCACCCGTGAACAGGGCCAGTCCGCTCGGCAGCCGGATCGCCCAGGCGACCGAGTCGTCGCTGTGGCCGGGCGAGGGCACCGCATCGACCCGCAGATCGCCCAGTTCGAGGTCGCCGGCGGGCAGGATGCCCGGCAGCGGCCGAAGGAGCGTGTCCGCCGGGTACACGCCATCGCGGCGACCGGCCTCGAGCCCGATGGCGCGCTCGTCGCCCGCGGCGATCCGTGCCGCTGCGACGGGGTGGGCGTGCACCGGCGCGCCGAAGTGCGCCGCGAGTTCGGCCGCGCCGCCCGCGTGGTCGACGTGCCCGTGCGTGAGCAGGATCGCTGCGAGAAATCGGCCGCGCAACGCCTCCTCGATGCGCCGCGCGACCCGCTCGGTCGCGCGGCCGCAGCCGGTGTCGACGAGCACCGCGGCGTCGCCCGCGGTCACGAGGTAGGCGTGCGCGTCGTACGGGTCGGTGAGGCCGAATCCGAGATCGCCGCTCGCCACGAGCGTGCACGAGGGCAGTAGGTCCACGGTCCTCCTCCGATCCGAGAATGAAACCGGTGGTTTCATTTCGGAGCAGTCTGGTGGGTCGAGCCGAATGCTGTCAAGCGCGGGTCCACGATCACTTCGCCGTCCAGCCGCCGTCGACCGGCAGCGTCGCGCCCGTCACATAGGCCGAGGCATCCGAAGCCAGGAACACGAGTGCGCCGGTGACGTCGTCCGGTCCCGCCAAACGCCCGAGCGGGACCCGCGCCTCGTAGGCGGCGACGAATCCCGGGTCCTGCCCGTCGAGCAACCCGCCGGGACACAGGCAGTTCGCTCGCACGCCGCGCGGACCGAGCCAGGCCGCGAGATACCTGGTGAAGCCGACCATGCCCGCCTTGTCGTACGCGTAGAAGGCCGGCATGGTGAGGCCGGTGCCCTCGTAGATCGCGAACTCGGGCGCCACCAGACCGTAGATCGAACCGATGTTCACGATCGAGCCGCGCCCCCGCTCGGCCATGCCTGCGGCCACGTCGCGGGTGAGCTGGAAGAGGCCGCGCGAGTTGACCGCCGAGGTCGCCTCCCAGTTGGCGACCGTGGTGTCCTCGAGCGCACCGCCTGCGCGGTGCACAGCATTGTTCACGAGCACGTCGACCGGGCCGACCGCGTCGCCGAGCGCGGTCGTGAACCGCTCGACATCGGCCGCGTCGGCGAGGTCGAGCGCGAGCCCGGTCGCCTCGAGCCCGTCGCGCGTGAGCCGGTCTGCCGTGGCCGCCGCGCGGTCGCCATCGCGCGAGGTGGTCACGACGTGCGCGCCGGCCTCGGCGAGCGAGCGCGCGAAGTGCGAGCCGTACAGCCCGGCACCCCCGGTGATGAGCACGGTCTTCCCGGTCAGCGCGAAACGGTCGAGCAGTGGCACGGTGGGCGTCCTTCACCTCGGCATTGACAGTGGATCGTCGGTCAGGCTATCAATGTGTCTCATACAGTGGTCAAGCGTGTTCCGCTGATTGAAACATGTGCGCAACATCGACCGAGAGGAACCGACGTGGGCAGCCGCCGTCTCGTGGCGATCTCCGGGCTCGGCTCGATCGCGCGCCAGCACGCCGCGGCGTTCGGCCGCCTACCGGGCATCGAACGGATCGGATTCGACCCGAGCGAAGCCATGCGCGACGCCGCGCTCGCCGACGGCGTCGTCGAGCGTGTCGCGCCCTCGCTCGAGGCGCTCCTCGACGCGGACCCGCACGCCGTCGTCGTGGCCGCCCCCGACCCGTGGCACATCCAGCAGCTCCGTGCGGCGGTCGCCCGTGGCATCCCGACCCTCGTCGAGAAGCCGCTCGCCGACTCGCTCAGCGCTGCCGCGACGGCCGCGAACGACCTCGCCGGCAGCGGCGTGCCCGTGCTCGTCGGCTACGTGCTGCGGCATCGGCGCGTTGTGGAGACCGTGCGCGCGCTCATCGCCGAGGGGGCGATCGGCGACGTCGCCACATTCCAGGTCATGCTCGGCGCCTACGGCACCATCCCGGCGGCCGCCTCGCGCTTCGCGACCCCCGAGCCCGACCGGCTGTACCGGGACTACTCGCACGAGTGGGACTACCTGCGCTTCCTGCTCTCCCCCGTGACCGCGGTGTCGGCCGTCGCGCGCACCGTCGCGGTGCCCGGTCACGTCGAGTCGCCCAACGCGGTGGACGCCCTGCTCGAGCTCCGGTCGGGAATCGTGGGCGCGGCGCACATCGACTATGTCGAGCCCCGCGGCACGCGCACGCTGCAGCTCGCGGGCACCGAGGGCGTCCTCTTCGCGGACATCCGGCACGGGCGGATCTCGCTGCGCCGGGCCGGCGAGGACCACGAACGCCGGTACGCCCTCGCGGAGTCGCCGGCCGAGCCGCTCGCGAGGCAGGCCGAACATCTGCTCGCCGTCGCCGACGGCGAGGCGGAACCACGCGTGACGCTCACCGACGGCGTCGCCGCGCTCGCGGTCGCCGATGCGCTCGCACGCTCGGCGGAGACCCGCAGCTGGACCGCCGTCGAACATGGCTGACCTCGACGAGGCGAGCACGCTGCTCGCGGGGAGCGAACCGCTCCGCTGGCTCTTCACGGGCGACAGCATCACGCACGGCGCCGCGCACACGAACGGCTCGCGCGACTACGTGCAGCTCTTCGAGGAGCGCGTGCGCTGGGAGCTCGGCCGCACGCGGGACCACGTCCTCCGCACCGCGATCAGCGGACGCACCGTGCCGGATCTGCTCGATGACGCGGAGTGGAGTCTGTCGCAGTACCGCGCCGACGTCGTCTCGCTCATGTTCGGCATGAACGACGCGAACACGGCGACGCCCGATCTGCTCGGCTTCGCCGACGACCTCACCCGTGCCGTCGCGCTGGCGCGCGCCGCGGGCGCCCGCGCCGTGATCGTGCACACCCCGAACCGCATCATCGCCACCGAGACCGCGGCCCGGCGCGCCAACCTGGCGTCCTACGCGGAGGTTGTCCGTCAGGTCGCGGTCGCGACCGACGCCGTGCTGGTCGACCACCACGCGGCCTGGAGCCGCGCCGAGCAGGCCGGGGCGGTCGAGCGGTGGATCGGGCACGGCTGCCACCCCAACGCCGAAGGTCATCGTGTGCTGTACCGGGAGCTCGCCGCGGCGCTCGGCATCTGGGACCCCGCGAGCCCGACCGGGCGTGGCTTCATCCCCGCGGCCGAGCTGCTCCCCGAACGACGGCCCGGCCCGCCGCCCGGATCATCCGCCGGTCGGCCCGACGACGGCGTGCCGCATCCGATCGCCGCCGACGTCCGCGGCAGGATCTGAACCATGTTCGTCGACCTCCACGGCCCCGCCCTCGACGCGTATCGCAGCGCGCAGACCGAACCCGCCGACTTCGACGCCTTCTGGGCGTCGACCATCGCCGAGAGCCGCGCAGCGGCTGACGAGACGGATGCGGCCGAGCTCACCGTCGAGCGGATCGAGACGCCGCTGCACGCATTCGAGGTGTACGACGTGACCTTCCCGGGGTTCCGCGGCCAGCCCATCCGCGGCTGGCTGCGCCTGCCGCGCCATGCCGACGGCCCGCTGCCCGTGCTCGTGCAGTACCTGGGGTACGGCGGCGGGCGCGCGCTGCCGACCGAGAACCTGATCTGGGCCTCCGGCGGGTTCGCGCATTTCGTCATGGACACGCGCGGGCAGGGCTCCACCTGGAGCGTCGGCGACACGCCCGACCCCGACGGCACCGACCCGCAGTTCCCGGGCGTGATGACGCGCGGCGTGCGAACACGCGAGACGTACTACTACCGCCGCCTCATCACCGACGCGGTTCGCGCGATCGACGCGGTGCGCGCGATCGATCTCGTCGACGGCTCGCGGGTTGCGCTGTACGGCCGCAGCCAGGGCGGCGGGCTCGCGCTCGCCGCGGGCGCGCTCGCCCCCGATGTGCTCGGCACCATCGCGCAGGTCCCGTTCCTGTGCGACTTCCCGCGGGCGATCACGATCACGGATGCTCCGCCGTATTCGGAGCTCGTCAGGTATCTCTCGGTGCACCGGCGCGAGGTCGAGCGCGTGCACGAGACGCTGCGCTACGTCGACGGCGTGAACTTCGCCCGGCGTGGGCGGGTTCCGCTGTGGATCTCGGCCGCACTCATGGATGCCACGTGTCCCCCGTCGACCGTCGTGGGCGCGTTCCACGAGTGGCAGGGGCCGAAGGAGCTCACGATCTGGCCGTACAACGGCCACGAGGGCGGCGGCGCCGACGGTGACGTCGAGGTGCTCGAGGTCGCGCAGGGACTGCTCCTGGGCTGATCGCAGCGACCCGGGACGGTCGGCGCACGAGCACGTCGGTCGGTCGGCGCGTGAGCGCATCGGCGCGTCAGCGGGTCAGCGCGGTCGGCGCGTCAGCGCTGGAGGAGCCGGTTGAGCCACTCCGGCCCGGCGACCTGGACGGATGCGGGCAGCCGGCGCCGCAACCCGCGGTCGGCCGTGACGACGAGGGCGGCCCCGCCCGCGGCGATGCGTGCCTGCACCGCGTCGACGATCGCGTCGTCGCCGCTGCCGGGAGCGCGGACGACCGCCACCCCATCGGGCACCTCCGCACGTTTCGCGGCGCCCTCGAGCACGACGGTGACGGCATCGAGCGTGGTCACGGCCTGGGCTTCGCCCGCGGGCAGCTCGACGCGGGCACCGATCAGCTCGGCCGTGCTCGCGAGCAGGCGCGTCGTGGCGCCGGCGCGGTCGCGCCACCAGCCGTCGGGTCGCGAGCCGAGGACGTTCGCCACGTCGATGAACAGGTCCATGGCTTCCACAGTAGGGCGCTGGGTTCAGTCGGGCGGCGTGTCACGCGCCCCGGCTCGCGGGGCGCGGTGCGCGTGAGTGGTGGCCGGTCAGTCGCGCGGTCGGGTGAATGGGCGCGCCGCCTCGATGATGCGCCTGACGCACACGACGGCGGTGAGGTCGTCGGCGATGCCCGAGGCGGGGTGCGGCCGCGCGTCGATCGCCCGGGTCGCGGCCTCGAGCGCGTCGGTCGCGGCCTGAAGCCGCCGGGCGGCGTCCTCGGCGCCGGGCGCGGCGGCCACGAGGTCGGCGGTGCGGCGGATCGCCTCGACGAGCGAGGCCCGAGACGTCGCGTCGAGGGCGGTGCCGGGCTGGGACTCGCCGGTGTCGCTCCCCCGCACGATCCGCGCGGCGTCGTCGTCGGCGGAGCTCGGCGTGATCGACGCGAGCACGTCGGCCAGGTCGCGCGTGAAGAACACGATGCGCTCGAGCGCGCGGAGACGGTCGGCGTTCTCCTGCTGGTCCGCGTGCCGCCGCCGCCCGCGGGGATTGCCTCGGCGGCTCGCCGCGGCCTCGCGCACGTCAGCGGCGACCGCGGTGACGGTCGTGGCGAGCTCGTCGGCCGCGTGTTCGATCGCCGTCGGGTCGATCTGGTCGTGCTCGACCGCATCGGCCAGCTCAGCGAGCCGCGCCGTGACGGCGTCGCGCAGCGCCGAGAGACGATCGCTCGCACGCTGCAGGTACAGCGGCGGGAAGGCCAGCAGGTTCACCACGACGCCGACGACGACCCCGAACGCCATCGTCACGAGATACGACATCGAGAACTCGTCGGCGTCGCGCCCGCCGATCAGCAGCACGAAGAGCCCGGCGACCGCGACGAGCTCACGCCCGGAACCGAGCGACCTGAGCCCGCCGAGCCAGACGCCGACCGCGATCACCGCCGCGACGGCGGAGATGCCGGGAGCGCCCGTCGACACCATGGCCAGCCCGCCGAGGCCGAGCCCGATGCCGATCGCGAGGCCCGCGATGATCTGCAGGCCCGACCTCGCCGAGTCGATGAAGGTCGGGTACATGCTGAGCAGCACCCCGAGCGGCGCGTAGTAGGAGTACTCGGCGGCCGCGAACGGCACGAGCGGCGCGAGGTACCAGGCGAGCGCGGCCGCCGCGGCGGTCTTGAGCGCGAGAACGAACCGGGGGGCGTTCGTGAGGTCGTCCCGCCAGTCACGCAGCCCGGCCGCCGCCCTCCGGCGCATCCCGATCGTCGTCGTGCTCACCCATGCACCTCCTCAGCCCGCCGACGCTACCCCGCGCAGCTGAACGAATGCGCAGCGCGCCGGTCCTCGGAGCCGGCCGCCGGCGCGGAGGAGCAGCTCCGTGCGTCCCCGAAGCGGTCAGCTCTCCCATCCGACGCGGGCGCGGCGGCGCACCAGGAGCATTGCCATCCCTGCGAGCAGGAGCATGCCCGCGAGCAGGGCGCCGACGACGAGCCGGCCGGAGTCGGAGCCCGTCTCCGGCAAGTGCCCGGACAGGCCGCCGCCTGAGGCCGAACCGTCCGGTACGGCCCCGCCGCCGTCGCCGGGCTGTCCGCCCGGCTCTCCGCCGGGCTCGCTGGCGGGAGCGATCTGCAGCTGGATCGCGGCGATATCCACCCCGTCGCGGACTGCGGCGATCGAGTGCGCGCCGGGTGCAGTATCGGTCGGTACTGTGACCGTCGTGGTGAAGGCGCCGGCCTCGTCAGCCGTGACGGAGCCGAGGTCGACCACAGCAGATCGGAACTCGAGCGCGTACGCCGTGTTCGGAGCGAAACCCGTGCCGTGCACCACGATCCGGCCGCCGGGCACGAGGTCACCGGTCACCCGCAGCGCGGCGTTCGCCTCGGGATCCTCGCCGGGGTCGGCGACCAGCTCGACCTCGTTCGACGGCGCCGAGCCCTCCGACAGGCCCGCAGCGTTGCGTGCGAACACCGTCGCAGAATAGATGCCGGGCGCGAGTCCCGTGAACGCCGCCGTGCGCACGCCGGCATCGACCGTGACGATCGTGCCGTCGCTGAGGCGCACCTCGTACTGCGTCACGGGCGCTCCGCCATCGTCTTCCGGCGCGCTCCAGCTCACCGTCACCGTGCCGCCGGCGCCGGTCGCCACGACGTCGAGGGGTGCGGACGGCGCCTCCGCCGCGGTGATCTGGATCGTGCGCGTGGTGCTCCGGGTCACATGGCCCGCGCCGTCGCGCAACTCGGCATACCAGCCGTACGCCGTCTCCGGACGGACGCCTTCGAGGATCACGGTTGCCGCGGTGGCACCCACCACCCCCTGCGACGGCCCGATCCTGGTCGCCTCACCCGCCGCCATGATCAACGACGACGTCTCGAGCGTGCGCGTCGTGCTCCCCCCGAAGTCGAGCTCGAGCACGAAGTTCTCGCTGTCACTGCCGTGGAAGCCGGGGATCGCCCCCTCGGCGATCGGCTGTCGCCACGGCCCGTCGGAGGTGCGTGCATCGAGGTACGGCGAATAGGTGTTCGCGTAGAGCAGCCCGTTCTCGGCGTCGACGCTCAGGGACCTCAGGTACTGCTGGCCACCGTAGACCCGCCCCTGGTAGTCGGTGAGGATGCCGTAGACGAGCGCGCCTTCGGCCGCGGTCCGCGACGCGACCCCGGTTCCCGTGATGTGCCCGCCGAGCACCAGCTTCACGTTCGGGAACGGATCGATCAGCTGGCTGGTGAGGTGCTGATTGGCCCAGCGGTTCGCGCCGGTGTCGACGGACTGGTGCGCCGCGATGATCACCGCGTGATCGGGATGCTCGGCGATGATGTTCCTCGCCCAGGCGAGCCCTTCGTCGCCGGCCTGATCGGCCGAGAAGAAGCCGACCGTCAGGAGCATGATCTTCGCGCCCTCGATCTCAGCCGTGTAGTAGGAGTTGTCGATGTTGTTGCTGCCGCCGAACGTCCACGGCGAGCCCTCGAGGCTCTCCGCCATGCGTGACATCGGATAGTACTTCGGCAGCATCACGCGATTGTTCCGGTCGTTCTCGTAGTCGTGGTTCCCCCACGACACGAGGTACGGGATGCCGGCCTCGTCGAGTTTGGACATGCCCCGCTCGGCGTTGACCCACTGGTACTCCTGGGAGAGGTACTTGCGGTTGACGAGGTCCCCGGCGTGCACGACGATCGAGGTCTTCCGCTCCGGCGCGCGGTCGACGACGTAGGCCATCTGCTCCTCGAACATGTGCGGCGTCGCCTGGGTGTACAGCTGGGTGTCCGGAATGTGATCGAACGCCCAGTCGTAGTCGGCCGCCGCGGGCTCACGCTCGTAGTCGTGGTCTTCGCCGAACGGCTCCGCCGTGAGACCGCGCCACACCAGCACGTGCATGGTGCGCTCGTTCGAGACCGCGCCTTCGCCGGCGTATGCCTCCACGTCGAGCTCGATCGCGGCACCGCCCTCGTCTGCATCGCTGGCCTTGAGCCGCCATGCCCCGGCCGCGTGGTCGTACACCCACGCCGACACCCGGCGGTCATCTCCCGACCCTCGCCACACGACATGGAATCGGTCCTGTTCGGCCTGCTGCTCCGTCAGGGAGATCTCGTAGATCTGGAACGGGTTCGCGTTCTCGGCGGCTGTCCGCGAGAACAGCTCGCCGGTGACGGTCCCGGACTGGGGCGTGAGCGCCGTCGGCACGCGATCCGTCGTCGCACCTGATCGGACGACGGTGTTCGAGGCGTCGAGCGCAAGCAGCTCCTCGGCGAAGAACTCCACATCGACCCGCTCGAGGCTCTCGGTCCGCGGCGTCGCCGTGAGCTCGATGCCCTCCCCCCGGCCCGCGGAGGACGACGTGTCGTCGAGCTCGGGCTGAGCGGGTGCTGCGGTGTCGGTCACCGCGAGTCGCACACGCGCCGGCGCCGATGATCCGCCATCGGCCGTTGCGGTCAGCTCGACCTCCTGGTCTCCGATCGGGTCCACCGGGACCGGCAGTCGGAACACCCCGGCGTCGACCCGCTCGGAGACGACCTCCTCGCCGGCCACTCGGGCTGTCACGGTCGCCCGGTGGCTCACGGAGCCCGCGAACTCCACGAGGCCCGCCTCGACCTCGGCGCCCGTCGTGGGAGTGCCGATGATGAGCGAGATCGCGTCGCCGTCACGGGAGATCCGCTCGCCGAGCGAGACCGCGTCGCCCAGGTAGTTCGCGTACCGGAACGACTCGAACTCGGGCGTGAAGGCGACCCCGGCGATCTGGATCTCGTCGATCGTGCCGCGGAACGGGGAGGAGAGCGCGCCCGTGGACGTGTCGTAGTCGCCGATGGTGGTGCGCACGCGGTGGTCTGAGAACGTCGTGCGGTATTCGAGCATCTGGCTGTGCACCTCGCGCCCGTCGATGAACACCGAGTAGGTCATGCCGTCGTACACCTGGGTCACGAGGTGCGGCGCCCCGTCGGCGGGCGCGTCGTGGCGCGAGCTGACGTCGGCGTCGTTGAACTCGAAGCTGTTCCCGGCGAGCCGGGTGCCGAGACGGGACTCGTTCTTCACGACGCCCTGCCAGAAGGTCGTACGCCCGTCGCCCGTCGCGCTCTCCTTGGCCACGATCGGGGCGTTGCCCGTCAGCGCGGCGATGTCCCCCGCGGTCAGCGCGTACACGCCGCTGATGCTGATCCGGTCGAAGTCACCACCGATGTCGCCCGGGTACTGCAGACGCGAGCCCTCGAAGCGCGTCTGCCCGGTGCCGCGATCGGAGACGACGGCGTCGAGGTCCGCACCCACGAGCGTGCCGCTGGCGGTTCCCGTGGAGTCGACGACGGTGTCGCCGGACCGGCGAGGTTCGCCGAAGTGCTCGACGAGTGCGTAGTCGCCCGCCCACACCCGCGTCGGGTCGTTGGCGGTCTCGCCGCCGCCGTAATACGCCCAGAGCACGGCCGCCGATTCGGCGGGCAGCTCGGTGGCCCGCACCCAGACCGTCGAGGTGTGACCCGGACGCCAGGTCTCGACCTCGTACGGCAGCGGGACGCCGTTCGCGTCGACGAAGGCGAGGCTCTCGGCGCTGACGTCCGGGGTGTCCTCGATGCGGACCTGCACGGGCACGTCAGAGAACGACGAGCGGGTGTCGTTTCGCACCGTGATCGCCTGACGGTGCTCGGCGTCGGACTTGGCCCACGCGACGACGCTGCCGTCGGTGGAGACCCGACCGGTGAGCTCGCGCATGCGCTGCTCGGCCGCTGCAAGGGCCGCGAGACCCCCGACCGCCTGACGCTGCCCGGGTCGCAGCGCATCGACGGCCTCGCGCGCCGCGCCGACCGCGACCTCATCGGACAGGGTCAGCTCGTCGAGCGCCGGCAGCCCCGAGATCGAGGCCTCGACCGGGGCGAGGGAGCGGTCGATGCCGAAGCTCTCGAACACGCGCGGGCTGGACTGGTTCCGGATGTCGTACACGTCGACCGTGAGCTGGTCGTCCGTCACCCGTACCGCGACGAAGTTCTCGGTCGCCTGTGCGCCCGTGCGGTCGAAGAGCTGGAGGTACTGCTCGAGGTCGAAGCCGCGCGCGCTGCCCTTCTGTGCGTAGTGCTTGGCCCCGGCGGTGTTCGGCAGCAGGAAGATGGTGCCATCGGGGTCGACGTTGTACTCGATGCGCTTGCCGTTGATGATCTCCGTGTACTTCGTCGTCTCGACCACGCGTGCCTGCTCGATGCCCTCCGGGTCGTACCCGAGCACCTTGGTCCGGCTCATGACGTGGTCGTGGCCCTGCAGCACCAGGTCGACGCCGACCTCGTCGATGACCGGCATGAGCACCTTCCGCATGGCGACGACATCCCAGTCGTCGAGGTGGTTCGCGGTCGTGTACGGCCCCTTGTGCAGCGACAGGACGAGCCACTTCGCGCCGGCCTCGCGCGCGGCGAGAGCGTCCTGCCGCAGCCACTCGACCTGCGCGTCGGAGATCGCCTGGGCGCCCTGCTGGTTGGTGGCGCCGTCCTCGTTGGTGTTGAGCACCATGAAGTGCGCATCGTTGTAGCCGAACGAGTAATACGCGCCGCGACGGGTGTCCTGGCCGTTCGGGGCCTCGAGCGTGAAATGGTCCGTGAACGAGTCATCCGCCTCCTCGTGATTGCCGGCGGCGGGCGCGATCGTGGTGTTCAGCAGCGTGTCGCGTGCGGAGCCGAGCAGGTCGATCCAGTCCTGCTCGCGTGCGCCCTGCTCGACGAGGTCGCCGCTGTGCACCATGAACTCCGCCTCCGGCACGGCGGCGAACGCCTTCGACATGGTCGCGGCCGACAGCTGTGCCTCGGCGAGGTTCTGCGACTGCGTGTCGGTCAGGCCGATGAAGGTGAAGTCCTCGTCGGTGCCGGCGGTGACGAACGACCCCGTCGTGCTCCACACCCCGTTGACGGGGTCGCCCAGCCGGTAGTGATACCGGGTGCCGGGTGCGAGGTCCTGCACCACCGCACGGTAGAGACGCTCGCCGTGACGGCTGGTGTCGGCCGTTGCCCCGTGATCGACCGTCGAAGCCCCCTCGGGGAACTCGCGGTCGGTGCTGAGGCGCACGACTGCCGTGTCCGTGACCAGCGTCGAGTACCAGGTGAAGGCGCGCGCGGTCGCACCGTCGCCGTGGAACGTCGTCGTGACGCGGTTGGGGAGCTCGCCGGGCAGGATGAATCGCGGCACGGGGTGCCCGAGCGCGTCGTCCCACCGCCAGTTCTCCCCGAAGTCCCACCCGAGCCCCTCGTACGTCGACCGGTCGGCGAGCTGCTCGCCTGTGCGATCTGCACCGTGCTGGTTCTTGACGCCCGGGCCGGTCACCGGCGACCCGCCGATCGTGATCGCGGCGTTGCCGACGTTGTCGGTCGCGGTCCACCCGCCGAGGTCGGTGTACCCGACGATGCGGCCGGCGAAGCCGTCGACGCGGCCGCCGTACGCGATCGAACCCGCGTACGCGACATTTCCGGTGAAGCTCGACCCGTTGCCCGGATTGCCGGGGTACGAGATCACGAAACCGGCGTTGTCGCCTCGTGTGCCCCCGGTGCGGCCGACCGTGAGCTCGGCCTCGACGAGGTTCTCCGAGATGACGGCGCCGTTCTTCGAGTACGAGACCAGGCCGCCGGGCATCCGGTCGGCCGAGGCGCTCACCTTCGTCCAGTTACCGGACACGAGGCCGCCGTCCATCTCGGCCACGAGCCCGCTGACCTTCTCTGCGGCCGGTCCGCGCAGGTGCGCATCGATCACCGAGGTGCCGGTGATGGTCGAACGGGTCGAGACGACGGCGAGGCCGGCGACGAACTGCGTTCCGGTGCCCTGGTCTGCCGTGACGCCGTCGAGCACGAGGTCGCGCACCGTGGCCTCATGCAACTGACGGATGAATCCGAGCTGCGCGCCTGCGCCGCCGGGGCCGTACACGAGGTTCGCGATCCGGCGTCCGTTGCCTTCGAGCACCCCCTCGAAGCGGTCGATGCCGGGCCACTCCGCCCGGTCGGCGAAGTCGAGATCGGTCGTGAGCGCGTACGTCTTCTCCCCCGTGTACCGGGGGTTGCCGGCGTTCAGCTGCGCCGCGAGGAACTCGAGGTCCTCCTCGCTGCCGATCTCGAACGGCACCTCGGGGGTCCCGTCGCCGAGCAGCGCGTAGGTGTAGGACGGCACGGGGTGCCCGAGCACGTCGTCAAACCGCCACGCTGAGGCGAAGTCCCAGCCGAGCGCCTCGTAGGTCGAACGCTCGGCGAGCTGCTCGGCCGTGCGGTCCTCGCCGTGCTGGTTCTTGGTGCCCGGACCGGTGACGGTCGATCCGCCGACCGTGATCGCGCTGTTGGCGAGGTTGTCGGTCGCGGTCCACCCGCCGTAACCGGTGTACCCGACGATGCGACCGGCGAAGCCGTCGACGGCACCCCGGTAGTCGATGGATCCGGCGTAGGCGACGTTCCCGGTGAACCGGGAATCGCCACTGGGGTTGCCCGGGTAGTTCGCGATCATGGCGGCGTCGACCCCGCGCGTGCCGCCCTGGCCGTCGACGACCACGGTGAGGTCGGCTTCGACCAGGTTGTTCGAGATCGTGACGCTGTTCTTCGAGTACGACGCCACGCCACCGGCCATCTTGTTCGCCGTGATGTCAGCCTGTACCCGGTTGTCCGACGTGACGCCGCCGTCCATCTCCGCGATCAGGCCCGCCGCCTTCTCACCGCTCGCGGCCGTGAGGGTCGCACCCGAGACCGTGTTGCCCGTGATCGTCGAGCGGGTGGCAAGGACGGTGAGCCCGGACACCCAGTCGGTGCGACTCCCGCTGTCGGCGACGATGCCGTCGAGCGTGAGGTTTCGGACCGTCGCATCCGTGACCGACCTGAAGAACCCGAGTCGTCCGCCGGTGCTCCCGCCCGTGGCGCTCGGCCCGTACACGATGTCGCGGATGACGTGTCCCGCACCGTCGAACACGCCCCGGAACGTGTCGATGCCGGCGAAGGTCTCACCGCTGAAGTCGATGTCGGCCGTCAGCCGGTAGGTCGCACCGGCGAAGCCGGCCGGATCGGAGTTGATCGCGTCCGCTGCGACGCGAAGATCGGCGGCGGAGCCGATCTGATACGGCGACCGGGTCGAGCCGTCGCCGTCGAGCCCGAGCTCGACGGCCGCGGCCACGGACGCCAGCCCACCCGTCGCGATGAGTGCCGTGCCGACGGTGGCGGTGACGAACAGGGAGAACCAGCGGGAACGAGCGCGCGCGCGAATCATGGTCATCTTTTCTGGCCTGGTCCGGCGGGGTGCGGTCGGTGGCCATCGGGGGAAGACGTACGTGCGACATCCGAGCGTCCGCGATTGAACCGTGTTCGGCATCTGGGCGATGGCCCGATGAACGAACGGCGACGGGTGGATTCATCCGACTCTGATACCGCGCCGCTCGGGCCCGGCTGACGGATAAACTGGAAGGGCATTCCGGAACCACGACGTTCGACGTCGCCGACGAGAGGCCAGCATGACCCAGCACGCGGACGATCCCAAGCGCCGCGGCCCCGAAGGGCTGCGCGCGATGGATCGCGCGACGACGATCCTGTTCGAGCTCGCGGCGCACCCCGGCGGGCTCAGCCTGGCCGATCTCGCGCGGCAGACGGGCCTCACGCTGACGACGGTCCACCGGATGATCGGCACGCTCAGGGCTCACCGGCTCACGCGGGAGACGCCAGACGGACGCCAGGCGCTCGGGCCGGGAACGCTCATCCTCGCGCGCGGCTTCCTCGGCGGCCTCGACTTCCGGGTCGAGGCCCTCCCGGTGCTCGCCGAGCTCCGCGATGCGACCGATGAGGCCTGCCACCTGGGCACCCTCGCCAACCCGCACATCGTCTACGTCGACAAGCTCGACAGCACGCGTTCGGTGGGCGTCGTCTCACGAATCGGCGGCACCGCGCCGGCCGTCACCACCGCGGTGGGTCGGGCGATCCTCGCCCACTCGCCCGCCGAGGTCGTCGACGCCGTCATCGCCTCCACGGCGACCCAGCTGGGCAGGCACATCGACGCCGACGCCCTGCACGCAGAGCTCGCGCGCACCCGCCAGGACGGGTTCAGCCGCGACCTGGGCGAGAACGAGCCGTGGGTCAGCTGCCTCGGAGCGCCCGTCTTCGACGAGAACGGCTCGCCCGTCGCCGCGATCAGCCTGTCGATCCCGACCGAGCGGTTCGAGCCTGCGCGCGTGGCCGAGTTGGGCGCCCTCGTCCGCCGCAGCGCCGGCCGCATCTCGGAGGCCCTCGGACACATCACCGACTGGCCGGGCACGACGAACGGACAGGACTGAGATGACGCTCCGCATCGCCATCGCCGGCGCAGGCCGGTTCGGCACCCTGCACGCCCGAGCCTGGAGTGAGGCCGGTGCCGAGATCGTGGCGGCGGTCGACGCCGACGGCGAACGGTCGCGTGCGCTCGCCGCCGCGCACGGTTCGGACCGCCACGGCACGGACCTCGGCGTCGTGCTCCAGGACGGTGGCGTGGACGCGGTGATCGTGGCGAGCGACGAGGCCTCGCACACCCGCCTCACGGACCAGGCCATCGAGCACGGCTGTCACGCGTTCGTCGAGAAGCCGTTCTCGCTGCACACTGCCGAGGCGGCCCGAAGCATCGCAGCCGCCGAGCGCGCCGGACTGCACCTCGTCGCCGGGCACATCTCGCGCTTCGCGCAGCCGTATGCGTACATGCGGGAGGCGCTCGACGCGGGCCGGCTCGGCGACCTCTGGAGCGTGCGACTCCGCCGTGACTTCACCCGGAGCTGGCTGGCCGCCTTCGGGCACCGCGTGCACCCCGCCTGGGAGTCCTGCATCCACGACATCGACCTCGCCATCTTCTTCACGCGCGAGTGCCCGCAGTCGGTGTACGCCCTGCAGGTGGCCGACGACGCCACCGGGTTCCCCGCGTCGATGTCCGCCCTGCTCCGCTTCGCCTCGGGTCGCACGGTCACGATCGAGTCCGCGTGGAGCGTGCCGGATCGCGGGCCGCAGTCCCTGGCCGGTGCACTGGCACTGGACGGGACGATCGCGGGCGCGGCCGAGCTCATCGGCTCGAGCGGCACGATCACGCAGCGCCTGATCAACGACGCCCTCGTCGAGTGGAACGAGCAGGGTGTCTTCGCGCCGGACCTCTCGCTCTGGCCGGAACGGAACGGCCGCATCGGCGGCGCGCTCCGCGAGGAAGTCGAGCACGCGCTCGCGGTGTTCTCCGGAACGCTCCCCAACGAGCGGATGCCGCACCGCGAGGCGCTCTGGAGCGTCGCCACGGCCGAGGCGATGATCCGATCGCTCGAGAGCGGTCAGCCGGAGGCCGTGCTCACGGATTGAGCACGTTGCGCGGCGGGATCAGACGCTCGAACGACGCCGCGGCGGCGCGGACCTCGGTGCCGGCATCGTGGAGCACCGGCCGGCCGTGACCGGGGAAGAGCTGATCGACGCCGAGTGCGGCAAGCGCGATGACGCTCTCGGCGTACCGGTCGAGGCGGCAGTCGGGGATGGCCTGCAGGCTCACGAGGCCTCCCGCGAAGAGCACATCCCCCGTGAACAGCGCGCGGCCCGCGGTCCCTTCGACGAGGAAGACCACGTGTCCGTCGCAGTGCCCGGGGGCGGCGATGCTCGTGACGCGGATGCCGGGGAGATCGATCTGCTCACCGTCGCCGAGGACCCGCTCTGGTGCGTGAGCGGTCAAGGAGAACTCCGGCGGGTAGATCCCGAGCTCCCGGGCCCGCGCGACCTGGGTCACCGTCTCGTCGCCTGCGGCGAGGGCGTTCGCGGTGACCTCGTCCGCGGCGATGGTCCATCCGTACGCGGCCGCCGCGGCCGCGCCGCCGGCATGGTCGCCGTGGTAGTGCGTGACGAGCACCACGTCGATCGCCCCGGGATCGGCCACGGCCGCCACGTTCGCGTACCAGGCGTCGGCGGCGAGGCCGGTCCCGGCGTCGATGAGCACGCCCCTCGTACCGGTCCAGAGGAGGTACTGATTGCTGTCGTACGGGCTCGTGAACGCCGGGCTCTGCTCGTCGGGGGTTCCGACGAGCCAGACATACTCCCCCAGCCGGACGGCGCTCATGCCGCGGGCGTACCTGCCGCCGAGGCATCCGTCACGATGTCCGTCGGGTCCGCGGCGACTCCCGCGAGCGGCCGCACCGCCATCACGTCGATCTCGACCAGGATGTTCGCGAGCGTGCTGCCCACGGTCGTGCGCACCGGGTACGGTGCCGGGAAGCGCCGCTCGTACACGCCGTTGTAGGCCGCGAAGTCGCGATCGAGGTGCTCGAGGTGCACGGTCGACTTCACGACGTCGGCGAGCGTGAGCCCGACGAGGCCGAGCGCGGTCTCGACGTTGCTGATGACCTGTTCGGTCTGCGCCTCGATGCCGTCGGGCACGAGTCCGGTCGCCGGGTCCTGGGGGCCGAACCCGGCGGTGACCACGAACGACCCGCAGTCGATCACGTGACTGTACGGTCCCGCGGGGTTCGGGAGGGTCTCGCTGGTGTGGGCGATCCGGGTCATGCGCGTTCCTGTCTCCGAAGGTCGAAATACCGGTCGATGAGGGTGCTGTAGAGGCGGTGCGCCTGGCGCAGCTGCGTGACGCCGACCTTCTCGTTGGCGCCGTGCGCGACACTGATCCACCCTGGCCCGAGGCTCGCGATCGTGGGGATGCCGCCCTGGCCCATGAAGTAGGTCGCATCGGTGCCGCCGGGGAACGCCGCGAACGGGACCGGCTTGCCGAGCACGGACTCGGCCGCCGACTGCGCGGCACGGGCGACCGCCGTCGTCGGGGACAGCTCGACGGCGGGCATCCAGCCCTGCCCGCTCTCGAGGTAGCTGATGCGGAAGTCGACGTCGGCCGGGAGGGTCGCACGCACGAGCTCTTCGACCTCACGGTGCAGCGTCTCCCGGCTCATGCCGGGCACCAGCCGCACCTCCATGCTCACCCGGCAGTGGCCGGGCCAGGTGCCGAAGCTCACGCCGCCGGTGATGAACATGCCGGGATTGACGGTCGGCGCGCACGCCACCTCGCCGGGGGCGTCCACCGTGGGCACGAACGACTCGAACGCGTGCAGCAGGTCGGCCGCGTGCAGGGTGGCGTTGCGACCGAGCGTGTGCGAGAGCCCGCTGTGGCCCTGGCGTGCGAGCACGTCGATGTGGAAGCAGCAGATGCCCCTGGAGACGAGGTAGACGGCCTCCCATGGGTCGGTGATGCCGCTGGGCTCGCCGATCACGATGTCATCGAGGCCGGGAAGCAGGCCCTCGGCGGCGAGCGCCTTCGCGCCCGCGTCGGAGCCCTGCTCCTCGTCGGCCGTGAGCACGAGCGAGACCCGGCCGGGCTCGCTCGCGTCCGCGCCCACGCCCGCGGCCGCAGCCCGCCCGCCCGCGGCGAAATCCTCGAGCGCACGCATCATGGCGGCCACGCCGCCCTTCATGTCGGTGCTGCCCAGGCCGAAGGCGTCGTCGCCCACCACGGTGAGCTCCAGCGGCGGCGTGTGCCACTCGGCACGCGCATCGCCGATCGGCTTGGTGTCGAGATGACCGGACAGGCCGAGGTGGCCCTGCCCTCCGCGGTCGACCGTGACGACGAGGTTCGGCCGCCCGCTGACAGGTTCGAGCACTCGTGCGTCGAATCCGCGCTCGTCCGCCCATCGCGCGACGTACGCGACGATCTCGGGCTCCTGCGGGCCGGGATTCTGCGAGTCGATGGCGACGAGTTCGCGGGTGAGATCGAGCACGTCCATGAAGTCTCCTCATCGGGGCCGCGGACGCATGTCGCCGTCCGGTGGCCGTCGATCGACTTGGACGATCGACTTGTCAAACGTGATCGTAGCTTTCAGAATGGCCTTCCACAATCTATCGAAAGGCAGGCGCGTGACGGTGACGACGAACGGCGGCACCCGCGAGCATCGGTTCGTGTGCGCGCTCTGCGGCGACGCCGACCGAGCCCTCCGGTACGACTGCGCCCGCTGCGGCGGACCCGTCCTCGTCGACGCGGCGGCCGTGACGGCCGGCGATCTCGGCCCCGCCGGCCTGGGCGCCCGCGGGCCTTGGCGATTCCCCGCGCTCCTGCCCCGTACCGAGACACGGGTCTCGCTCGGCGAAGGCGACACGCCGCTCGTGCCGCTGTCGTTCGTCCGCGCCGGGCCCCGGCCGGTCTTCGCCAAGCTCGAGTCCCTCAATCCGTCGCTGTCGTTCAAAGATCGCGCGATGGCGGTCGGCGCCTCCGCGGCCGTCGACCGCGGCCTGCACGGCCTCGTGGTCGCCTCGACGGGGAACGCGGCCGTCTCCGCGGCCACCTACGCTGCGGCGGCCGGGTTGTCGTGCACGGTCCTCGTGGGCTCCGAGTCGCAGGCGGCGAAGAAGCTGGATGCGTGCCGCGCCCTCGGCGCCGAGGTCCAGGAGATCCCGGGCGATTACAGCGCCGCGTACGCCCGAGCCCGGGCCCTCGAGGGCGAGGGCTGGATGAACGTGTCGACGACCTACCGGAATCCTCTGCTCGCCGAAGGCTACCGATCCATCGCGTTCGAGCTCATCGAACAGCTGGGTCGCGCGCCGAGTGCCGTGATCGTGCCGATCGGCGCGGGTCCGCTGCTCCGCGGGATCGAACGCGGATTCGCCGACGCCGTGGCGGTCGGCCGCGCACCCCGGCCAGCGGCGCTCGTGGGCGTGCAGGCTGCTCGCGTCGCGCCCATCCACGCGGCGTGGGTACGCCGACACGGCTCGCCGGGCGCTGGTGGCGGGGCGACCCCGGCAGCGGGCGGCCCCACGCTCGCGACGGCGATCGCCGATCGGCTCACCGGCTACGAGTCCCACGGCGACCTCACCGTCGCCGCGGTGGAACGCACCGGTGGCGCGGTCGTGGCCGTGGACGAGGAGTCCATCGTCGAGGCGACCCGCCGACTCGCGGCATCCGGTATCTGGGTGGAGCCCTCCGCGGCCACGGCGCTCGCCGCGGTCGGCAGCGGCGCGGCCGCGATTCCAGGCGTACACGGGGCGGATGCCTCGGGCGGACTCGACGACGACGGACCCGTCGTCCTGATGCTCACGGGCCACGGCGCCAAGGCGCCGGCCCTGCCGGCCGCATGATGCCCGTGGGGTCGAGCCCGGTGAGGTCGTCATGAACCGGGCGCCGTCACCCGCGATTGATGTCGGTGCGCACCTCGTACCGGTCGAATCGGTAGCGCGAACGCACGTACTGCATGGGGCGGCCCAGGTTGTCGAAGAACGTGTCCACGATCTCGAGCGCCGGGTACCCCCGGGGCAACTGCAGCAGCTCGCTCTCCCGGTTCGACGCGAGCACGGCGCGCACGACGCGCTCGGTCGACACGGGCGTGGTGCCGTGCTCGGCGAGGCGCTCGTGGATCGAGCCGGACAGATCGGTGCCGAGCAGTGCAGGCGCGAGCTGGGGCGGGAACACGCTCATCTCGTGACACATCGGCTCATTGTCGGCGTACCGCAGCCGTTCGACCAGCACCGCGGACTCCCCCGGTCTGAGGTCGAGCATGCCGATGGTCTCCACGTCCGGCGTGATGGTCTCGGCGCGCATGACCCGCGAGCTCGGTGTGAAGCCGCGCTGGCGCATGTCCTGCGTGAACGACGTGAGCGTGGGGCCCATCGAGATCGTCGGCCGGCTCACATAGCTGCCGCTGCCCGGCGACTTCTTCACCCAGCCCTCGGTGACGAGCCGCCCGAGCGAATGACGCACCGTCATCACGCTGACCCCGAACTCCTCCGCGAGCGCGCGCTCGGGGGCGAGCTTGGCGCCGATCGGCAGGCTCGAACAGCGGCTGCGAAGCGCTTCGAGGATCTCCAGGTACTTGGGTTGGACCATTCAGCGCCCCATCGTCGGTCGGTGTCGTCTCCGGCAATTGTTCAGGAAACGTGGAAGTGTGCGAAACACGTTTGTTATGTAGCACAGCCTATATTGCTCTAGAGCGGTTCGTGCTATGGTCGCTCCAGCGTTGCCCAGGCGGAGCCGAAAAGCTCCCGCCCCCGCGCCATTCTCACCGTCGAGTGGCGTCCCCATCAACCAGAAAGTTGTGAGATGCGATCTAAAGCAATTACGGCTGTGGCACTCGGAGCGGCGGCGATGCTCGCCCTCACCGCGTGTTCAGGCGGCACCGGAGAGTCGGACAGCGGCGGAGACCAGGAGCTCGTGCTCTGGCACATGGAGGGCACGCCCAACCGCGTGGCCGCCTTCGAGTCGCTGGCCGAGAAGTACAACGAGACCGACCCCGAGTACCCCGTCACCGTCCAGGTGCAGGACTGGGACCAGGTGTACACGAAGATCGCCGGCGCGGCGCAGTCGGGCAAGCAGCCCGACATCCTGTTCGCGATCCCCGACTTCGCCACGTACGTGCGCAACCTCGGCCTCGGACAGCCCGTGACCGACGTCGTCGACACGCTCGACAGCGACTACGGGCTGATCGACGCCGCCAAGGCGCCGTACCAGGACGATGACGAGTACTGGGCCGTCCCGCTCTACGGCATGGTGCAGATGCTCTGGTACCGCGAGGACAAGCTCGCTGCGGCCGGCATCGAGGCGCCCACCACCTGGAGCGAGCTCGTCGCCGCGGCGGAGGCGCTCACCACCGACGGCACCAGCGGCATCGCGCTGCCCGCCGGGAAAAACCTCGCCACCGACCAGGTGCTCTACAGCCTGATGATCACGGGCGGCGCCGCCAACTTCTTCACGGAGGACGGCCAGGTCGACATCGACACGCCCGAGACGGTCGCGGCCTTCGAGGTCTACAAGGAGCTGCTGCAGTTCTCCCCCACCGACTCCGCGAACTACGCGTGGGGAGAGCCGCAGGCCGCGCTGAACAGCGGCGCGGCGGCCATGGCCATCGAGAAGGGCCAGTACCTGGCCCCGTTCGCCGAGGAGTCCGGACTGGACCCGTCGCAGCTCGGCTGCGCACCCATCCCGGTCGCCGACGACGGTGGTCAGCCCGGCAGCATCTACTACTCCAACGGCGCCATGGTGCTGAGCGACGACGAGGCGAAGCAGGCGGGCGCCGGCGAGTTCCTCGAGTGGCTCCTCGAGCCCGAGAACTACGGCGACTTCCTGAACGCCGAGCCGGGCCTCTTCCTCCCCGTCACGAGCGATGGTGCCGAGCTCGAGCAGTGGCGCTCCAACGAGGTCCTGACGACCTACGCCGAGTGCGTGGACGCCATGCTGGAGCAGTCGGAGACCGGCGAGCTGTTCGGCTTCGTCGACGGCCAGTACATCGACACCATCGGCGAGATCTCGGGCCAGAACTTCCTGGCGCAGGCCGTGCAGCAGATGTACGTCAACGGCATGACGGCCGAAGAGGCGGCAGCCTGGGCCCAGGAGCAGATGCAGGCGGCGATCGACTGACGATGACCAGCTCGGTAACGAGCCGTCCGGCGGCGCTGGCGGAGACCCGTCAGCGCCGCCCCTCGTCGGCTCCCGCTCCAAAGATGCGGCAGAGCTCGGGTGAACGCATCCTGGGCTACGCGCTCATCGCTCCGATCGTCATCATCATGGCGCTCGTCATCGCGTTCCCACTCGTCAACGCGGTGATCACGAGCTTCCAGGATCAGCGAACCATCGGCAGCCCCTCCGACTTCGTCGGGTTCGACACCTATGCCAAGGTGCTGGGCGACGGCGCCTTCTGGGAGGCGCTCGGCCGATCGGGCATCTGGCTCGCCGTCAACATGATCGTGCAGACGATCCTCGCGTTCTCGACGGCGTTGCTGCTGCAGCGCAGCAGCCGCTGGTCGCGCGCCGCGCGGACGTGGATCGTGTTGCCGTGGGTCATCCCCACGGTCGCCGTGGCGGTCGTCTGGCAGTGGATGCTCAACAGCAACTACGGCATCGTCACGCAACTGTTCCGCGGCATCGGGATCGACCTCGGCTCGCCGTTCGGCGACTCCGGCGTCGCACTCATCGCCGTGATCCTCGTCAACAGCTGGCACTGGTTCCCGCTGAGCGCGGTCGTGATCTACGGTGCGCTGGCCACGGTGCCCGGCGAGGTGCTCGAGGCCGCCAAGATGGACGGCGCCGGAGCATGGCGGACGTTCTGGGCCGTGACATTCCCGCTCCTGCAGCCCGTGCTCTTCGCCCTCGCGCTCGTGGGCTCGCTGTGGTCGTTCAATGTGCTCGACACCATCTACCTGATCACGGGCGGCGGACCCGTCGGATCCACGACGACCATGCCCGTGTACGTGTACGACACCGCGTTCAGCGCCTTCCGTTCCAGCCAGGCGGCGGCGGCGAGCGTGCTCACCGTGATCGTGCTCGGCATCGCGGCGCTGCTCTTCGTGCGCTTCGCCCGTCCGAAGGAGGACTCGTGACCGGCCTCACCGCGTCCCGCCGATCGGGACGGACGCTTCAGCACCGGCTCGGCGCCGTGCCCCGCGTCGTGGCATGGATCGTGCTCACGGTCATCGTGCTCGGCCCGCTCTACTGGATCGCCATCTCGGCCTTCAAGGGTCGAGAGGAGATCATCCGGTCGACGCCCACGTTCTGGCCCGAGACGTTCACGCTCTCGAACTTCGAGCAGCTGTTCATGTCGACCGAGTACCCGGTCTTCCTCACGAACAGCATCATCGTCGCGGTGGCGACGACCGTGGTCACCGTGATCGTCTCGCTCGCCGCCGCGTATGGCCTGTACCGGCTCAAAGTGCCGGGGAGCGGAAAGATCGCCGGGATCGTGCTGCTCTCGTACATGATCCCGGGAACGCTGCTGATCGTGCCGCTGTACCGCACGCTCGCGGGTCTCGAGCTCATCGACACCCATGCCGGGATCGTGCTCGTGAACGTCGCGTTCACGGCGCCGTTCTGCACGTGGCTGCTTCGCGGCTTCATCTTCGCCGTACCCCGGGACATGGACGAGGCCGCCGCGATCGACGGTGCGGGCCCCACCCGCACGATGCTGCAGATCGTGCTTCCGCTGCTGCTGCCCGGCATCGCGACCGTGGCGGTGTACTCGTTCGTGTTCTCGTGGACGGAGTTCGTGTTCGCCTCGCAGTTCATCGTGAGCGACGCGCTGCAGACCCTGCCGATCGGGCTCAGCGCGATCATCGGCCAGTACACGGTCAACTGGGGCCTCGTGATGGCCGGAACCCTGTTCACCCTCCTGCCGACGGTCGTGTTGTTCCTCTTCGTGGGGCGCTACTTCGTCGGTGGCCTGATCGCGGGAGCGACCAAATGACCGACATCGCGACCGGGCTCATGCAGCCGACGCGCAGCTACCTCGACACGACGGAAGAGCTGTTGCATGCCGCGATCGAGCAGGCGGCGGCACCCCTGGAGGTCGCCGGCCGGATCGTGGCCGACTGCTTCGACCGCGACGGCATGCTCTACGTGTTCGGCAGCGGCCACTCGCACGTGTTCGCCGAGGAGGCGTTCTACCGTGCGGGTGGAGCGGCCAGGGTGTGCCCGATCCTGAAACCCGAGCACATGCTGCACGAGGGCGCCAAGCGCAGCACGGAACTGGAGCGGCAGACCGGCCTCGCCGCCGGCCTGCTCGAGCCGTACGCCATCGACCCGGCCGCCGACGTGCTGCTCGTCGTCTCGAACTCCGGCGCGAACGCCCTGCCCGTCGAGGTCGCCGAGACGGCCAAGGCCCGGGGCATCACCGTGATCGCGATCACGTCGGTCGCCTATGCGAACGCGTCGACGAGCCCGGGCGGCCGTCTGCACCAGGTCGCCGACGTGGTGCTCGACAACCTGTGCCCACCCGGTGACGCGCTCGTCGTGCTCGATGGCGACCTGCCCCGTGTCGGCCCGGCGTCGAGCGTCGTGGGGCTCGCGCTCCTGAACGCGCTGATCGTCGAGGCCCTGGCCAGGCAGACCTCGCGCGGGCACCGCCCCGACATCTATCTGAGCGCGGGCATGCCGGGTGCCCGCGAGCACAACGCACGCATGGCCGAACGCTTCGGCCGCAGGAACCCGCACATCTGACCGTCCCGCCGACGCGCCGCGCAGCCGGCCGCCGGCATCCGCACCACCGACACACGTAAGGACACACCTATGAAACTGAGCTTCGAAGTCTGGCCGAACATGCCGTGGGGGCGCCTCGAGGCGGCCGGACCGGCCTGGAACTCGTGGGGCGACCTGCCGTCGGCCGAGACCGCGACGAAGGTGGCGGAGTACGGCTACGACGCGGTGGACTTCCTGCTCGGCCACCTGATGAACGGCCCGGCGAGCGAGTACGAGGCGAACCTGGCCGCGACCAAGGCGGCCGCGGACGCCGCAGGCATCGAGATCGGATACGTCGCGAACCACACGACGTTCGTGAGCCCGCGCGAGTACGACCGTGAGCGCGGCATCGAGAGCTTCAAGAAGGCGCTCGACGCGGCGAAGGCGCTCGGCGCGAAGTCGGCCTGCACCCTGCTCGGCGACGGGTTCTACGACCCGCCCCTCAACGTGCTCATGTCGCGCAAGGAGGCCTGGCGCCAGGCGCGCGAGGCGATCACCGAGGTGTGCGACTACGCGTCGAAGCTGGACCTGAACGTGAGCATCGAGCTGCTGCAGGGCACGATCCTGAACAAGGTCGAGCTCGTCGAGCGGATGTTCGACGAGATCGGCGCCTCGAACCTCCGCATGACGATGGACACCGGCGCGTTCTACGTCGCGGTGAAGCCGTTCATGAGCGTGCCCGAGGGCATCAAGCGGCTGGCACAGTACATCGACATCGTGCAGATCAAGGACGAGGTCGGTCTCCCGACGATCGTGAACACCAACCACATCTGGTTCGGCGGCGGCCTCGTCGACTTCCGCGAGACGTTCGACGCGCTGACCGAGATCGACTTCGACGGGTACGTCAGCGTCGAGTGGGAGGGCTGGCAGGTCGGCGGCAACATCGGCGTCGGCGAGCCCGCGGGCATCGGCCTGGCGAACTTCGACCGGGTCGCCGAGGAGTCGCTCGAGTTCCTCCGTGAGTACGGGTTCACGACCGCGAAAGAGCGTGCGTGACCGACCCGCACGATCCGGTGCTCGTCGGCATCGACGTGGGCACGACGGGGGTCAAGGTCATCGGCCTCGACCCCCGTTCCGGCGCCGTCGTGGCCGCCGCGGCGCTCGAGTACCCGACCGACACCGATGCCGACGGTGCGCACGCGCAGCGGCCACACCTCTGGTGGGACGCCGTGGTCGCATGCACGAGGTCGGTCATCGACGCCGTGCCGGGCCGGCCGGTCGCGGGCGTCGGCCTGTCCGGGCACATGCACTCCCTGCTCCTCGTCGACGCCGACGACCAACCGGTACTGCCGGCGATGACATGGGCCGACCGCCGGGCCGCGGCGGACACCGCGCGGCTCGCGACGGATCCGCGGTTCCGGCAGACGGGCGGGAACGAGGTCGTGGGCGCGTTCACCGCGCCGAAGCTCGCCTGGGCCGTCCGCACACACCCGAATGCGGTGGCGCGGGCGAGCCGCTTGGTGCTCGTCAAGGATTTCGTGGGGCACCTGCTGACGGGCGAGTGGGCGACCGACGAGACCGATGCGCTCGGCACGCTGCTCTACGACTTCCGTCACGGCCGGTGGAGCCCCGAACTGTTCGAGGCGGTCGGCGCATCGCCGCGGCTCGGCCAGCGGGTCCTCCGCTCGACCGCGATGCGGGGTGTGGTGCAGGCGACGGCGTCGAATGCGACCGGCCTGCCGATCGGCACCCCGGTGGTCGCGGGCGCCGGCGACGTCTCCGCGTCGGTCGTCGGCGCCGGCGTCGTGGACCGCCGTCGCATGGTCCTCAACGTGGGGACGGCCGCGCAGGTCATGGGTGTCGGTCAGACGGCCGACCCGGGGCCGGGCTTCCTGTTCGGCTCGGCCACCGGCGACGGGTTCGTCACGATGGCCTCGCTCTACGCGGCCGGCGCCAGTGTACGGTGGGCCGAACGGAGCGTGCTCGGCGGACGCGACATCAACGAGGCGGCCGCGGCCGCGAAGGTCGGCTCGGCCGGGCTGACCTACCTGCCGTTCATGTTCGGATCGACCGTCCCCCGCAAGAACGACGCGGTGCGTGCGGCGTTCCTCGGTCAGACCGAGCAGCACGGAGCTCCCGAGCTCGCGGCTGCGGTCCTCGAGGGCATCGCGTTCGCGTGCGCCGACGCGATCGATGCGGTCGCCGAGGTGACCGGGCAGCCCGAGGCCGTGCATCTCGTCGGCGGGGTCACCAGGTCGGCGATCTGGCGGCAGGCCCTCGCAAGCGTCGTCGACGCGCGGCTCGAACTGGTTCCCGATGGCGGCTCCGCACTCGGCGCCGCGGTGCTCGCCGGACTCGGCACCGGGGTCTACGGCTCAGCGGCCGATGCCGCGGCCGCCATCTCGACGGTCACCGTTCCCCGTCCCGGGACGGACGTCGTCAACCGCACTCGGCAGGCGCGCGAGCGGTACCGCGCCTGGTGCGAACGCCTCCTCTGACGCCGCCGGTCACCCGTCGCTCTTCCCCGGCTCCCGTGACTCGCGCAGGAGTTCGTGCGCTTGCAGGCCCGCCCGCCCGAACACGTCCAGCTGCGCGGGGTTGTACAGCTCGACCATCGACTCGATGAATGTGCGCGCCGTCACCTCGGGGCTCTTCGACAGATGCGAGGCCGGGTCGACCAGCCATGGATAATCGTGCATGTGCTGCGCGAGCGTCGGGGCGAGTCGATCGGCGAGGAGCTGTCTGGTCCGGTCGTCGGCGTCGGCGGGCAGACGGTCGATCTCGCCTGACAGGTCGTCGCCCTTGGCAGCCTCGACCATCTTGCGCACGTCGTCCAGCGCGTCCTCGTCGTACAGCTGTGCGGTGATGTGGATGATCGAACGATCGGCCTCCGAGAGCCCCGTTGCGACGGACGCGAACCCCGCCGGCGAGTCGGCCGGCGCACGCTCGCGCAGGACCGCACCGATGTCGGCTCGGGCGCGCTGCAACCGTCGAATGGTCGCGTCGAGCTCGGCATCCAGCTCGCGCAGCAGCTCCGGGTCGCTCTCCCCGGACGCCCGGACGTCGCCGATCTGCGAGAGCGGGACGCCCAGGTCGGCGAGTCGGCGGATCCGCAGCAGGCAGACGAGGTCCTGGACCCCGTACTGCTTGTACCCGTTGTAGCGGCGCTCGGGTTCATCGAGCAGCCCGAGCCGGTGGTAGTGCCGGATCGTGTTCACCGTCGTGCCCGCCAGCTCGGCGAGCTCACGCGTACTCCACGCCATATCGCCACATCATCCCACGTCGCCGCGCCCGAGGGGGCTCACCATCCGAGCAGGCTTACGACGCCGAGCGCCGCGGCCGCGACCAACCCGGTCCAGAGCACGATGGCCACGACCTGCCAGAGGATGACCCAGCCCTTCGCCACTCCGGATGCGACGAAGAACGCGGCCGTCAGCTGCGTCGGCAGGACCCACGGCGCGAGGATGCTCGCGCCGGGCACCCCGAACTTCACCAGCATGCCGCGAAGCCGCTTGCGGCCCTTGGCGCGACGCGTCGAGGTGGCGCCGTCGGCCTCCTCCGAGGCATCGGTGCCGGCCGAGACATCGGTACCGGCCGAGGCATCCGCTCCAGACGAGGCATCCGCAACCGAGGATGCATAGGAGGTGTCGCCCGACGTGCCGGAGCCGGTGCCGGCACCGGCGGGCGCGAGCGCCTTCGACCTGGCGCGGCGCGCGACCACCGACTGGCGGACGCGCGCGCTCAAGAACACCACCAGGACGACCGAGAGGATGTTTCCGGCGGCGCCGGCGACCGCCGCGACCACGGGGTTGATTCCGACGAGGATGCCGAGGGCCGCGGAGCCCTCGCCCTCGACGTACGGAATCGCCCCGAGGCCAGCGACGATCAGCGGCTGGAGAAACTCGGGGAGCTGGTCCACGGCGTTCTGCAGACCCTCATACGGACTGGACATGTGCGTCACCTTTCCGGTGTCTCGCGCGACGCGGGCGTCCGCCTGGTCGCGATACACGTCGAGTGAAAACCATGTGGTCACCACAGGGTCAAGCGGTGGATGCCGGACTTGACCCTGTGGTGGGAACACGGTGTGTGATGGATCGGACCATCGACCGAGGTGGACCTCAGCCTGCGACCGGAAGGACCGAACCATGACCCAGACACCCGAAGCATCACCGACGCCTGAGGAATCACGCGACGACCGCCCGGAGCTCGCGGCGCACGATCACGGCGCACCGACCCTCGCCGAGGATCTCATGCTGGCGCTGTTCCAGCCGGGATCCGGCACGATCGCCGGCGAGAACACGCTGTTCTACGTGCTCGGCGGTGCGGTGGTCACCGAGTTGGCGCTGGGCGAGCACGTGCGGGCCGACGACGACGGCGCCGGCGGCCCGCGTGTCGGAGCGGTCGTCGGGCATCCGCCATCGGACCCGTTGCTCAGGTCTGCATGGGACTACGTCGCGGAGAAGCCGCGCAGCGTGCAGACGGTGCTCGCGGCCATCGGGCCGCGCCTGCGCGAGCCCGTGCTCGACCGGCTCGTCGAGCGCGGAGAGATCCGTCGTGAGCATGGCAAAGCGCTCGGTCTGTTCCCCACGACGTCGCTCACCGAAGGCGACACCGGGCGGCGTGCCGAGCTGGTCGCGAGCGTACGCGAGGTCCTCGTCGACGGTGCGGAACCGACGCCGCGGGTGGCCGCGCTCACCGCGCTCATCTCGGGAAGCGGGACGCTCCCCCAGTTCCATCGCGAGATCCCGTGGAGCTCACCGGTGATCGCCCGCGCGAAGGAACTCGAGCAGGGCAACTGGGGCGCCGCCGGCGCCGCCGAGGCGGTCACCCGCACGATGACCGCGATCATCGTCAACAACGTGATCATCGCGGCGGCCGTACTGCCACGGAACGGCTGACGGGCTCCGCGCGCGATCTGGACCGGCGACGCCAGCTGTGCCACGGTGGAGACTCACCGGATCGAAGGAGCCAGCTCCGCCGGACGACGCCCTGCTGCACGCGTTCCTCGACGGCGACGAGGCATCCGCCCTCGCCCGCGCCGCTGAGCTGGCCGCAGCTGGGCCGGAGCACGCGAACCTCATCTACGGGACGTCCAAGCGGGCGCTCGCCCGCTGGGTCCGGCGGCACGCTGCCACGCCCGAGTGGGCCGGAGCGGGCATCGCGCTGAACGGCATCGCTCCCGGAGTCGTCAACACGCCGATGACGGCCGATCTGACCGCGACCGAGGACGCGAAGGCCGCCCTCCTCGAGCAGGTGCCCATGCCGCTCAACGGGTTTGTGGAACCGCAGGAGATCGCGCAGCTGCTGCTCTGGCTCTCCGGCGAAGAGATGGCGCACCTCTGCGGGCAGATCATCTTCATCGACGGCGGCTCCGATGCCGTGATCCGGGGCGACTCGACCTGGTGAGGCGTCGGCGGCCGGGCTGCTTCGCGGTCCCGACCACGGCTGGACCTGCGCGACGCGCGTCGCAGCACGGTCGGTGATCAGATCGTCGTCGAGGCACGAACGGTGATCGACGGCTCGAACGTCAGCCGCTGGCTCTCGCCTGGCTCGTCCAGGATGAGCTGCGCGGCAGTGGCGCCCATTCGGACCGTCGGCTGCGTGATCACGGAGAGCGACGGCGAGAGGTACTCGGCCCACGCGAAATCGTCCAGGCCGAGCATCGCGACCTCGCCCGGGACGTCCAGACCGGTCGCGGTGAGCGCCTCGTAGGCGCGGAAGGTCGCGATCCCCGTCGTCGCGAAGACCGCGTTCACGACGCCTTCGGCGAAGCCGGCGCGGAGGCGATCCCGCAGCTCCTCACTCGGGCGGTCGAGCGACGACAGCTTGAAGATGTGCTCGGGGCCGACCTCGACGCCCGCCTCCCGCGCGGCGGAGACGAGACCCGCCGTCCTGTCGCGGACCGTCCCGAGATCGCGCGCCTGCTGCACGATCAGGATGCTGGTGCGATCGACGGACGCAAGGTGTTCCCACGCGAGCCGTCCGGCCGCGCGATCGTCCAGGCGGACGCTGTGCATCCGCGGGTGGTCGATGGTCGGGTTCCTCGTCATGAAGACGCACTCGGTGCCGGCCAGCGCCATCGCGTGGAAGATGTCCTCGTTCTCGTTGGCGACCGTCGTGACCACCCCGCGGACGCGATGCGAGTCCATCAGCGAGAGCAGACGGCGCTCCGTCGTGACATCGCGGTTTCCCGCCGCAAGATACGGCAGCGCGCCGGCTTCGTTCGCGACCCCCGACACGCCGTCGATGAGGTCGATGTAGTAGGGGTTCCGCATGTCGGCCAGCAGCACACCGATGGTGTTCGAGCGTCCGGCGAACACGGCCCGCGTGAGTTCGCTCGGTCGATAGTTGAGCTCGTTCACGGCGGCCGTGACACGGAGGCGCGTGCTTTCGCTGACGGGCGAGCCGCCGGAGAGCACTCGCGACACCGTGGCGGTCGACACCCCGGCGAGTTTGGCGACACCGGCGATGGTGGCGCGTCGCGACGGCGTCGACGTCATGTTGGTCCCCTCGATCTCACCCGCGAAAGCCCGGTGGGCTTCCGTGTCCGTTCTACCTCACGCATCACCCTCGAACCGTGTCGGCGCGAGTTGCGACTGGATAACGCGTTCATGCGTCTCGGCGTCGGCACTTGCGCAATGTAACTAGTTACATCATACTCGACGTCAGCGACTCGGCCGAACTCCCCGCCGCGATCGCGTGACGACCCGGCCCGACAGTGAGGACTTCGTGTGAACGTGGCGCAGCCCCCGACGACCGACCATGGTGCATCCGCCGTACGACCGCTGCTCGCGGTCCGCGACCTGTCCGTCAGCTTCGGTCGTGGTGATGGCCAGGTCGACGCCGTGAGGGCCGTGTCCTTCGACGTTCCGTCAGGGAGCACGGTCGGCGTGGTCGGCGAGAGCGGCTCCGGCAAGTCCGTCACGTCCCTCGCACTCACCCGCCTGTTTCCGAAGTCCGCGGACGTGACCATTCGCGGAACCATCCAGTTCCAGGACCAGAACCTCGCGACACGCTCCGCCCAGCAGCTGCGGAAGATCCGAGGCGCCGGCATCTCGTACGTGTTCCAGGATCCGCTGAGCTCTCTGAACCCCGTGCGCCGCTGCGGGGACCAGGTCGCAGAGGCGATCCGCATCCACGAGCCGCACGTCGACGGCCGGAAGGTCGCCGATCGCGTGGTCGCACTGTTCGAGCGGCTCGGCCTGCCGCGCGCACGGCAGGTCGCGCAGCAGTATCCGCACGAGCTGTCGGGCGGAATGCGGCAGCGGGTGATGATCGCCATGGCGCTCGCCTGCCGCCCGGCGCTGCTCATCGCCGACGAGCCCACCACCGCCCTCGACGTCGTCGTCCAACAACAGATCGTCGCACTGCTGCGTGAGATCGTCGACGAGTTCGACACCTCCATCCTGTTCATCAGCCACGACCTCGCGCTCGTGTCGAGCGTCGCAGAACACGTCGTCGTCATGCATGACGGCCGGATCGTCGAACAGGGGCCCACCTCCGACGTGTCGATGCGACCGCGCGAGGCCTACACACGAAGGCTGTGGCGCGCGACACCCACGCTCGACGGCCCGCTCCGCCCACCACTCGAATCCCGGCCGCACGGCATCAGATCCCTCGGCAACCTGCTCGAGGTGAAGGCGATCAGCCATTCGTTCGGGAAGGCACGCAGAGGGCATCCCACTCCGCTCGCGCTGGACGAGGTCAGCCTCTCAGCGCGAACCGGGGAGACGGTCTGCGTCGTCGGAGAGTCGGGAAGCGGCAAATCGACCCTCGCCCGAAGCGTCGTCGGGCTCATCTCCCCCGAACAGGGACAGATCGTCTTCAACGGGCAGCAGCTCATCGGCGGTACGCGGAAGGCCTGGCATGGGGTGCGGCAGGACATCCAGATGGTCTTCCAAGACCCCTACGCGTCCCTCAATCCACGCATGCGCGTCGCCGATCTCATCACCGAAGGTCTGCTCATCACCAAGCGGGTCAGGTCTCGAGCACAGGCCAAGACCCGCGCGGTCGAACTGCTGGAGATGGTCGGGCTGCACGCCCGCCACGCCGACCGCTATCCCCACCAGTTCTCAGGCGGCCAGCGGCAGCGCATCGCCATCGCCAGGGCCCTGGCGCTGCGACCGAAGCTGCTCGTCTGCGACGAACCGGTCACCTCGCTGGATGTCTCGGTGCGCGCGCAGATCGTGAAGCTGCTGATCGACCTCCAGGACCAGGAGGGCATGACCTACCTCTTCATCACCCACGACATCGCCCTGGCGCGCCAGATCGGCGATCGTGTCGTCGTGATGCACGGAGGCAAGGTCGTCGAGTCCGGACCGACGGCGACGGTCATCGACCATCCGACCGACGACTACACCCGCGCGCTCCGCGCCGCGGTTCCCGACCTCCCGGCACACGGACCCGAGCACACAGCCGACACGCTGGCGCGGTGACGACCACAAGCCGCCCGCCCAGTGCACCCATCCATTCCGACCAGCAAGAGGAGCACCGAGTTGAACACACGACACAGATGGCTCGCCGCCGCGAGCCTCGCCGCACTCACCCTCGGCACCGCTGCGTGCTCGGCAAGCCCGACCGACACCGGGACGTCCGACGCGGCCGGGTGCGGATCCGGCGAGCCGATCACGGTCAACCTCGCCTGGCCCACGCAGCCGACGACGCTCGACCCCAACGCCGAGACGCTCGTGATGTTCGCGCAGATCAGCCGAAACATGTTCGACGGCCTGTTCAAGCTGGACGACGAGATGCAGGTGCAGCCGAACCTCGCGGAGGGGTACGAGCAGGTCGACGACCTGACCTATGACCTCACGCTGCGGGAGGACGTGACGTTCCACGACGGATCCGCGTTCACCGCGGCCGACGTGATCTCCACCTTCGACCGCATCTCCAACGATGACGAGCTCGCGTCGAAACAACGAAGCTACGTCGCCAATGTCGCGTCCGTCGAAGAGCTCGACGAGCACCGGGTGCGCTTCACCCTGACGCAGCCCGACGCGTCGTTCGTCAAAGTGCTCGCCACTCTCATCTACATCACGCCAGGCGGCGTGATCGCCGAGGCCGGAGGCACGGAGTTCGGCCGGAGCCCCGTCGGCACGGGCCCGTTCAAGCTCGACTCGTGGAACGAGGGCGACAGTGTCGTCCTGGCCGCCAACTGTGACTACCACGGCGACGAACCGATCCCGAGCGAGGTCGAGTTCCGCTTCATCTCCGAGCCCGCCACGCAGATCAGCTCGTTGCAGAGCGGTGAGATCGACATCGCCACCGCCGTGACGTCCGACCTCGCCGCGTCGCTCGAGTCCAGCGCCGACGTCGAGGTGCGATCGGTCGAGGGAAACCAGACCAACTGGATCTCGATGAACACGAAAGAAGGTCCCTTCGCGGACGAGCGGGTCAGGCAGGCGATGAACTACGCCGTCGACAAGCACGCGATCACGGAGCAGCTCCTCGGCGGGTATGGCACGCCGGCCGGCCAGCTCTATGCGTCGAGCGTCTTCGGGTTCAGCCCGAACGTCGAGGCGTACCCGTACGACCCGGACCAGGCGAAGGCGCTGCTCGAGGAGGCCGGCTACGGCGAGGGCGAGGTGCAGGTCGAGTTCGTGAACTTCCGCGAGGAACTGAACCCCGTGTGGCAAGCGGTCGCCGCCAACCTCGGCGACGCCGGGTTCGACGTGACCACGAGCTTCGACCCGAACTACTTCACCGACGTGTGGCAGGTCGGAAACCAGGCGCCGAACCAGATCGCGATCCGCGCCAACAACAACCTCACGATGGACGCCGACTTCGCCCTTGGACTCGAGCTCGACGGCGAGCGCCGTGGCCTGTACTTCAGCACGCCCGAGACCGACGCGGCGATCGCGGCCGCGCGAGGCCAGTCTGATCCCAGCGCCCGGCAGGCCCTGTACGACGCGCTGAACGCGGACCTCAACGAGACGGCACCGGTGCTGTTCCTCTACAGCACCGACCTGATCTACGGGGCCAGCGATCGCGTCGACTGGCAGCCGCGCGCGGACGGCGCCATCTATCTCGCCGACGTCACCAAGACGCGGTAACCCCTCCCGTGGCCGCGGTGAACTCACCCGCGGCCACGGGACCACCACAGAACGAAAGGACGATGGTGGCTCGTCGCCTGTTCAACCGGCTCCTGCACAGCATCCTCGTGGTCCTCGGCATCTCCGCGATCACCTTCTTACTGGTGTATCTCGCCGGCGACCCAGCCGTCCTCATCGCCGGCGAGGACGCAACTCCGGCGGAAGTCGAGGCCGTCCGCGAGGCGAACGGCTACAACCGGCCGATCTTCGTCCAGTACTTCGACTGGCTCTGGCACGCCGTCCAGGGTGACCTGGGCACGTCGTACCGCAGCGGGCGCCCCGCCCTCGAGCTGATCCTCGGCGCACTCCCCCGCACGCTGCTGCTCATCGCCACCGCACTGGTCCTGGCCTCGATCATCGGGATCGTGATCGGGGTCCTCGCCGCGGTGTACCGCGGAAGCACCTTCGACCGGTTCGTCATCGCGGGTTCGGTGTTCGTCCAGTCCCTTCCGACCTTCTGGCTCGGAATCGTCTTGATCCTCGTGTTCAGCGCGACGCTGCGCCTCTTGCCCACGTCGGGATTCCGCGGACCCGAATACCTGATCCTGCCGGCGGTCGCGCTCGCCGTGTTCCAGGTCGGCACCTTCTCGAGGATCGTCCGATCAGCCATGATCGAGGTCCTCGACTCCGACTTCGTGCGCACGGCCCGAGCCAAGGGCGCGTCATCGCGGTCCATCGTGTTCGGCCATGCGCTGCGCAATGCCGCACTCCCGATCATCACCGTCATCGGCCTCGAGCTCGGCGGGCTCTTCGGCGGCGCGATCGTCACCGAGACCGTCTTCGGGTGGCCCGGCATCAGCGCACTCGCGCTCTCGGCGATCCAGTCCCGTGACATGGCCGTCGTCCAGGCGTTCGTCCTCGTCGTCGGCGTGCTGGTCGTGATCACCAACCTCGTGATCGACGTCGTCTATGCCCGACTCGATCCCCGAACCCGAGTGGGGGCACGCTGATGTCGCAACTTCCCATGCTGGAATCCCCGACCGACCCTCCCACCGCCGCCATCCCGATCGCGAGGAGGCGCATCAGCTGGCGGCTCATCCTCCCCGCGGTGCTGCTCGCCCTCATCGTCGCGGCGGCGGTGTTCGCTCCGCTGATCGCCCCCTACGCGCCGAACGCACAAGACCTGTCCGCACGTCTGTTGCCCCCGTTCTGGCAGTCAGGCGGCACGGGGGCACACCTGCTCGGCACCGACGACCTCGGACGAGACATCCTGACCCGTATCCTCTACGGTGCGCAGGTCTCGCTGAGCGTCGGCGCCATCGCCGTCGTGTGTCGCCTCGTCGTCGGCGTGCTGATCGGGCTCATCGCCGGGTACTACGCCGGCCCGATCCGCACCTTCTTCATGCGGCTCGGCGACGTGCAGCTCGCCCTGCCCTCGCTGGTCCTGGCGATCGGGATCATCGCCGCGCTCGGTCCGAGCCTGGCCAACGTGATCCTCGTGCTGGCGATCGCGGGCTGGGTGCTCTACGCACGTCTCGTCGTCAGCGAGGTCATGGTCGTCCGGCAGCAGGAGTACGTCGCCAGTGCGCGGCTCCTCGGTGCATCGCACCTTCGGATCATGCTGCGCCACGTCCTGCCGAACATCATGCCGACGGTCATCGTCTTCGCCAGCCTCGACTTCGGCATGATGATGCTGACGGAGGGCTCGCTGTCCTTCCTCGGGCTCGGCGTCCAGCCGCCACAGCCGTCGTGGGGCGGAATGGCCGCCGAAGGACGTGCGCTCATCGGCACGGCCTGGTGGATCGCCACGCTGCCGGGCGCCGCGCTCGTCATCACCGTCGCGCTCGTCAACGTCCTCGGCGAGCAGCTGCGTGACCGTCTCGATCCGCGACTCGACACCAGCAGAACCAACTGAGGCCGCAGCATGATCACGCACACGCGCGCCCGCGGAGGCGCCATCCACTCTCCCCAACCGGCGCTCGACGCCCTCCTGGAATCGATCACGCGGTACCGAGACCGCGCGTGGGACGCCGCCGAGCGACGGCGGACGGTGCTCTGCCTGCTCGACAGCCTCGCCTGCTTTTCGGTCGGCCAGAAGCTGAAGCACTTCGGGCCGCACGCTGTCGCCGCGCGCACCCTCTTCGGAGCCGACGGCTCTCCGGCGGCGCTCAGAACCGCGTACGTCTACGGGCAGGCTGCGAACGCGCTCGACTTCGACGACACGCTCATCGGTCATCCGGGCGCCCCGATCGTGGGCGCCGTCCTCGCGGTCGCTTCCCGTGACCGCCTCACCACCGACGCCGTCCTCCGCGGGATCGCCGCGGGCTACGAGGCGCACTGGCTGCTCGCCGCCGCTGCCCGGCCCACGCCGGAACGAGCCGCGCGTGTTCGATCGGTCGGGGTGTGGGACACCGTCGCGGCCGGCCTCGCGATCGGGGTCGCGCTCGACACGCGGGACGAGGACCTGGCGAGCATCGTCGGCGTCGCCGCATCGCATTCGCTCATCCCCTACACCGGCAAGTGGTACGACCGCCCTGTGCCAGGCGTGAAGAACAACCTCGGCTGGGCGGCAGTGGGCGCCGTCCTGGCCACCGAGCTCGTCGCAGCCGGCCAGTCCGGCATCACCCGGCCGCTCGAAGGCGACTCCGGCATGTGGGCCATGGCCGGATCGGACCGCTGGCGCCCTGACCCGTCCGTGTTCTCCAAACCCGGCGTCATGCGGGTCGGCTTCAAGCGCTACCCGGCGTGCTGGCACCTGCAGCAGTACCTCACCACGATGTCGCGGGCCCTCGCACAGCTGCCCGAAGGCACGGCGCTCGACGCGGTCGTGGTGCGCGGCCCGCGCGAGGTCGAGAAGTTCTGCGACCACCGCATCACCGGCTCCGCGGACGTCGCGTTCAGTCTCCCGGCCTGCATCAGCCTCCTCGTCTCCGGCGTCGCCCCCGGTCCAGCCTGGGACGCCTTCGACGATGGCTCGCCCGAGCTCATGCACCGCGGCAGGGTCCGCTACGAGCACTCGGCCGTCGCCGCGTTGGAGGTGGTCGCCGAGGGGCGGAGTCTCGAGCTCGCCGTCGGGACGTCTGACCCGCTCGACCCCGCCCCGTGGGGCCTCAGCGAGGAGGAGGTGGTCGGCAAGCACACCCGCTTCGCCCAGCCGTACCTGCCGGCCGCCGCGCTGCTCGCCGGCACCCCCGATTCCGAGTTCAGCCATCAGCCCCGTCGAGGGCGCAGTGAGGAGAACAGGTGCTCGTCCTGAACAACGCCGAGATCGTCACCGGCGACGGCCGCAGGAAGCCGTTTCGCGGATCGATCGCGATCGAAGACGGACTCATCGCGGCGGTGTCGCCGCATGACCTCGCCGGCGGTACCGGCGACACCGTCATCGACCTCGGTGGGCGACTGACCGTTCCCGGCGCGATCGATGCGCACGCGCACGCCACCGCGCCGGGACCACGCTTCGCCAGCGGTACCCCTGGCGTGCCGCTCGCAGAGTCGCTCGGCAACCTTCGGCGGCACCTCACACAGGGGCACACCACGGTCGTCGACCTCGACGGCTTCAAGTCGCCCGCCGACCACGCCCAGGTCTCCCTCGTGCAGCCCGTCAAGGTGGAGATGTCCTCGGTGCACTTCGATCCGATGTTCGGCGCGGCCGACGCGTGCGACGGGTCCGGCCTCAGCGACCTCCACCGCGGTCTGACCGCTCAGGAGATGAAGGAGCACGGCGCGGTCGTTCTCGGGGAGGTCGGCGCGGGCATGACGCTCGGCGGCGGCGGGCAGGACTACATCTACATTCCGGCGGCGATCGAGCAGGCCACCGGCGTCAGGATCGTCCAGGCGCAGGCGCAGCAACTGAAGTACGCCGCGCTCGGGCGCCATATCCGCAGCGGTGACCCCGACCGCTCGCGGCTCACGCAGCTCATCGAGGAGTTCGGTCTCAGTCCGCTCACCGTCGACGACCTGGTCGGAATCATCGAGCAGTCGGTGCTCCCGTCGATCGAGCTCGCGCTGGACGGGCTGCTTCGATCCGCCTCGCTCGCCGTCGAGCTGCAGCTTCCGACCCTCGTCCACAACTCCGCGCCATCCGACGATGTCGCTCGTCAGGCCGCGGAGATCGCGGGCGGGCTGTTCATCGGCGGCCACACCAACCACCCCACCTTCAGCGTCGACGAGGCGCTCGCCAGTGCTCGGTGGATCCGTGACCACGGTGGCCATGTCGAGGTCGACACCTTCGACCTGTGGACCGGCGGGACGGGAACCAGCCGAAGCGGCATGCACGAGTGTCTCATCGCGCTCGCCCAAGCGGACATGATCGACATCATCGCCACCGACTACGCCGCCGGGCATTGGGACGGCATGTGGGAGATGGCCGCCGCATTCGTACAGGCGGGCCTCGCACCCATCGAGCGGGCCGTCGCCATGGCGACGGGCAACCTCGCGCGCGCGATCCCACGAATCGGCGCGACCCGCGGCGTTCTCACGCCCGGCCGGGCCGCGGACCTCGTGGTGACCTCGCCGCGCACCCTCGCCGACGTGGAGCTCGTGATCGTCGACGGCGAGGTGGCCTACTCGTCGGCGCACCGCCCCCTCTCACTCCCGCAATCCGTGCGATCACCACGACCCGCGATCAGTCCAGAAGAAGGAGATACCCAATGAAGGCCATCGTCATCGGAGCAGGCGTGCTCGGTGCGTCCACCGCGTACCAGCTCGCCAAGCGCGGCGTGGACGTCACCATCCTGGAGAAAGGGGTGCCTGGCGACGCCGCCAGCGCCGCGAGTTTCGCCTGGCTGAACTCCAACAACAAGGAGCTCCGCCCCTATCACGACCTCAATGTGATGTCGATCGCTGAATGGAGCGCCATCGCCCGAGAGCTGCGCGACGCGCGCTGGCTGCACCAGGACGGGAACGTGCACGTCGCCGCCACGGCCGAGGACGCGCAGAAGCTGAGCGCGAAGGCCGAGCGGCTGCACTCCTACGGGTACGCAGCGATTCCGCTGACGCCGGCTGAGCTGGTGCATCTCGATCCCGTGATCCGCGTCCGCGACGAGTACGAGCTCGCCGTGTTCTTCCCGTCCGAGGGCCATATCACCGTGCCTGAGCTCATTCACGATCTGCTGCACGCAGCGAAGGGCATGGGTGCCACGGTCGTCGGCGGGGCGGAGGTCGTCGATCTCATCACCGACGGCAGCAAGGTCCGCGGTGTCGTGCTCGCGAACGGCGATCGCCTGGAGAGCAACGTCGTCGTCCTGGCCGCCGGCGCCGGCATCGGCTCGGTCATGTCCTCCCAGGGCGTCGAGGTGCGCACCGAAGGCAGCCCGGGCGTCACCGTGACGACCTCGCCGGGCACATCCAACCTGACCACCATGCTGCACCTCCCGGGACTCAGCATCCGTCCCGACGCCGGCGGCCGCCTCGCGATCCGGAACTCCCGGGCCGACCAGCAGATCGACCTCGCCGGCTGGACCCTCCCCGACTCGGCGGTCACGGGGCTGATCGACCAGACCGCCCTCGCCCTCACCGACGTGGATCCCGCATCCGTCCGCGGAGAGCGCGTGCAGATCGCTGCGCGACCGTACCCGTTCGACGGGCTCCCGGTCGTCGGCCACTGGGACGGCCTTCCGGGCCTCTACGTGATGACGATGCACAGCGGGGTCACGATGGGTGCCATCATGAGCCGGCTCGCGGCTGAGGAGATCACATCGGGCACCCCGACCCACCTCCTCGACGGATTCCGTCCGGCGAGGGTGATCGAGGCGGCCGAACAGGACGTCGCCTACTTCGATCCCTACGCGGTCGAGGGCGAGAAGGATGCCTCGCGCGCGTAGACGTATCAGACGTCCCGGCTCGCCGCGATCGACGCCGCGACGCGCGATCAGCGGCCGATGAGGGTCGTGAGCGAGCCGGTGTCGTCGTCGCGCGCGAGGTACACGAACGCCTGCACACCAGATGCGAGCGTGACCGTCCGGCGCACGTAGTCGTCGACCTCGTACGCGTCGGTCGCGGCGAGCTCCGCCTCCGAGAGCTCGAGGTACGCGCCCTCGACCCGGGATCCGGCCGAACCTCGCCGCAGGATCGGATGACGATCCGATCCGCTCATGCGGAGCACCTCGGCGTCCGTGATCTGGAGCCAGTCGATCCGATACCCCGGAAGCGCATCCACGACGGTCGGCACTGCGCGCCCGTAGAGCGCGCGTTGCACGTCGGCCTGCTGCAGCGTCCCGTACGAGAACACGCGGTGCATCATCGCGGCGCCGCCGGCAGCTTGGCCCCCGCCTCGCGGCGCACCGGTGCGGGCAGGCGGTCGCCCATCCGGTCGAGGAACGCCCGGACCTCGTCCGGCGCGACGGCGCCGGCGTGCTTGAGCGCGATGCCCACCGGTTTGGACACCAGGGGGTCGGGATCCGCCGCGAGCAGCTCGGCGAGGCGCAGCAGGTCGGCGATGCCCGCAACGTCGGCGGGGCGCGTGTACGCGAGCGGCGCGGTCATGGCGGTGCGCCGGCGCAATGGGTCGCCGGATGCCGCGAGTTCGAACAGCGGCGCACGCGAGCGGCCGCGCAGATACCCGCCGACGACGCGCGGCGCCGCGCGATCGACCATGTCCCACGAATCGATCGCCTCGTGCCGGTCGAGGTACAGGCGGTACCGCTGCTCGCGCTCCCCGTCGGTCATGCCCGGGCGACGCACCTGGAAGTCGAGCACGCAGAATGCCGCGAGCCGCGGCTCGTACTCGGTCTGCTCGAGCAGCCGCTCGACCTCGCCGAGGTCCATCGCGCTCCGCCGCTTCGAGATCTCGAACACCGTCCCCATGCGCACGCCCAGCACGTCTGCCCCGCCCCGATAGTGCCGATTCGGAAACGCCTCAGGATCGGCCGCGTCGCGCAGCTCGCCGATCAGGGCATCAGCCGTCGAGATCATGCGGCCAGCGTAACGGTGCTCACGGCGAGACTCGGACCCGCCCTGGAGACCGGTCGGCGAACCAGCGGAGCAGCTGCTCGGCCGATGAAGCACAGGGCGACGCCTCGCGCGATGTCGGGCGCCAGCTCGCGACCCGGCGGGGCGAGCCCACGTGCGTCACGCATAGAAGTCGGTTCTGCCGTGGCAATCGGCTCAGCGGACGAGGGCGACCTCGCGAAGCGGGTCGCCGCCGTCGATCAGGAGACGCCCCGCGGGCGTCAGCGCGGCGGCGAGATGTCGCAGCGCCTCGACACCGGCGTCGGGATGCCGCCCGTCGAGCGCACCGACACGAACGGCGAAGGCGAGATCGAACGGCGCCTCTCCAGCCTGAAGCTCGAACGTCTCGACCGCGACCTGCCGCACGCTCAGCCGACCCGCCGCAATCTCCTCGGCGGCGTTCCGCTCGACCTGCGCGACGCCCTTGGCCGATCGGTCGATGACCAGGATGTGCCCGTCGCCGATCCGCCGTGCGACCGCTTTCGCGGCAGCACCGGGCGCGCCGCCGACCTCCAGCACCCGGAGCCCGGGCCGGAGTGGCAGCGCCTCGACGACGGCGGCGAGGCGAGCGGACAACGCGCTGCTCACGACGCGCCGCTCACGACGCGCCCAGCGGCTGTACGTCCGCGGGAGACTGCCTGGCCATGGACACTCCCATCCGTGTCACTGGTGATCATACCTATCTGCGTGACATTCAGCCGAGATGGGCCATCTGTTGCTCCCGATTGGGGCTCGCGCACCGGCGCAGATCTGCGTCGTTAATGTCCAAGACCGCACGTCTCGGTCTCCGTAACGTCGGTGACATGACGTCCCGCGAATCTCGCCCATCCATCCTCGGAGACCGAGCTGCCGGCGCCGGACTGTCGCGATGAGTCCAGCGCTTCCGGTGGAACTGACACCGCTCACCCAGGGCGTGGGATTCGGAGCATCCGCTCTCGGCGAGCTGTTTCGCAAGGTCACACCGGAGGACGCGCTCCTGACCCTCGAGGCTGCGTGGAACACCGGCACACGGTACTTCGACACCTCCCCCTGGTACGGACTCGGGCTGAGCGAGCTTCGCGTCGGTCAGTTCCTCCGGGACAAACACCGAGACGACTTCGTCGTATCCACGAAGGTGGGTCGCGTACTCACTCGCCCGCGCGGGCGCACCGCACTCCCATGGCGCGGCGGGCTCAGGTTCGACCACCATGTCGACTACTCGTACGACGGCATCATGCGGTCGCATGAAGACAGTCTTCAGCGGCTCGGGCTGGAACGGGTCGACATCCTCTACATCCACGACCTGGACGAGCCGAACCTCGGCAGCCCCGCCGCTGTCGAAGCGGGCATCATGCAACTCATACATGGAGGCTTCCGCGCACTGGAGGAGCTCCGCGCCGAAGGCGCCATCGCGGCATTCGGCGCGGGCGTGAACGAGCGCGGGATGATTCGCCGGCTCCTGCAGCTCGCGGACCTCGACCTCATGCTGTTCGCGCTCCGCTACACGATCGCGGAGCACGATTCCATCGACGATGACATGGCGCTGTGCCACGAGCAGGGCATCGGTGTCGTGGCAGCCGGTGTCTTCAACTCCGGACTGTACGCGACTGGGGCGATACCTCACGCGACCTATAACTACCGCTCCCCGACCCCCGACGAGATCGAACGATGCGAGGCGATCGCCGAAGTATGCTCGCGCCACGGGACGGCATTGTCGACGGCCGCACTCCAGTTCCCCGGCTTTCATCCGACCGTCGTCGGCACGGTTGTGGGCGCGGACCGTCCCGAGCACGTCGCGCGGAGCGCGGCTCACTATGTGGAACCTGTGCCACAGGCGCTCTGGGACGAACTTCGCGTGCGTGGCCTCATCCGTGACGATGTTCCCACCACGCGGACCCACGAGGATGCGGCAGGCACGCGGTCATCGAGCTCGGCAGCTCGGCCGTCCGAGCGCGCATGATCCATTGCCACACATCTGAAAGGGAACCGAGATGACCGACATCGGACTCCACGCGCTGCTCGAACTCGAACACGCCGGGTGGCAGGCGCTCTGCGAGGGCCGCGGCGGCGCCTATTACCGGCGGGTGATGAGCGAGGACGGCACCATGATCCTCGTGAACGGCATGACGCTGGATCGCGAAGCCTCCGCCGAGGCACTGGACGCAGCAGAGAGCTGGGATTCGTACGAGATACGCGATCCGCGAGTGCTCAGCCTCGGTCCGGATGCCGCGCTCCTGATCTACGCCGGGTCGGCATCACGCAAGGGGCAACCTCCCTTCACCGCGATCATGACCAGCGCCTACCGCCGAGAGCACGGCGAGCTGCGACTCGCGGCCTATCAGCAGACCGCCGCCGAGGAATGAGGGTGGGGGCGCTCGTCCGCCCCAGTCTGGCGCGGGCGTGCTCACTCGTCTCGCGAGCCCGCAACGACCAGAGCGACCAGGATCAGTGCGACGCCCGCGACCTCAGGCCCCGTCAGGACCTCGCCCAGGAGCCAGACGGCGAGCACGGTCGCCGTCGCCGGCTCGAGCAACGCGGCGAGCGTCGCGGAACTCGTTCGTACCGTCTGCAGGCCTGAATACAACAGCAGGTAGCCGACGGCGAGCGTCACGACACCGAGATACGTCAGCGCGAGCGCAGCTCCGGGTGAGATCCGTTCCGTGCCGGAGACGAAGAGGAACGGAAGAAGTGTCAGCGCTGAAACCACGGTGGTCACCGTGGTCAGCGCGCGTGGCTCCCCAGCCAGTGCGAGGCTGCGACCCACGACCATGCACGTGGCGAACGTCACGGCAGACACAGACGCCAGTGCCATGCCGATCCACGACGTCTCGGTCGACACCTCGGCGCCCGGGACGCACACGAGTACAAGCCCCAGCACACCGATGAGCAGGGTCAGCATGCTCGCCAACGTCACCCCTCGCGGATCGCGGACCGCCTCCCAGACGATCACGAGCAGCGGCGCCGCGCCCAAACAGACCACGGTCGCCACACTGACGCCGACATAGGTCATGGCAGCGAACCAGGTCGTCTGGTAGACCGCCACGCCCACACCCATCCCGACCACCATCCATGGCCGAACGCGCAGAAGGCCGAGCGCTGGAGCACGTCCTCTCGTGACCGCCATCACCGCGAGGAGCGCGACCGCGGCGATGGTCATCCGCGCCGCGCTCACCGCGTAGGCGCTGGCCGCTGTCTCGTCGCGAACGATCTCGAAGGCGATCGGGGCCGTGCCCCACAGCACTCCTGCAAGCGCGATCTTCCCGAAGCCGGCGAGCCGTGGGGCGGGCACTCGGAACGAGGGGCGACGTTCCACGCCGCTCAGCCGCGCCCGGCTTCGCCGCCGTCGATCTCGAACGTGACCCACGCCTTCGGGTCGGCGATCCGCTCATAGAGGCGGTAGGCCGTGGTGTTCGCGGGGTCGACGATCCACCGCACCAGACTGCACCGGCGATGGATCGCGATGTCGTGAACAGCGTGAATCATCTGCCTCGCGTATCCCTGTCCGCGATGCTCGACCGCAACGTAGAGATCGTCGAGGTAGATGCCCATCGTGCCGCTCGCGGGGCGCGCGAATTCGCGGTACAGGCAGAAGCCGGCCAAGCCGCCTGCGCCGGTGTCGTCGTCCGTCTCGACGACGACCCCTTCGAGTGGGCCGCCAGACCCGGTGATCCACGACCAGACGCGAGACGCGACGGCATCGTCAGCAGGTGCGCCCTCGATCGATCGGTACTGTTCGAACAGCTGCGTCCATCGAGGGCGATCGCCGGGTTCGACTGATCGGACGACTCGGCGCTCACGAGCACCTGCCCCGATGGCTTCCCTCCCGTTCACGCTCCCTCACCCACGAGGGCGAATGCCCTGACGGGACATGTGTGCATCCCTGCCAACGCCGGGGGCGCCGCGACGATGCGTGAACCGGAGGCTGGCAGCAGGTCGACATTGGTCACGTTCTCGAGCAGAACCACACCGGCTTGGAGCAGAGTTGTGCGCACCATCGCCTTCGCCTCCCGGCGAGCGGCGGAGTCGTCGAGACCGGACGTGTCGATGCCGACCATGGTGACGCCCTCGCAGATGAGGTAGTCGGCGGCCTCACGGCTGAGGAATGGAGCGGGTTCACAGTACAGCGGCGTTCCGAAGCGCGGGCTCCATCCGGTGTCGAGAAGGACGGCGCGTCCGGCGACCTCGCGTTCGTAGAAGACGCCCGGCGGGATGGATCGGCTCTTCAGATCGGTGAGATGGAACACCTCACCCTGGATCGCTGCCAACTTGACGAGCGACGTGTGCTCGAGGTCGTCGCCGACGCCCGAGCGGCCGTCCCCGACGACGATGGACGTAGGAGGACGCGTGGCCGTGTCAACACGCCACGCAGACAGGGCGCTGTGATCGTGCCGGCTCGGGGATCCGAGCGCCTCCCACGGGACAGCGTGGCTCAGGTCGACCAGCGATGGCGGGCGAGCCGAATCCTCGACGCCTCGACTGCCCTTGTGCGCTTCCTCGACGATGACCAGATCGGAGAGCTCGACGGACTCGACCATCGACAGGCCCAGATGACGGATGAACAGCTGACCGATTCGGTCCCGTGGCGTCGCCTCCGAGGGAACATCCAGCCGGAATCCGTACGCGTCGAGCCGCCCACCGTTCCCGAAGCGAACACGAGCATCGAAGTGTGCGCGGTACTGCTGCTTCGCCGCCTCATCGATCCCCGCGTTCGGGGCCGGACCCGGAACCGAGGCCGAACTTCGCGTGCTCACGTGGTCGCCTGTTGCGTGTGTGCCCATTCCGCCACACGACGCGCCCCTTCGGCCTCTGGGATCTCCTCGATCCGCGTCATGACCGACCACCTGACCCCGAAGGGGTCTCGCAGGCTGCAGTATCGGTCACCCGTGACGAAATCGGTGATGGGTTCGCGAATCGCCGCGCCGGCCGCCACGGCGCGTGCCGCGACCGCATCGACATCGGCGCAGTAGTGGCCGAGCGAATAGCAGTCCCCGTCGGTTCCGGCCGCCACCAGGCCGTAGACGTCGTTGGGTTCGCCGAGTTGGAGTCGGCCACTCGGGAACTCCAGTTCTGCGTGCACCACCTTCCCATCGACCTCGGTCACGTCGACGACGCGGACGCCGAACACGTGTCGATAGAACTCGATCGCGTCTCGAGCTCGGGCGACCGTGATGAAGGGGGTCACGCTGGTGAACCCGTTCGGAAGAGCGGGGTCGGTGCGGGCTTCGGAGAGCGGCGGCCGAGATTCGCGCAGAGTCATGTGCCCGACGGTACGGTCGCCGAAACTGGCGGTCTTGCATATTTGCGACCAGGCTCCCACCACGTCCCCGGCGGCCGGCGGTGCTCGCAGCGGGAATCTCAGCTGCCCAGTCGTCCGAACCATGCAGCCGTCGCCTGATCCGCGGGGTAGAACGCCTCGATATGGAGCTCGTCGATGGTGATGTCCGTAGCAGACTGAAGAGCGGCAGCGATGCTGAAGAGCCGCAGGATGTCACCACCTCGATCGAGCTCGAGCGGCAACACGACATCGGTGGCGCTGCCAGCGCTCTCCTCGACTTCTCCGAGGGCTGATGCGTCGCGCACAAGTTGGTGCAGTCGCGCATCGCCGGTGTGCTCGGCACGCGAACGAACCTGCCCGAGCAGGTGAGTACGCCATTGCGCGAGATTGCGGATGCGCGGGGCAAGCCCCTCAGGGTGCAGCGTGACCAGGACGGCGTTGACAGGTGGCTCCAGGAGGTGAGACGCGCAGCCCCGCAGCACGACATCAGTCGCAGGATTGCGGTCGACGATGTTCCACCAGCGGTCCAGAACGAGCGCCGGGAATGGCATATGGGCGTCGAGGATCCGCTGGAACGCAACACTCACCGCATAGAGCTCAGGGGAACGTATCGACCGCTCGGGGTGCGCCGGCGCGAAGCCCGCGGAGAGCAGTAACTGGTTCCTCTCTCTCAATGGCACGTCGAGCTGTGTCGCGAGTCGGTCGATCATCTGTGGCGTAGGTCGCGAGCGACCCGTCTCCAAGAAGCTGAGGTGACGAGAGGACACTCCGGCGCGTGCCGAGAGCTCGAGCTGACTGAGGCGCCTGCGCTCCCGCCACATGCGCAGCAGACCGCCCACCTGCGCGTCGTCGGTCACGGACATGACGTCGAGGGTACCGAGCCGGCGCTGCAATCCAATGACCTCGGAGGTAATGGACCACTCGCTTCTGTTGGCACCAGCATGCTTCCGACACCTTGTGCCGATGAGAAAGGACTGCGCAATGCGTTTGGTCGAGAACTACCTGGCGACGTGGAATGCGGCAGACGAGGAACTCCGCAGAGCGCTCCTGAAGGAGCACTGGTCAGAACGCGCGGTGTACGCCGACCCTCTCGTCGAGGCGGTCGGCCACGCGGAGATCGCCCAGGTCATCGATGGCGTGAGGAAGCAGTTTCCGGGCTTCCACTTCACGAGTGTCGGCGAGCCCGACGCGCACGGTCGATTGTCCCGCTTCCGGTGGGGACTCGGGCCCGCCGGTGAAGAGCCGATCGTCATCGGTTTCGACGTGGTCGTCGCCGACGATCGAGGGTTCATCCAAGATGTCTATGGATTCCTCGACCGCGTTCCGGGCTGATCTGCAGACCGCGCGAGCCCGTTTCGCCCCGGCACCGTACGGGCCGGGGCGAAACGGCCCACCCCGACGTCTCGTGCTCGAACTTTGGGCCGAACGTTCGGGCGCCATACACTCCCTCGTATGGGTACTGCAGCAATTGCCGTCATCTGGCTCAGCCGCTAGCGCGGCGAAGCTCCTCGCGACCTCTTCGCCGTGTGTCATCACCCGGGCCTCATTCGTGCGCTCGGACGACTCACAGACGGAGCGTCATCATGCCCATTTCCCTTCGACGAAGCGTCGACTCGGGATCTCAACCTCGCGGGCGCGGCCTGCTGTTCCACAGGGACATTCCGCCGTACGAGCGAATCGCGCCGCCGACCGATGTCGCCGACCGGCTGCAGTGGGTGTGGGTGCCACGGTGGGACGTGCCATCCGGAGTGGTGCTTCGGCCGAAGGCCCTCGTGCTCCACTCGATGAACCTGATCGTCGATGACCGTGGCCACGTCACGGTACTGGGCCCATCCCGGAACTTCTTCTCCCGGGAGTTGCGAGGGCAGGGTTGGCTGGTCGGGATTCAGCTCCGACCCGCATCCACCCCAGCCCTCTTCGGCGACCCGGCCCCATATCTGGACGGCGAAGTGCCGCGAGCGGAGCCGTCACTCGGACGTGCAGCAGTCGAGTCGATGACGGCCGGTCCAGAACCCGGACCTCAGCAGGCCGTCACCGCGGTTGCCGAGTGGGCACGAGCGCGCATCCCGATCCCAGACGCCCGCGGACGCCTTGCCAACAGGATGGTCGACCTGATCCACAGCGACACGTCCATCGCGCGGGTCGACGAGCTTGCCGACGGTCTTGGCGTGAGCCCTCGAACGCTGCAGCGTCTCTCGCGTCGCTACCTCGGAGTGTCCCCGCTCGCGGTCATCCGGCGGCACCGCCTCCACGAGACGCTCGAGAGAATCGGCAGCGACCGAGCCGTCCCCATCGCACAGATCGCCGCCGAGATGGGGTACGCGGATCATGCACATCTCACCACGGCGTTCCGCCATACGCTCGAGCTGACGCCTTCGCAGTACCGGCGCCTGGTGGCCGCGGAGCGACACGCACCGCCCGACTGACCGCGAGCACTGTGTCCTCGCCCGTTGGTGCCTGTGACGACGATGGGGCCTTCCGCGCTCGATCGTCTCCGCCGACGGTGGTGTTCTGGCCATCGTCGATCGCCCATCCGCCGGCTTCTGCCGCGCCGACGTGTGACCATCCGCCCCCGGTCGCGCTCGGTCACGCGGTAGCCTGCCCACATGGGCAACGGCGAGCGACGGTCCTCCGCGAATGAAGCCGGGCGCCGGGTGCGCAAGCGTCTGCCGCGGCGAGGCTTGGCCGAGCTGGTCCTCCCCGTCGACCGGGATCCCCTCGGCATCCTCGAGGAACAGCACGCGTCGAGACTGAAGGATCTCGTGCCGGTGCGGGTGGGACGGATGCTGCAATCGCCGTTCTCGTTCTACCGCGGCACGGCGGCCGTCATGGCGGCCGACCTGCGCCGTGCACCCACCACCGACCTCGAGGTCGTCTCCTGCGGCGACGCCCACATCTCGAACTTCGGTTTCTTCGCCTCGCCCGAACGCGCGCTCGTCTTCGACCTCAACGACTTCGACGAGGCCGGCGTCGCGCCGTGGGAGTGGGACGTGCGCCGGCTCACCGCGAGCGTGTACCTCAGCGGACGCGACATCGGCCTGAGCGAGGACGGATGCCGCGACGCGGCCTTCGCCGCCGCTGACGGGTACCGCGAGATGTTGCGGGGCTATTGCCGCCTCTCCACGCGGGAGCGCTACTACACCCGGGTCGACACGTCCTCGGTCGCACGTCACCTCGGGGAGAAAGGCGAGCGGACGGTCCGCAAAGCAGCGAAGAAGGCCCGCGCACGCACGTCCGAGCGGCTCCTGCAGCGCCTGACGACGATTTCGGTCGACGGCGGCATCCGCATCGTCGATCAGCCTCCCATCCTGCGCCACGTCGACCACGCGACCTTGGGCGAGGTCACCGACCTCTTTACCCAGTACCGCGCGACCCTGCGCGAGGACATCGCGTTCCTGCTGGAGCAGTACCGCGTGGTCGACTTCGCCCTGCGGGTCGTCGGTGTCGGCAGCGTCGGCACCCGCTGCTACCTGCTCGCAGTCGAGGGCCCCACCGGCGACATGCTGTTCCTCCAGGCCAAGGAGGCTCCGCCGTCCGTCTTGACGACGTACGGGGGCCGGCGATCGATCATCCCCGGTCGCCCCGGCATGACCGACTTCATCGAGGGCCACCGCGTCGTCGCCGCCCAGCGGATCCTGCAGGCGAACTCCGACCTGTTCGTCGGATGGATCCGCGGCTGGGCCGGTGACTCCGCGGACCGGTATCGGGTGGACTACTACTGGCGGCAGTTCCGCGACATGAAGGGGTCGATCGAGCCGGACACGCTCGACGCCGACCAGTTCCGCTCGTACGGTGCGCTGTGCGCCGCGCTCCTGGCTCGGGCGCACGGGCAGTCCCCCGCCTCGGCAGCGATCGTGGGCTACCTCGGCCGATCCGAAGAATTCGCCGAGGCGACAGCGGAATGGTCGGCCGCGTACGCCGATGTCGCCGAGGCCGACTTCGAGCTGCTGCGCCGAGCCGTCGCATCCGGACGCCTCCCGGCGGAGACCGGAGTCTGACCGCGGTTCGGGGCGCGTACCGTCGGCGGGCCCTCTACCGAAACGACCCTCTCGCAGTCGTACCCCTAGGGCTTGATCCAGACCGATACGTGGTGCTCTGATTCGTGAGTGAAGGCGGTCTTGTCCCAGCTCTCCCAGCGGGACTCGAGACGCATTCCCGAGATCTGCGCCATGAGGTCCAGCTCGGCCGGCCAGACGTACCGTTGCGGCGTTCGAAAGGACCTCGCTCGTCCCTCGTCGTCGACGTTGAGATGATGCGACACCAGCGACTGGGTCACCAGGTCGTACTCATCGACGCCGATGTAGTGGTGGGACATGGAGAACGTGACGAACCGCTCGCCGGGAGGCAGTCTCCGCAACGCCGGGACTCCGACTTCGATGACGAACCGACCGCCTCGCTTGAGATGGCGAGCGGCATTGACGAAGCACGCAGTCTGCTGGTCCTGGGAAGTCAGGTTCCCGATGGTGTTGAAGACCAGATAGACCAGATCGAACGCTCCCGGGACCGTTGTCGTCGCCATGTCCCCGATGACGACGTTGATCGTTTCGCCGCCTTCGCGCTCACGGAGGACGTCCGCCATCGCCGCGGACAACTCGATCCCCTCGACGTGCACCCCGCGACGCGCCAGTGGCACCGCGACCCGGCCGGTTCCGATCGCGAACTCCAGCGCTGACCCGCCGGACGACAACTTCGACAGGACGTCGACGGTCGGTATCAGGACCTCAGGGGCATACATATGCTCGATGTCGGCGTCGTACGAACGCGCGACATCCTCGTCGAACACTCCGTCACTCATGAATCCTCGTTTCGTCGTTTCCTCGTCCCGCAGGATCTGCCACCGTCACCGAGAACGTCACGGTCCTGGCGATGGCTCGATCCCTGGCCTCTGCTCTGGCTACCCGATCGGGGTCTGCGAGAAAGCTCGAGAGAGCTGCATCGTCCGGAAAACGGAACAGTTGGACCTCGTCTGGGCCATCTCCCGTTCCTGATCCGAACGCCCGCAGCAGCAATCCCGCACCATGCCGGGGCAACAGCTCGATCACTGAATCCTCGTACTCACGAAGTTCACGGCGTGCGCCATCTCGTGCCCAAAGCAGACAACACAGCGTGAGCTGAGCACTCTCCCCCTCCGTGACCGACATCTCAGACTTTCTGCTCGACCGCGGCGCGCGCCACAAGGTATTCCGACCACGGGATGCCGCCTCTCATCACTCCGGGTAGCGCAAGGTTGTCTCCAGCCTTGTACGCACGCCCGATCGCCCCGCTCAATGGCACACGAAGCGGACGGAATCGCCGCTGACGCAACTTGAGGAGCGGCCTGACGATCTCCTCGACATCCATCACGGCGGGCCCGGCAATGTCTCGTGCGCGGCCAGACGGTTCTCGCAAAGCGATCTCAGCAACGTACGCGGCCACCTCCGAGACGTCAACCGGCTCGAATCGAAGCCCAGACGGAAGTGGCACGAACGGGAGCTTTGCCATCGATCCGATCGTCTTGAGGATGAAGTCGTGGAATTGCGCCGCGCGAACGATGCTGTACGGAACCCCTGAGTTTGCGAACTCTTCCTCGGCCCGCGCCTTCGCGCGGAAATAGCCGATCGGCATGTGATCCGCCCCAACGACGGAGATCAGCACGAGATGCTCGACTCCGGCAGCCTTCGCAGCGGCGGCGATGTTGCGCGCGGCGACGTCGTCGCCTTTCGCACCTCCGGCGAGATGCAGAACCGTCTCCATCCCGGCAACCGCCTCAGCCAGGTTGTCGCCCTTGACCGTGTCTCCCCGGAAGAACACGACACCGTCTGAGTCCGAACGGGGCGACCGCGTGAGCACACGGGGGTTGACACCAGCCTCCTGCAGGTGCGGGAGGACGTGTCGTCCGAGATTTCCGGTACCGCCGGTGACGAGCATGTTTCGCATTGATTCTTCTCCCTGTCTTGTCACGCCGACCTGCCGGGCGTCGTCAGAGTGTTGACGAGGAGGAGGTGCGAACCGTGACACAAGCGGCAGAGAGCGCAACACTTGATCTGTCTGGAGAGGCGTCCGTGCCGACACGGCGCAGCGAGACGTTGCTCATCGCTCTTGCCCAGCCGGCGACGAGTCCGTCGGACATCGCAGGCAATGCTGAGCGCCACGCGGAAGCCATTCGTTCCGCACAGGCGAGATTGATCCTGTTTCCAGAGCTCTCGTTGACCGGGTATCGCCTGCAGGCACCAGCTCTGGAGCTCGACGACCCACGCCTGCAACCTCTCATCGACGCCGCCCGCGACTGTCGGTCGATCGCGATCGTGGGCGCGCCGACGCGAGATGGGGAGGGGAGGGAGTTCATCAGCAGCATCAGGGTGCACGACGGAAGCGCCGACGTCGTCTACCACAAACGCACGCTGCACGCCCCTGAGTTGAACCGGTTCGCCCCGGGCCGTGCGGCTCGGACCATCACGGTCGACGGCTGGAAGGTCGGAATGTCGATCTGCAAGGACACCAGCGCAAGCGTCCACACGTCGGACCTCGCGAGGCTCGATGTCGATCTGTACGCGGCGGGAGTCGTCCACTCCCCGGAGGAGTTCGATGAGCAGTCCGCTCGCGGGTTCGTGGCGGCCCGCGCGTGCCGTGCCTATGCGGCGTTCGCGAGTTTCGCTGGCCGAGCCGGCGCTGTCTACCCACACACGTGCGGTCGCTCCACGATCTGGGGGCCAGACGGCGAGGTGCTCGCCGCCGCAGGTGACCAGACCGGAGAAGTCGTACGCCACCAACTGACTTCCTCACGGCTTTCCGCCACACGCACACCTGCGGCCAACTGCTCGTAGTACCGCCGTCGGGCCCATCTCAGCCTCGGCAGTTGATGACGCACCAGTCGGCTGCGTAGGTTGGTCGCCACGAGGAGCGCCCGACCTCGTCACGTTTCCCGAGGACTCGCCGTCAAGTGAGTGACGGAGCAGATAGGCGAACGACGACATGACCGATCCTCGAATTCTGGCGCGTTGGTATGAAACGCAGCGCGGTCGGCTCACGACCATCGCGTACAACCTCCTCGGCGACGCGTCCGAGGCGGAAGACGTCGTGCAGGAAGCCTGGCTGCGCCTGCAACGGACGACGCCCTCAGACATCGACAATCTCGCCGCATGGATGACGACCGTGGTGTCGCGTCTCAGCCTCGACCTGCTCCGTTCCTCGCGACGTCGGCACGAAGGCCCACTGTTCGCAGAGGACTGGGCACAGGTCGCGAGCACTCCCGCAACGCCAGAAGACGAGATCGCGGAGGCGGATCACGCAGGCGTGGCACTTCTTGTCGTTCTCGATGCCCTCAGCCCTGCAGAGCGTCTCGCGTTCGTGCTGCACGATGTCTTCGGATTGACCTTTGGTGAGGTCGCGCAGGTCCTCGGACGGAACGAGGCTGCGGCCCGCAAGCTCGCTTCGCGCGCTCGATCGCGCGTCCGCGAGAGCGCGCCGCACAAGGCCGTGACGCGCGCGCACGGAAAAGTCGTCGAAGCGTGGTTGCTCGCCGCGAAACACGGCGAGTTCGCCGCGCTGCTGGAGTTGCTCGATGAGGGAGCCGTACTCCACGCGGACTACGGATCTCACAGTGAGACGATTCGAGGGGCACGAAGCATCGCCGAGAGGGCGGCGCTATCCCAGCGCCTCGCCTCGAACTCCCGCACCGTGCTCGTGAACAGACGGCCGGCAGTCGCAGCCGTCGTCAACGGTCGGATCGTCTCAGTCATGATCTTCGAGATTATGGGCGAACGGATACGGACCCTCGAGGTCATCGCCGGTGGCGCCCGACTCAACGAGATCGCGGGACTGCACGAAGCGATCGGTCTCATCGAACGAGACTGACGGCGTCGCCTGAGGCGTCAGCTCCCAGCGCTCGTGGGGTCGTCGGGTTCAGCTGAGTGCGACGATCAGCGTCGCCACGGCAAGCGCAGCACAGGTCGGCGTCATGACGAGTCTCTCAGCGCGGCTGCGAGAGATGAGGTTCATCATCGTGCCGACGACGAAGTAGCCGAGAAGCACCCAAGTGAGCACCACGACCACGGTGCTCTCGTCGCCCTCGAGCGCCCCCGCCCGCGCCAGCAGCACCCATGCGAAGGCGGCGTACACCAACACCGAGATCGCGCTGCCCACGCGGAGTCCACGCGGCAGGACTCGGTGCCCGCCGCCCCACACGAGGCGACCGTATGGCAGGCCCGCGGCGACCATCAGCTGGAGCACCGAGAGGGCGGCGAGCAGCACGATCGAGACGATGACGGCGATCAAAACCATGAGGGACTCCTTCGGCGTGAGTGGGTGCGCACTCGCGGGACCAGCGATTCAGACCTTCGGCGAATGCAGAGACTCGGGCGTGGCGGCGAGCTCAGCGAGCCACGCCGCCGCCAGTGCATGGGAGCGGATGCCGTAGTCCAGCGTCGCGCGGCGATAGCGCGCGATCTCATCCAGCGACTCCGGCACGTGCGTCTCGCTGAGCCGGGCCGCGAGGTCTTCGAGCGCCGCCGCGTCGGTGTCGATCCGACGCCGCAACTCTGCGATACATCCTGCGCGATCCACCTGGGGCAGGCTGCCCAGCAGATACACCCTGGCGAGCATCGTCGGCTCCGGATCGGAGCCAGTCAGTGGCGCCAGCATCCATTCGCGCCACGCGTCGCGCCCTGTAGAGGTGACCGTGTACAGCCGCTTGCGTCGAGCCGACCCCTCTTCGGCGGCACTCGTCGCCCAGCCGAGGGATTCGAGCTGCTCGAGTGCACGCTGGATGCTGCCGAAGCTGGCGGCGTAGAACAGCGAGATGCCGCCGGTGAACCGCTTGTGCACGTCGTAGAGCGACAGCGCGCCCTCAAGAAGGACGCCGAGGATGAGGAATCGCACACCCGTAATGTACCTCATAGGTATATAGCGCTTCAACGGGCGCGGCCGTCCCGCGTGACTACGAACTGTCACCCATCGGCGCAGCAGACCCCCACGACCCCTAACGGGGTCGAAACCTCACGAATGCGTGAGCAAGAACTGTTCGCTGGCGACGGCGTGCTGAACTGCGGCGAGAGTTTCGTCCGACTGCTGCGTGGTCGTGTTGATGACGTGCCGCTCAAGCGCACCCAAGTCGGCGAACTGATCCCACAATCCAGTCACCTGCCCCTCGTCGACCAGCGCGTCAGGTGCAGTTCGCGCTTGCGCACGCCGCAAGGCTTCTTCGCGGCTGGGACGCAAGACAACGTAGTGCAGCCGTGGCCTCACCGACTCCTCATAGGCGTCGCCCAGCTGAAAGTGCGGAAGCATCCACGGTCCGATGATCCCATCGACGACGGTCGTGAAGCCGCCCACTGCATATGTCCAGGCTGTCCGCTGGATCGCAGCCATCACCATCTCGTTCTGCGCATCGGCCTCCGGCAGATAGGGAGCGATGCCGCCGGAAACGATCACGTGCCAGAAGTCATCGGTGTGCAGATGAGCAGACAACGGATACCCAGCCGCCAGGCTCCGCGCGGTCGTTGTCTTCCCCGACCCCGGCGAGCCGGTCAGAAGGATGACGTCCGCACACATGACCTCCAGCGTAACGAGCGGGACCACGAGAAACGACCCTCGGTGACGACGAAACCCTGATGAGAAACATCTTCTCACCAGCGTTTCTCGGTCGGGCTAACGAGGTCTGTTTTCAGGACATCGACGACAGCTGTGTCGGGACATCGACGACATCGCGGATGTGTCGAGACATCGACGACACTCGCGCATGCCGAACATGAGCGTCTCTTGTCGCTCAGGTCGCTCGTCATCACGCGAATCGGCTCGATCTCCCTGGACCGCGTGGCGCGAAGCGCCCGAGCTTCGCCTGCTGATGAGTTCCACGCGAAGCGTGGGGATCTGCGGTATCGGCTTGTTCTCGAGTAGGCGCAGGAGCATCCTTGCCGCGAACTCGCCAGACTGTTCGAGAGGTTGTCGCACCGTTCCGAGGCCGAGGATGCGGGCAACCGGGCTGTCATCAAAGCCGATGACCGCAAGCTCTCTGGGAACTTCGATCCCCAGCGTCGCCGCGGCCTGCAGGACAGCTGCCGCTCGATCGTCATCCGAGGCGAAGATCGCGGTTGGTGCTTCCGGTCTCGTCAGCATCGAGACTGCGACTCGCGCGGCGTCGTCGGGACCGCTATCGACACGCAAGACCTGAGCCTGGACGTCGATTCCCTTGCTCTCAAACGCGGAGGAGAACCCTCTCCAGCGACGCGAAGATGGCGAAGTTGCTTGGACCGTGGACTCACCGAGAAATCCGAGAAAGGTGTGTCCCATTTCAAGAAAGTGCTCCGCGGCCAGTCGGCCGCCGACCTCATCGTCCGTGGAGATGGAGGGGAACTGTGGGTGGCTCGTATCGAGGAGCACGGTCGGGAGATGGCGGGCAAGAAGCCGCGCTGCGGTGGGTGCGTCGAGCGGAAGGCTGACCACGACGACGCCGTCGACCCGTCCACGCACTGGGATTGTCGAGAGTACGGCGTCTCCGGAGATCGTTGCAGAGGGGTGGTCGTAGAGAAGGACTTCGACGTTCTCACGTTGGGCGGCGCTCACAATTCCCGCAACGCGACGAGAGGCAGCGGCGTGGGATGAGAACGGCGCCACCACCGCGATCGTCTTGATTCCGAGACGCGCCCGAGCGACGGCTTCCGCTCGTGGCGAGAAGTCGAGTTCATCTATCGCAGCGAGGACCTTCTGCCTCAGTGCCTCGGAGACCGTCGTCGGCCGGTTCAGGACACGCGACACCGAAGCGGGGCTCACACCTGCCGCGCGCGCCACATCGTAGATAGTCGCCACTCTCCACCTCGCTTGAAACAGGTTTCACCGGATTCTTGCATACACCGACATCCTCATCTGACACTGGCCTCGGCCTCAGCTTCGGCACCGCGCTCAGCGCAGATTGGACACTCATGCACAGCACCGCTTCATCCGCGGGAGCCGTGGTCGTGACCGGAGGCGGGCACGGCATCGGGCGGGCGATCGTCCAACGCCTGCTCGCGGATTCCGCACACCTTGTCCTCATCGAGTTCAATGAGGCAGCGGCATCGAGGCTGCGAAGGGAACTCGATCCGGCGCACGCAAGCATCATCACCGGGTCGGCCAGCGACGAGGCCATCGCCTCCCACGCGATCGAGGTGTCGCGCGAACACGGCGGACTGAGCGGCTGGGTCAACAACGCCGCGGTCTTCGCCGACGTGCAGCTGCAGGACGCCGACGCGGACAGCTTCCTGCGCTCCGTGGACGCCAACGTCCGCCCGGTAGTCGTGGGCTGCCGGAGCGCGATCACCGAGTTCAGGGCCATCCACCGACCAGGGACGATCGTCAATCTCTCTTCGCATCAAGCAGCCCGGGCTGTTCCCGGAGCGGCCGGATATGTCACCGCCAAAGCGGCGATCGAAGGCTTCACGCGTGCCATGGCCGTCGACCAAGGTCCCGCCGGGATTCGCGTGAACGCCGTCGCCCCGGGCTCGATCGTCACGGAAAGGTACACCGCCTACCTCGACTCTCTGCCGAGCGCCGATGCCGCCCGCGCCCGCGCCGCCAATGACGCCGCCCACGCTTTGCACCGCGTCGGACGCGCAGCCGAAGTCGCCGACGTGGTGCGCTTCTTACTGTCCGATGAGTCCAGCTTCATTACGGGCGCGACGATCCCGGTGGACGGCGGCCGCACCGTCCTCGCCGTTGACGCGGAGGTCCGACAATGAGCGGCGGCGAGCGTCAAGAGGACTGGTGGCGCAACGCCGTCATCTACGAGATCTACCCGCGCAGCTTTCGCGACAGCAACGGCGACGGCGTTGGCGACATCCCCGGGATGACGATGCAGCTGCCCTATCTTCGCGAACTCGGTGTCGACGCGGTCTGGGTGACGCCGTGGTACGCCTCGCCGATGGTCGATGGCGGCTACGACGTCTCAGACTTCACGGCTATCGCCGAGGCATTCGGAACACTCGAGGACGCCGTCACATTCATCGACGAAGCGCATCGACATTCGCTGCGGGTCATCATCGACCTTGTCCCGAACCACACCTCCACGCGCCACCCCTGGTTTCAGCAGGCACTGGGGGCCGCTCCCGGCGCGCCAGAACGCGACCGGTACTGGTTCCGGCCTGGGCGCGGCATGGAAGGCGAGCTGCCGCCGAACAACTGGCGTTCGGTCTTCGGCGGACCGGCCTGGTCGCGGGTCACCGACGCAGGCGGCACCGACGACGAGTGGTACCTGCACCTGTTCGCCCCCGAGCAACCCGACCTCAACTGGACCAACGACAACGTCCGATCCGAGTTCGACGAGATCCTTCGCTTCTGGTTCGACACAGGCGTGGATGGATTCCGAATTGACGTCGCCCACGGCATCACCAAGAACCCTGAGCTCCCCGACATCGAGTCCAGTGCAGGGCGCCACGAGAGCGCCTTGGACCCGCTCGAAGTCTCGGGGGCGGCAATCACCGCTCGGCATCCCCACTGGGACCGTGACGAGTCGCACGGGATCTTCCAGCGCTGGCGTGCCATCGCGGACTCCTACCCGCCGGCGGGCCAGCGCATCTTCGTCGCAGAAGCCTGGCGCCTGCGACCGAACGGCCTGTCCCGGTACCTCGTTTCCGATGAACTCCACACCGCCTTCAACCTCGACTTCCTCGGACTCTCCTGGAGCGTTGATGACATCCGCCGTCGCATCACCGACCACCTTGCTCTCGTCGAAATGGTGGGAGCACCGGCCACCTGGGTGCTCGGCAGCCACGATGTCCCCCGCGTCGTCACCCGACTCGGTCACGAGAGCCACTGGGCGCATCGAGGCCTCGACCCGAGCGGTACCGGCACAGACCTGCAGCAGGGACTGCGCCGCGCACGGGCAGCCGCTCTACTCATCCTCGCGCTTCCCGGCAGCTGCTACATCTATCAAGGCGACGAGCTCGGACTGCCCGAGGTCGAAGATCTTCCCGATGATCGCCTCCAAGACCCGATGTGGACCCGCACCGGCCACGCGGTGCGCGGACGCGATGGATGCCGCGTGCCTCTCCCATGGCGGCCGGACGCGCCCGGCTTCGGCTTCACCACGGGCGAGCCGTGGCTCCCCATCCCCGCGTCCTGGGCGTCCCTCAGCGTGAGCGAGCAACGCGCCGCTCCCGACTCCACGCTCTCGCTGTACCGCACAGCGATTCAGCTGCGCAAGCAGCACCTCGATGCGACAGGCGCAGAACTGCGCTGGACTGGCATCGACACAACTCCCGGCGCACCCGACGCACCCGACGTCCTTATCTTCGAACGCGGCACCCGATTCCGGTGCGTCCTCAATCTCTCCAGTACCGCCGCCATCGCCATCCCCTCTGACTACACCCCGATTCTCTCCAGCGTTCCCTTGGAAGACGGCCTCATCGCGCCTGACACCAGCGTCTGGCTCACGAAGGAGTGAGACATATGCTTTCGATCTTGACCACGATCCGGCAGCTCGGTGCCGAAAACCCCTAGCGGGAGCGGCGTTCCAGGAGCGGAAGCACCGCTTCGTCGACGATTCGTTCGAAGTCGGCGCGGTCGATGGGGTGGCCTGTAATCTGCGGCAGGCTGGTCAGGAGTCCGACGACGACTGCGAGGTCGATCGATGCTGTCGGCCAGTCTGAGTCGGCCGGTTCGTGCACGGCTGTCCTCATCGCTGCAGCGGTCGCGTCGATGAAGCGGGTACGTAGCGCGTCGACGAGCTCGGTCTGATCGAGGCCGCTGCCGAGAAGAGCGCTGATGACGCGCTGACGGCGTGGGTCCATGCAGCCCGAGGCCGCAATGATGCCCTCGATGAGGTCGTGGCGCTCGTTGCCTGTGGTGGCTGGGGCGCTGGCGAAGGTGATCGTGTCGACTGCATCGGCGAGCAGATCGGGGAGGTTTCCCCACCGCCGGTACACGGTGGATTTGCCGACGCCCGCGCGAGCGGCGATCGCTTCCATGCTGATCGCTCGGGGACCCTGCTCGCTGATCAGGTCGAGGGTGGCGTCGAGAATCTTCGTGTCGCGCCCGAGGTCACGTGTGCGCCCCACGGTGCCTGCAGGGCGCTGGCGCAGCGGTGTCGTGGGATCAGCAGTCATGGTGTCTCCAGAGTAGCGGGGGGGCGGGCAGGCGTCCGGGGGTGAGGGTGTGGAGAAACTCTCCCCGTTTCGATACTACTCCGTTTCGATACGGTATAGTTCCAATCGGTCCTGAGGTGTGGCACAGCGAGAGCGACGCACAGCGCGAGGCGAGGCCCCAACCGATCGCGCACGTCCGATGTGCGCGCACTGATGAAGGAGAAACCATGTTGAGCTTCGACAACCGCGTCGCGATTGTGACGGGAGCAGGTCGAGGCGTCATTTCTACGGCACGGTCGGAAAGCACCCTCAACGGCAGCAACCTCGTCGTCGCGGCGGGGAGAGTGGAGCTCATGACCTTCGGGAAGAACGAGGGGTTCGTTGATCGCGAGCTGACCGCCGAGTCGATGCAGGCCAACCTCGATTCGCTCCTTGATACGACCACCAACACGGTCCTGCCCTGCGAACGCTTCCACGCCTCGATCGACTAGCGCCCAGCAGACCGTAAGGCGACACCGGCACCGACCAATCGGGGCGAGTGCCCGTTCATTCACGATGAGAGAAGAAAGCAATGACTGAAACCAAGAAGGTGCTGGTGACCGGGGCTACGGGAATGCAGGGTGGTGCCGTTGTTCAGGCGCTCCTGCGCCGGGGCCACTCCGTGACGGGGTTCGTGCGCACTCCCGAATCAGCGCCCGCCCGGGCGCTCGCACAGCAGGGCGTCGAATTGGCGACCGGAAACCTGGAAGACCTGGCTTCCTTGGAAACGGCCAGCGCGGGGCATGACGCGGTGTTCTCCGTCCAGCTGTTCCTCGCCGACCCAGCAGACTTTGACTCCGAGCAGCGACAGGCCCGGAACGTCGCGACGGCAGCCAAACGCGCCGGCGTGACCCAGCTCATCCACACGTCCGTGTCGGGCACCGGGTGGCGTAGCCGCTACCCGGGTTACGAGCAAGCCGATCTGTTCCGGGCGTACTGGGACAACAAGGAGGCGGCGGAGGATGCGGTGCGCCAGTCGGGCGTCGACCGCTGGACGATCTTCAAGCCGGCCTGGTACATGGACAACGTGCTCCCCGGAAAGCGTCCCGACATGTTCCCCGACCTTCCCGAGGGACAGCTCGTGACGGCCACGGGTCCGCAGACCGCGATGGCTCTGATCAACGCGGAAGACCTAGGTGCCGCCGTCGCGGCTGCGGTCGTCGACCCCGACACGTTCCACGAAGCCGAGATCGAGTTCGCCGGCGACGTGCTCACGTTTCGCGAGATCGCCGAGACAATCTCCGCAGCCGCGAACCGGAAGATCACGGCCGTCTTCCGCGCTCCTGAGGAATGGGAGCAGGTCACCGGGACACCCTATGCAGACGGTCGACACTGGGACGACGTTGTCGGCTACCCGGCGCGCCCTTACCACGCCGACCGCTACGGACTGACCACGACAACCATGAAACAGTGGGCGGCGCGACAGGACTGGAGACTCCCGATCGTCGAGGGCGACGGCGCGCTGTGAAAGCCGTAGGGTTCACCGAGCACGGAGGCCGCGAGGTCATGCGGGTGCTGGAGCTGCCCGAACCACACGCCAGCGCTGGGGAGGTGCGCATCAAGGTCGCCGCAGCGCCCGTCCACCCCGCCGACATCAACATCCGCTCGGGGATCTCCGCGAAGTACAGCCCCGAGACCAACCCCGTCTCTGACGTCTACGTCGTGGGGTGGGAAGTGGCCGGCACGATCGACGAGATCGGCGAGGGAGTCCGCCCCGAGCTCACTGTTGGAACCGAGGTGGTCGCGATCACCGAGCCCATCAAGAACCTCGGCGGGCAGGCGGAGTACGTTCTGGTTCCCGCAGAGTCCGTGGTGCCCGCGCCGAAGGGCATCGACCTGACGACGGCCTCGACCCTGCTGATGGCGTCTCTCACTGCGCGGATGGCCGTGGATGCGCTGGCTCTCTCCCCGGGCGCGACGGTCGCGGTGACCGGCTCTGCTGGCGGGATCGGCGGGTACGCCATCCAGCTCGCCAAGGCAGCCGGGCTGACGGTTATCGCCGACGCGGAAGACAAGGACCGCGACCTCGTCGCGAGCTTCGGCCCGGACATCGTTCTCCCTCGAGGAGGCGGGTTCGCTGCCGGCGTGCGCGAGCTGTACCCCGATGGCGTGGCCGGTGCCATCGATGCCGGATCCGTCGGCGACGCCGTCGCTGCAGCAGTGCGCGATGGTGGATCGATCTCGGCCGTGAAGGGCTTCACCGGTGACACCGCCCGCGGCGTACGCTGGGTCCCCGTCTTCGTCTACGACCAGATGCGAAACACCGCGGCCCTCACCCGACTGCGCGACCTCGCTGAGTTCGGTGTGCTCACTCCCCGTGTAGCCGGGACCTTCCCGCCCGAGCACGTCGCCGAAGCCCATCGGCTCATCGAGGAAGGCGGAGTACGAGGACGTCCCGTGCTGGTCTTCGAGAAGCACTCGAATTCGAGGTACACCCGCTGAATACGACAGTGCCCAGGTGAGAAGCCTTCTCTCACCTGGGCAAATGTCGGGCTGACAGGATTTGAACCTGCGACCCCTTGACCCCCAGTCAAGTGCGCTACCAAGCTGCGCCACAGCCCGATGCCTCAGACGGAACCCGTCGAAGACAACTTGACCATCATAGCGGCATCCGGAAGCGTGCTCGTGCACACGCGCGCCCGAGGCATCCGCACCCCGAAGCATCCGCCCGCGCTCACCGCCACCCCTCGACCGCGCCGCCCATCCGCGCGAGACTGGGGCGATCCGCATGCCAACGCACGAGCCATCCGCATGCCAACGCAAGGGGGAACCGTGGCCCGCACCATCGCCGACCAGCTCGTCGCCCAGCTCATCGACGCGGGCGTCGATCACATCTACGGAATCGTCGGGGACTCGCTGAACCCGATCGTCGACGCGGTCCGCCGCAGCGGCGGCAAGGCCAACGGCGGCATCGACTGGATCCATGTCAGGCACGAGGAGGCGGCGGCGTTCATGGCCGCCGCCGAGGCGCAGCTCACGGGCAAGCTCGCGGTGTGCGCGGGCAGCTGCGGGCCCGGCAACCTGCACCTCATCAACGGCCTGTTCGACGCGCACCGGTCGAAGGCCCCGGTGCTCGCGATCGCGAGCCACATCCCGAGCGCCGAGATCGGGTCGGGCTACTTCCAGGAGACGCATCCCGAGCGCCTGTTCGTCGAGTGCTCGAACTACTGCGAGCAGATCGCGACCGCGACGCAGTCCCCGCGCGTCGTGAACTCGGCGATCCGGCACGCGACCACCGGCCCCGGCGTCTCGGTCGTCGTCATCTCGGGCGACATCGCCGAGTTCGATGCGACCGACGGATTCCCCGCGTACGTGCCGACCGCGACGCCCACGCTCGTGCCCGCCGAGACCGACGTGCGCGCCCTCGCCGACGCGATCAACGCCGCCAAGAACGTCGCGATCTTCGCCGGCGCCGGCGTGGAAGGCGCGCACGACGCCGTGATCGCGTTCGCCGAGCACGTGAAAGCCCCCATCGGTCACTCGCTGCGCGGCAAGCAGTGGATCCAGTACGACAACCCGTACGACATCGGCATGACGGGCCTGCTCGGCTACGGTGCGGCGCACGCGGGCATCCACGACGCCGACCTGCTGCTCCTGCTCGGCACCGACTTCCCCTACGAGCAGTTCCTGCCCGACGCGGGCAAGGTCGTCATCGGCCAGATCGACACGGATGCCTCGCACCTCGGCCGTCGCGTCAGCGTCGCGCATCCCGTGCACGGCGACGTGCGTGCGACGCTCCTGATGCTCACCGGGCTCGTGAAGCCGAAGAAGAGCCGCACCTTCCTCGACCGCATGCTGAAGAAGCACGAGAAGCTCCTCGGCTCCGTGGTCGGCACGTACACCGACGTCGACACCGTGAAGCCGATCCATCCCGAGTATGCGATCTCGGTCATCGACGATGCGACCGCGGCCGATGCGATCTTCACCGCGGACACCGGCATGGGCAATGTGTGGCAGGCCCGCTACGTGACGCCCGGGCCCGACCGGCGCATCATCGGATCGTTCATCCACGGCTCGATGGCCAACGCGCTCCCCCACGCGATCGGCGCACAAGTCGCCTACCCCGGCCGGCAGGTCGTCGCGATCGCGGGCGACGGCGGGCTGTCCATGCTGCTCGGCGAGCTCATCACGGCGGCGGCGTACCGGTTGCCCGTCAAGGTGTTCGTCTTCAACAACTCGACGCTCGGGCTCGTGAAGCTCGAGATGCTCGTGAACGGCTTCCCCGACTTCGGGGTCGACGTGCCCGGCGTCGACTACGCGGGCATCGCGACGGCGATCGGCTTCCATGCCGTGCGGGTCGAGGATCCGAAACTGCTGCAAGCGTCGGTCGCGAACGCCCTCGCGCACGACGGCCCCGCGCTCGTGGACATCGTCACGGACTCGCGTGCGCTCTCGCTGCCGCCGGCGATCACCGGCGAGCAGGTCAAGGGGTTCGCGCTCGCGATGTCGAAGATCGTGCTGACCGGCGGCGGCGCCGAAGCGGTCGCGATGGCGCGCTCGAACATCCGGCACCTGCCCGGGCTCTGACGGAGCGGCGCGGCCGCCGGCCGCGCGGCACCTCGACCGTGCGGCGCGGCCGCACCGTGCGGCGCGGACGCACCGTGCCGCGCGGCCGCCGGCCGCGCGGCGGTTCGCCGCCTGGCTCAGGCCTTCGAGCCGGTCGTCGCCTCCCCCGTCGCCACACTCTCGGGGACCTCACCGGGCCGGAACCGCGGCAGCCGGCTCGCGGGCACGACCGCGAGCGCGCTCACGCCCGCGAGGATGAACAGCCCGAGCTTCAGCGCGCCGAGGCGGGCTTCCTCGTTGAGCGCGACGGCCGCGTCGACCTGAGCCGGCGTCGCATCGGTCTCCGACAGCACCTCTTCCAACCGGTCGTTGCTCACGAAGTTCACGCTGTCGAGATCGACCTGCGAGACGAGCTCGGGCGGCAACTCGGGGTGTTCCACGAGCGACGAGGCGACGTTGACGCCCAGGATGCCGACGAGCAGCGCGCCCGCGACCGCGGTGCCTACCGCTGAGGCGAGGTTCTGGGTCGTCCCCCGCACCGAACCCACATCACCCGCGAGCTGCTTCGGCGACGCGGTCACGAGCACGTTGAAGACGAGCGTCACCAGCGCACCCTGGCCCACCCCGAACACGAACAGGCCGAGGATCGTCGGCAGCGTCTCCCAGTTGTTCGTGACGACGAACGCGAGCCAGATCAGCGCGATCGTCGTGAGACCGAACGAGAACATGCCGATGGTGCGTGGTGAGAACCGCCGGTAGAAGCGCACGACGATCATCGCGGTGAAGAACACGGTGAGGTTGAACGGCAGCATCGCGAGCGACGTGTCGAACGGCGTGCGGCCCTGCACGATCTGGATGTACAGCGGGATCGTGAAGTTGAGCGCCGCCTCGAGCGCGACGACCACGAACATCGCGTACACGGCGGCCCGCTCCCGCGACGATCCGAACACCGACAGGCTCACGAGCGGTACCCGGCCCGCCTTCGTGCGGCGCCGGGTCCACAGGAAGAACAGCTGCACCAGGATGAGCCCGATGACGATCAGCAGCGGCGCGGGCGACAGCCCGAGAACGTCGAACGGCGCGTCGGCCCGCGCGGCGACGATCCCCCAGGCGTTCAGGTTGTTGACGCCGAGCGTCAGCGAGACGATACCGAGCCCGATGAGCACCGCGGCGACCACATCGATCTTGACCGCGGGATTCCCCGGCAAGCCCCGCAGCTTGAAGCTCAAGACGAACACCGCGACGGCGAGCACGAGCACGACGATGAACACCTGCCGCCACCCGACGAGCGTCGCGAGGGTGCCGCCGATCAGGAAGGCGCTCACGCCCGCGAGGGCGCGGGCCGAGCCCAGGGATCCGATCGCCGTCTCCTGCTGCCCGCCGCGATAGTTCTCCGCGATGAGCGCGACGAGCGATGGCACGATGATGGCGGCGGATGCTCCGGCCAGCGCCTGCGCGAGGATCACCCAGCCGACGCCGGGCGCGAAGATCATGAGCAGCGCCGACGCGGCGAACAGTGCGACCACGACGCGGAACACGATGACCCAGCCGACCCGCTGCCCGATCTTCGCGCCGACCATCACGAGCGCCGCGACCACGAGCCCGTAGGTGACGATCGCGGTGCTGACGTCGGTCGGCGGCACGCCGAAGGTCTCGACCATGCCGCCGAGCGAGACGGGCAGCGCCGACACGTTGTACGACATGAGGATCTGCGCGAGGAACAGCCCGATCATCGGGACCCACGACGACCGGGCGACGGCGTTCGGACCGGTCGATCCGGCGGCTGAGGCGGATGCGGCGGATGCGGCGGCATCTGTGGTCATGCGAGGGCCCCTCCCCGAGGACGCCGCGTTGACGCGGCGATGAGATCACTCTCGCGCACGTCCTCCCCCGAGATCCACCCTCGGGCTCAGATCTGCTCGCGCACCGCCGCCATGAGCCCCTTCGGGTCGTCGGTCCAGAGCCGCACGTGCGTGACCTCGTGGACGCCGCCCTTCGGCGGCAGTCCGGGCAGGCGCACGGCCGTCGGTCGCTCCAGCTCGATCTCGATGTTGGTCTCATCCTGCATGCGCAGCGACAGCGTCCGCGAGGCATCCGTCTCGGTGATCCGCGGCGACTTCGGTTCATCGACCCGCCGGTCGATCGCGACCGATGCGATGTCCTCCCACGCCAGCGGCACGTCGAGCTCGAGCCCCTCACGCACCCGCATGCCGTCGGGCCCGACCGTGTGCGGTCGCACCAGATACGCGGCCAGGAGGCCCACCATCCAGGTGAGTCCCCAGATGCCGAGCACGAGCAGCGGGATGCGCACGAACGGCCACTGATGCACGATCAGGTCGATGATCGGGATCTCGACGGCAGAGAGCACGATGAAGATCACGAGGATGGTCAGCACCGGCTTGTGGTACGAAAACCCTGTGGCGCCGGCCGGGAGCGCCGGCCGGCGGGCGACGAGTCGCCCGATGCTCGCATAGATGCGCAGCTCCACGAGCAGTGCGCGCTTCGCGAAGCTCCGCACACGAGCCCAGACGGATGCCTCGCGCTGCGCGCCCACCGCCGCCCCGGTCATGAGTCCGCGCGCGCTTCCTCGCGCCGGCGTGCCTCGTCGGCGGCGACGAGTTCGGCGAGCCGCTCGGCGATCGCGGTGACCCCCCGCTCGACCGCGGCCCGGTCCTCGGGTGCGACGGCCTCGAGCAGCGTGGCCGAGAGCTCCTCGTGGTCGAGCTGCATCTCGTGCATGGTGTCCTCGGCCGTGGCGGTGAGCGCGACGAAGATCGACCGGCGATCGGTGGGGTGCGGCGAACGCCGCACATACCCGCCCGCTTCGAGCACGTCCACGAGCGTGGTGACATGGCGCGGGCTCACGCCGAGGCGCGCCGCGAGCTCGTGCTGCGCGCACGACCCGCCGCGCGCGAGTTCCCAGAGCACCTGCACGCGTTGGGGCGTCAGCGGCGAGCCTGCGAAGTGCGTCGCCATGTCGCGCTCGAACAGCTCGCCGATCTGCAGCAACCGGTCCAGCACCGTGACATCCATATCGTGAGCATACAACATTGTGAACAGCGTTCACGATCTCACCGTTCCGCCGCCCGCACCCGAGCCGCCGGGGCCCACCCGGGCCCACCCAGGCCCACCCAGGCCCACCCAGGCCCACCCGGGCCCACCCAGGCCCACCCGGTGCCACCCAGTCCCATCCACGCCCACCCAGTCCCACCCGATCCCCACCCAAGCCCACCCACGCCCGCCCGAGCCCACCCACGCCCATCGAGTTCGCCGAGTGATGTCGAAACGCCTCGAGTGAGGACGTTCTGCCCCGCGTCTTCGCCCGTTTCGTCATCACTCGGCGGGGATACGCGGGAACCCGAGGAGGCGGGAACGCGGGAACGCGAGAACACGAGAACACGGAACGCGAGAACACGGGTACGCGCCTACGCTGTCGTCATGTCACACACCCTGCGCATCGTCCCGGCGAGCGACGCGCCGCTCGCCGACGTCGAGACGGTGTTCGGCACGCGGGGCGACGCGGCGCACTGCTGGTGTCAGTGGTTCAAGATCCCGGCGCGCGATTGGCGGGGCGTCGACGAGGATGCGCTGCACGATCGGCTCGCCGGCCAGCTCGCCGCTCCCGCCCCCGGCCCGGGACTCCTCGCCTACGACGACGACACCCCGGCCGGCTGGTGTGCGATCGAGCCGCGCCCCGGCCTCACCCGACTGCGCCGCAGCAGCATCGTCACGACCGGCACCGAGCAGCCCGACCTCGACGACGAAGCGGTATGGGCGCTCTCCTGCTTCGTCATCCCGCCCGAGCACCGGGGCCGCGGCATCGCGACCGAGCTCGCGCACGCCGCGGTCGGCTTCGCAGCGCAGCATGGCGCGCGAGTCGTGGAGGCCTACGCGGTCGACGCCGCCGCCCGCCGTCACGTCAGCGCCGCCGAGCTCTATCACGGCACCATCGCCATGTTCGCGGCCGCCGGCTTCACCGAGATCGCCCGGCCGACGCCGAGCCGCGTCGTCATGCAACACGCGCTTCGTCAGCCGCACGCATACTGATATACTTTATGGGTCAGCTGCCAACGAGGCCACCCCTCCGACGCACCAGCACTGCTCCAGATCGGATGGCCGAAGATGTCCACCACGTTCTCACCGGCATACCCGCCGGGCTGCATCGTCACGACCGCGAGCGGCCGCTACCTGGTCGCCCCGCACGAAGCCGACGTGCCGGCGGGCTACCTGCTCGCCCGCCGCGCCGAACGGCCGATGACCCGCGCGCGGCCGATCCGAATGCAGGACATCATCGAGAGCCCCCTGGGCGCCCGGATCTCGTGATCAGCGCCGCTGCCGGCGCTCCCTCACCCGCATGTTCAGCACGATCGGGCTGCCCGCGAACCCGTAGATCTCGCGGAGCCGCCGCTGGATGAACCGGCGGTAGCCCGGGTCGAGGAACCCGGTCGTGAACAGCACGAACGTCGGCGGTCGGGTCGAGGCCTGGGTGCCGAACAGGATGCGCGGCTGCTTGCCACCGCGGACCGGGTGCGGATGCTCCTGCGTGAGCTCCGTGAGGAACGCGTTGAACTTGCCCGTCGGAATGCGCGTGTCCCACGAGTCCAGCGCGGTCTCGAGTGCGGGCACGAGCTTCTCGAGGTGCCGGCCGGTGCGCGCGGAGATGTTCACCCGCGGCGCCCACGCCACATGGTGCAGGTCCTGCTCGATCTCGCGCTCGAGATACCTGCGGCGTTCGTCGTCGAGCAGGTCCCACTTGTTGTAGGCGATGACGAGCGCACGGCCGGACTCGAGCACGAGGTCGATGATCCGCACGTCCTGTTCGGAGATCGGCTCGGTCACGTCGATGATCACGACCGCGACCTCGGCCTTCTCGAGCGCGGCCTGCGTGCGCAGGGTCGCGTAGAAGTCGGCGCCGTGCTGCAGGTGCACGCGCCGCCGGATGCCCGCGGTGTCCACGAAGCGCCACACCCGGCCGCCGAGCTCGATCTGCTCGTCCACGGGGTCGCGCGTGGTTCCCGCGAGCTCGTTGACGACCACGCGCTCCTCGCGGGCCGCCTTGTTCAGCAGCGAGCTCTTGCCGACGTTCGGGCGCCCGAGAATGGCCACGCGGCGCGGTCCGCCGATCTCCTGCTTGGCCACCGCCGAGACCTCGGGCAGCACCTTGAACACCTCGTCGAGCAGATCGGCCACGCCGCGGCCGTGCAGCGCCGAGACGGGGTGCGGCTCGCCCAGGCCGAGGTTCCACAGCGCGGCCGCCTCGGGCTCCTGGCGCGCGTCGTCGACCTTGTTCGCGACGAGGAACACGGGCTTCTTCGTCTTGCGGAGCAGCCGCACGACGTGCTCGTCGGTCGACGTCGCGCCGACCGTGGCGTCCACGACGAAGAGCACCACGTCGGACAGGTCGATCGCGACCTCGGCCTGCGCGGCCACCGATGCGTCGATGCCTCTCGCGTCGGGCTCCCACCCGCCCGTGTCGACGAGCGTGAAGCGGCGATCCAGCCACTCGCCCTTGTACGACACCCGGTCGCGGGTGACGCCCGGGGTGTCCTCGACGACCGCCTCGCGGCGGCCGAGGATCCGGTTCACGAGCGCGGACTTGCCCACGTTCGGCCGGCCGACGATCGCGATGACAGGCAGCGCGGGCAGATAGGTGATGCCCTCCTCGCCCTCCTCCGAGAGCTCGAGCAGGCCGAGGTCCTCGTCGTCGAGCTCGTAGTCCTCGAGTCCGCTGCGGAGCGCGGCGGCCCGCTGCTCGGCGAGTTCGTCGTCGACGTCGGCGAGCCGCTCGGCGAGCTGATCGCCGTCGGTCTCGTATTCGGCGGCGTCGTCGTCGCGGACGGTCTCGTCGCGGTCGGTCATCGTGTCTCCTCAATCCGAAGGCGGGCGCGCGGTCAGGGCCGCGGCGCACACGCCGGGTCTATTCAATCAGGCGTCGGTCACCGCTCGCGGCGCGCGTGCTCAGGAATGTCCGCGCGCAGCGCCGCGTGTCGCCCGCGCCGGGGCGGCGTGTCGCCGCATCGTTCCTGAGCAACGATGCGGCGGACGGGTAGTGCGTCGAGCGACCCGATACGGGCGCAAGGGCGGATGCCCCGGCCCACCTCCCGCCGTCCGCATCCCTTGCTCAGGATGATCTCCGCGACGGCCGGCGTGTCGCCATGCTTGGCGCGGCGTGTCACCGCGTCGTTCCTGAGCAAGGAGTCGCTGCGGTCGGTGGGCGCGCGGATGCCCCGGACACACGGATGCCCCGGACACACGGATGCCCCGGACACGCGGATGCCCCGGCGGACGCCAGGCTGCCGTGCTCAGTCCGCGGTCGTGTGCCCGATCGCGTGCACCGCGTCGATCACGGCGATGACCGCGTCGACGGTCGCGTCGAAGTCGAGGTCGGTCGAGTCCACGGTGGTGACGCCCTCGGCGGCCGTCATGAAGTCGACGACCTTCGAGTCGGCCCGGTCGCGGGCACGCAGCTGCTCGCCGGTCGCCACGGCGTCCTGATCGTCGAGCTCGGCGGCGCGACGGGACATCCGCACCGTCTCGCTCGCCGTGAGCAGGATCCGTACCGGCGCGTCCGGCGCGACCACCGTGGTGATGTCGCGCCCCTCGACGACGATGCCCGGTCGCAGCTCGGCGGCCATGATCGCGCGGAAGAGTTCGATGAGGTGCCGGCGCACCTCGGGGACTCGTGCGACGCGGCTCACGATGCCCGAGATGTGCGGCTCGCGGATCGCGTGGGTGACGTCGGTCTCGCCGACGCGCACGTGGTACCCGGCGGGATCGGTGCCGATGCGGTACGCGAAGCTCTCGAGACACGAGATGACGGATGCCTCGTCGTCGACCCCGACGCCCGATGCCTCGACGTGCCAGGCGAACGCGCGGTACGCGGCGCCCGTGTCGAGGAAGCCCCAGTCGAGACGGCGGGCGACGGCCTTCGACACGCTCGACTTGCCGCTCCCGGCGGGTCCGTCGACGGCCACCACGAAGGGGAACACCACGGGCGACTCCATGCTCATCATCCTGCGATCCGCCAGCCACGGTCGGCCAGCTCGTTGGTCAGTCGTTCGGCCGCCTCGGGCAGCACCTGGATCTCGGCGAGCCCCACCTGCCGGCCAGGCGAGTGCTCGAGCCGGAGGTCTTCGAGGTTCACGCCGATCTCGCCGATCTCGGCGAGCAGTCGCGCGAGCTGCCCCGGCCGGTCGTCGACCATGACCACGACGGTCGTGAACCGCTTGTCGGTGCCGTGTTTGCCCGGCAGTCGCTCGACGCCCGTGTTGCCACCGGTCAGCTCCTCCGCGACCCGCCGGCGTGCACCCGGTGCGGCGGGCGCTGCGAGCGCGTCGATGAACCGGTCCAGGTCGTCGCGGTAGGCGATCAGGATGTCTCGGACGGGCTCGGCGTTCGCGCCGAGGATCTGCACCCAGAGGTCGGGGTCGCTCGCCGCGATGCGGGTGACGTCGCGGACGCCCTGCCCGGCGAGCCCGAGCGCGGCGTTCGGGGCGTCGAGGAATCGCCGGGCCATGAGGCTCGAGACCACCTGCGGCACGTGCGAGATGAGCGCGACGCCGCGGTCGTGCTCGTCGGGCGTCATCTCGACGAGCGTGGCGCCGAGGTCGAGGATGAGGTCGTCGACCGCGCTCGCGCGCTGGTAGCTGATCGCGTCGTGCGCCGCGACCACCCACGGCCGGCCCGCGAACAGGTCGGCGCGTGCCTGCAGCGGCCCGCCCCGCTCGCGTCCGGCGAGCGGATGCGACCCGATGTACCTGGACACGTCGGCGCCCGCGGCCTCGAGTTCGGCGAGGATGCCGGCCTTCACGCTCGCGACGTCGGTGACGATCGCGTCCGGGAACGCGGCGAGCTCGGCGGCGACCACGCGTGCCGTGACATCCGGCGGGACGGCGACCACGACGAGCTCGGGCGCGTCACCCGGTTCGGCCGCACGGCCGGCGCCGAGATCCACCGCGATCGCGACGTGCGTCGGCGATGCGTCGTCGAGGACGACGTCGATGCCGCGCGAACGCAGCCCGAGGGCGACGCTCGTGCCGAGCAGCCCGGCGCCGACCACGCGGACGGGGCCGGTGAGGCGTGCCTCCACCATGTCAGGCCTGTCCCTTCCGCTCGGCGTCCGCGTCACGCGCGAGCGTGAGCAGCAGGCCGCGTTCCGACTTCGTCAGCTCCCGCAGCTCGCCCGAGCGCAGGGTGCCGAGGTGCAACGGGCCGAACTGGCGCCGTACGAGCTCGACGACCGGGTGCCCGACCGCATCGAACATGCGCCGCACGATCCGATTGCGTCCCGAGTGCAGGGTCACCTCGACGAGCGTGTGGCGCTCGTCGCTGCCCGATCTGAGGATCTTGCCACGGTCGATCGAGATCGGCCCGTCGTCGAGCTCGACGCCCGACTTCAGCCGCTGCAGCGTGCGCGGCTCGAACGCGCCCTTCACCTTGGCGATGTAGGTCTTCTCGACCCCGAACGACGGGTGCGCGAGCACGTGCGCGAGCTCGCCGTCGTTGGTGAGCAGCAGCAGGCCGCTCGTGTCCTGGTCGAGCCGGCCGACGTTGTACACCCGGTCCTCGAGCTCGTCGGTGAACCGCGTGAGATCGGGCCGGCCCTGCTCGTCGCGCATGGTCGACACCACGCCGCGCGGCTTGTTCAGCTTGTAGTAGCGCTTGTCGGTGTCGAGCTGCACGGCGACGCCGTCGACGCTCACCTGATCGCTCGCGGCGTCGACCCGCGAGCCGAGCTCGGTGACGATCCGCCCGTTGACCTCGATGCGGCCCTCGACGATCATCTGCTCGACGACGCGGCGGGACGCGACGCCCGCGGCCGCGAGCACCTTCTGGAGCCGTTCGCGTCCGGCGTCGTCCGGGTTCCCCGCGGAGGGCGGCGTGTCATGCGCGGTCAAGGTCGAATCCTTCCTGGCCGTCCTCGAGGAGCGGCGAGATGTGCGGCAGTTCGTCGAGCGAGTTCAGGCCGAGGTTCGTGAGCAGCAGGTCGGTGGTGCCGTACCGGATGGCACCGGTCTCGGCGTCGGTGTCGATCTCGGTGACGAGACCGCGACCCAGCAGGGTGCGCACGACCGAGTCCACGTTGACCGCACGGATCGAGGCGACCTGCGACCGCGAGATCGGCTGCTTGTAGGCGATCACGGCGAGGGTCTCGAGCGCGGCCTGCGACAGCCGGGTCGAGGTCTGCGTGAGCACGAACCCGGCGACGAGCGCGTCGTAGTCGCCGCGCACGTAGAACCGCCAGCCGCCGCCGACCTCGCGCAGCTCGAACCCGCGCCGCACCGGGCGCGCGGACGGCTCCTCGCCGGCCTCGTCGGTGCGCGGCTCCCCCGACGTGCCGGTGCCGTCGTAGTCGGCGACGAGCCGCGCGATCGCGGCCTTCACCTCGGCCACGGGCCGGGCGACGGCCGCCGCGAGCGACACCACGCCGAGCGGTTCGTCGGCGACGAACAGGATCGCCTCGAGCGCGCGGTCCAAATCGAGTCTGGGCTGACCCGGCACATCGAGCGGGGTCGCGACCGACAGCTCGGGCGTCTCGCCCGCCGCATCCGTCCCGGCCGGCGCATCCGTCTCGGCCGCCGCATCCGTCCCGGCCGCCGCATCCGTCCCGGCCGGCGCATCCGTCCCGCCCGGCGCATCCGACTGCACCTGATCCACCTGCTCCCCCGTGTCGTGCTCACTCGTCATAGTCGGCTCCCAGGCTGTCCAGTCGGTTGTCGTCCCAGTGGTCGGCGGCCCAGCGCAGCGTGAGCTCACCGAGCGGCTCGAGCTGCTCGAACCCGATGGCCGCGTGCCGGTACAGCTCGAGCACCGCGATGAAGCGCGCGACCACCACGCCCTTCAGCTCGACCCCGGCGATGAGCTGCCGGAACGTCACGGGCTCGCCACGGCGCAGCACCGCGACGACCTGCGCCGCCTGCTCGCGGATCGAGACCACGGGGGCGTGCAGATGGTCGAGCCCCACCACGGGGATCTCGCGCGGCGTGAGCGCGAGCGTGGCGAGCGCGGCGAAGTCGTCGGCGCTGAGCGTCCAGCGCAGCTCGGGTGCGCGCTGCCGGAACCGGTCCTCGAGCCGGACGCTGCGCGCGTGGCGCCGCCCCTCGGCCTCGAACTCGCCCGCGAACCACCGCGCCACCTCCTTGAAGGCGCGGTACTGCAGCAGGCGCGCGAACAGCAGGTCGCGCGCCTCGAGCAGCGCCACGTCTTCGGCGTCGACGAGCTCGCCCTGGGGCAGCAGACCCGCGACCTTGAGGTCGAGCAGCGTCGCGGCGACGACCAGGAACTCGGAGGCCTGGTCGAGCTCCTCCTCGGAGTCCAGCCCGCGCAGGTAGGAGATGAACTCGTCGGTCACCTTCGACAGCGACACCTCGGTGATGTCGAGTTCGTGCTTGGCGATGAGCGAGAGCAACAGATCGAACGGGCCCTCGAAGTTCGTCAGCGCGACCCGGAACGCCGGATCGCCGGCCGACCCCGGAGCATCCGTCTGCGTGGCGTCGACCGCGTCAGGCGACGGCGCCACGGAAGACCAGCTCCCTGGCCAGCTGCCGGTACGCCTTGGACGCCTGGTGCTCGGGCGCGAAGCTCGTGATCGGCGTCGCCGCGACGGTCGCGTCGGGGAACTTCACCGTGCGCGTGATGACCGTCTCCAGCACCTCGTCGCCGAATGCGTCGACCACCCGCTCGAGCACCTCACGGGAGTGCAGCGTGCGCGAGTCGTACATGGTCGCCAGGATGCCGTCGAGCTCGATCGCGGGGTTCAGCCGGTCGCGCACCTTGTCGATGGTCTCGATGAGCAGCGCGACGCCGCGCAGCGCGAAGAACTCGCACTCCAGCGGGATGATCACGCCGTGGCTGGCCGTGAGCGCGTTCACCGTGAGCAGGCCGAGCGAGGGCTGGCAGTCGACCAGGATCACGTCGTAGTCGGCCGAGACCCGTCGCAGCACGCTCGCGAGGATCTGCTCGCGTGCGACCTCGGTCACCAGGTGCACCTCGGCGGCCGACAGGTCGATGTTCGCCGGGATCACGTCGAGGCCCTCGACGCTCGTGTGCTGGATCGCGTCGGCCGGGTCGTGCTGCTTCGAGAGCAGCAGGTCGTAGATCGTCGGCACGTCGTGGGTCTGCACACCGAGGCCCGCCGAGAGCGCGCCCTGCGGGTCGAAGTCGATCGCGAGCACCTTGCGGCCGTACTCGGCGAGGGCGGCACCCAGGTTGATCGTGGTCGTCGTCTTGCCGACGCCGCCCTTCTGGTTGCACAGCGCGATGATGCGCGCGGGCCCGTGGGTCGCGAGCGGCTCGGGCACGGCGAACTCGCGCAGCGGCCGACCGGTCGGACCGAGCGGAGCAGCGGTCTCGCCGGTGCGTTCGCTGACGTCCTGCAGTCGATCGGTCACGTGCGGGTCATCTCCTTCAGGCGCCGGCGCTTGACCGCCGGCTCGCTCGATTCTAGCGAGCACGCGGGTGTGCGTGCGTGTACATCTCCCGGAGTGTGTCAGCTGTGACGAGCGTGTAGATCTGCGTGGTCGCGACGGACGCGTGCCCGAGCAGCTCCTGGACGACGCGGACGTCGGCCCCGCCGGCCAGCAGGTGGGTCGCGAACGAGTGCCGGAGCGTGTGGGGCGAGACGGATGCCTCGAGCCCGGCGCGCTCGGCCGCCCGCGTGATGGTCTCCCACGCCGCCTGTCGGCTGAGCCGGCCGCCGCGCGCGCCGAGGAACAGCGCGGGCGTCGCACGACCGCGCTTCGACAGCTCGGGTCGCGCCCGCACGAGATACGCGTCGAGCGCGGTCCGGGCGTAGCTGCCGACCGGCACGATGCGCTGTTTGCCGCCCTTGCCGAAGAGCCGGACGACCTCGGCGTCCACGAGATCGTCGACATTGAGGCCGATCGCCTCGGAGACCCGTGCACCGGTCGCGTACATGAGCTCGAGCAGGGCCGTGTCGCGGAGCGCGGCGGGGTCGTCGCCCACGACCGCCGCGAGGAGCGCCTCGACGTCTTCGACGGGGATCGCCTTCGGCAGCCTGAGCGGCAGCTTCGGCGGTTTCAGCTCGCGCGTGGCATCCGTCTCGGCCCGGCCCTCCTCGACGAGGAACCGGTGCAGCCCGCGCACCGCGGACAGCACGCGCGCGACCGACGAGGTCGCGAGACGCGGCTCACGCTCCGCCGTCAGGAAGCGCAGGAAGCCCTCGGCCTGCGCCTCGGTGACCGCGGCCGCGCCGCGGATGCCGCGCACGGTCAGCCACTCGCGGTAGATGGCGAGGTCGCGCGTGTACGAGGCGACGGTGTTCTTCGCGAGCCCGCGTTCGACGGCCAGGTGCCTGAGGTAGCCGTCGACGTCCGGGTCGGGCGCCGCGGAGGCGCGGGAGCGCTCCGCCTCGGTGGCCGCGGCATCCGCCCCCTCGCTCACGCCGGGCCCGCCGCGCTCACTCCGCGCCGGCGCGGGTGCCGCCGCGACCGGGGCTCCTGGTCGGCCACGGGGCGTCGGCGGCGCCGAGCGTCTGCCAGCCGCGCTCGCGCGCGGCGTGTGCCGTGAGGGTGGCGATCAGTAGCGGCGAGTTCGCAAGACGCCGGGTCAGCACCGCGTCGACGAGCTCGTCGAGCGGCACCCACGCCGTCTGCATGTCGGCCTCCTCGGCCTCGCGCGTGAACGCCTCGGGCGCGGCGCTGAGCCCGCGCGCGAGGTACACCCGGATCGACTCGTCGCTGCCGCCGGGAGAGGTCCAGAACTCGGTGAGCACGGCCCAGTCGGCAGCGACGAGGTCGGCCTCCTCGGCAAGCTCGCGCTTGGCCGCATCGAGCGGGCTCTCGCCGTCGACGTCGAGCAGACCCGCCGGGATCTCCCAATCGCGGAAGCCGATCGGGTGCCGGTACTGCTGGATCAGGAACACCCGGTCGTCGTCGTCGATCGCGAAGACGCCGACCGCACCCGGGTGGTCGACGTAGTCGCGGGTGATGCGTTCGTCGCCGTAGATGAACGTGTCGCTGCGCACATCCCAGACCCGCCCCTCGAAGACCCGCTCGCTCTCGAGGACCTCGACCGGCGCCGGGTCGTCGGCCAGCGCGGAGCCGGGTTCAGGGCGCGTCATCATGCGTTCGCGACGTCGTCGAACAGCAGGCTCGCGCGCTGGCGCTCGATCGCAGCGCCGACCAGTCCGCGGAACAGCGGGTGCGCGTCGTTCGGGCGGCTGCGCAGCTCGGGGTGCGCCTGCGTACCGATGTAGAACGGGTGCACGTCGCGGGGCAGCTCGACGAACTCGACCAGGTTTCGGTCGGGTGACAGCCCCGAGAACACGAGGCCGGCATCGGCGATCTGCTCGCGGAAGCCGTTGTTCACCTCGTACCGGTGCCGGTGCCGCTCCGAGACATCCGTCGCCTCGTAGAGGCTCGCGGCGAGCGAGCCCTCCTGCAGCCTCGCCGGGTACAGGCCGAGGCGCATGGTGCCGCCGAGGTCGCCGCCCGCGATGATCTCGACCTGCTCCTCCATGGTCGCGATGACCGGGAACTGCGTGTCGGGGTCGAACTCGCTCGACGACGCCCCTTCGAGGCCGGCGAGATTTCGCGCCGCCTCGATCACCATGCACTGCAGGCCGAGGCAGAGACCGAGCGCGGGGATGCCGTTCTCGCGCGCGAACCGCAGCGCCCCGAGCTTGCCCTCGATGCCGCGGACGCCGAACCCGCCGGGCACGCAGATGCCGTCGAGGTGGGCGAGGTGCTTCGCCGCGCCCTCGGGCGTGCGGCACTCGTCGGACGGGATCCACTCGATCTTGACCTTCGCGTCGTTCGCGAAGCCGCCCGCTCGGAGCGCCTCGGTGACCGACAGGTACGCGTCGGGCAGGTCGATGTACTTGCCGACGAGGCCGATGGTGACCTCGTGCTTGGGTTCGTGCACGACCCGCAGCAGGTCGCTCCAGCCCGACCAGTCGACGTCGGCGGCCTGCTCGTCGAGACCGAGGGCGTCGATGAGGTACGCGTCGAGGCCCTGGTCGTGCAGCATCGTCGGGATGTCGTAGATCGACGGCACGTCGACCGCGTTCACCACGGCCGCCTCGTCAACGTCGCACATGAGTGCGATCTTGCGCTTGTTGGACTCGGTGACCGGCCGGTCGCTGCGCAGCACGAGCGCGTCGGGCTGGATGCCGATCGACCGCAGTGCGGCGACCGAGTGCTGCGTGGGCTTGGTCTTCTGCTCGCCCGACGCGCCCATGAACGGCACGAGCGAGACGTGCACGAAGAACACGTTCTTGCGGCCGAGCTCGTGACGCACCTGGCGGGCCGACTCGATGAACGGCTGCGACTCGATGTCGCCCACCGTGCCGCCGATCTCGGTGATGATCACGTCGGGCTTCGGCGACTCGGAGGCCTGCAGCCGCATGCGGCGCTTGATCTCGTCGGTGATGTGCGGGATGACCTGCACGGTGTCGCCGAGGTACTCGCCGCGGCGCTCCTTCGCGATGACCGTCGAGTAGATCTGGCCCGTGGTGACGTTCGCGGCCTGCGAGAGGTTGATGTCGAGGAAGCGCTCGTAGTGCCCGATGTCGAGGTCGGTCTCGGCGCCGTCGTCGGTGACGAACACCTCGCCGTGCTGGAACGGGTTCATCGTGCCAGGGTCGACGTTCAGATACGGATCGAGCTTCTGCATGACGACCCGCAGACCGCGGGCGGTCAGCAGATTGCCGAGGCTCGCGGCCGTGAGGCCTTTGCCCAGTGAGGAGACGACTCCCCCGGTCACGAAGATGTGCTTGGTCACACCGTTGGCAAGCTCGGTGTTCGAGAGGTCTGCGCCGCGTTCATTCACCACGGGCTTCAAGTCTAAGCCACGATCCTGTGCGTCGGCCCCGACATGCCCCATACGGACTCCCCACGTGTCATGCGGCGCGGTCCGCCGCGATCTCGAGCAGCTCGCGCGCGTGCGCGAGCCCGATGTCCGAGTCGGTGAGCCCCGAGAGCAGCCGGGCCATCTCGGCCTCGCGTTCGGGGCCTTCGAGCTGTCTGACGCTCGAGGCCGTGACCTGACCGTCGGTCCCCTTGACCACGGTCAGGTGGTTGGTCGCGAAGGCCGCGACCTGCGCAAGGTGTGTCACCACGATGACCTGCGAACGTTCGGCGAGCCGGGCGAGACGCCGGCCGATCTCGATCGCCGCTGCACCGCCGACGCCCGCATCGACCTCGTCGAACACGAAGGTCGGCACCGGATCGGTGCCCGCGATCACGACCTCGATCGCGAGCATGACACGCGACAGCTCGCCACCCGAGGCGCCCCGGCCCACGGAGCGCGGCTCGGCGCCCGGATGCGGGCGCAGCAGGATCGACACGTGATCGCGGCCGTGGGCCGCGGCCTCGGCCGGCTCGACCGCGACCTGCAGCTCGGCGTCGGGCATGGCGAGCGCCGCGAGCTCCGCGGTCACCGCGCTCGCGAGCCGCGACGCGGCCTCGGTGCGCAGCTCGGTGAGGCGCGTACCCAGGCGGTCGACCTCGCGCTCGGCCTCCGCGACGGATGCCTCGAGCTGACCGATGCGCTCATCGTCGCCGTCGAGCTCGAGCAGCCGCAGCCCGCCCTGCGCCCGGAACTCCAGCACGTCGTCGAGCGTGGAGCCGTGCCGCCGGATGAGCGAGGCGAGCACCGCCCGCCGCTCCTGCACGAGCTCGAGCTCGCGCGCGCCGTCGGCGTCGAGACCGGCGACGTAGCTCGACAGCTCCGCCGCGGCGTCCGCGAGCAGGAAGCCCGCGTTCGCGAGCGCGTCGACGACGGGCCCCAGTGCGGGGTCGTGCGACGCCACACGCTCGAGGTGCCGTCGCGCGTTCTCGACGAGGACGACCGCGTCGGGGGCGTCGTCGACCGGACTCTCCGCGGAGATGAGCTCATGCGCCTGGGCGGCCGCGAGCCGCAGGTCTTCGAGGTTCGTCAGACGGTCCGAGCGCTCCTGCAGTTCGACGTCCTCGCCGGGCTGCGGGTCGGCGCCCTCCACCTCGTCGAGGGCCTCGCGCAGCTCATCGGCCTCGCGCCGTCGCGACTCGTGCGCGTCGCGGAGTCGCTCGAGCTCGTGCGCGTCGGCGCGCCAGGACTCGAACGCCGTGCGGTATGCCGCGAGCACATCGTGCAACTCACGCCCAGCGAATCGGTCGAGCGCGGCGCGCTGGGCGACCGCGGAGCGCAGCCGCTGCTGATCGGCCTGGCCGTGGACGACGACGAGCTCATCGGCGAGCTCGCCGAGCAGGCCGACGGGTGCGCTGCGGCCGCCGACCACGGCGCGGCTGCGGCCCTCGGCGGAGACCGAGCGGCCGAGCAAGAGCTCACCCGCCTCGATCTCGCCGCCGGCGTCGGCGACGCGCTCCTCGATGACCGGCTGGCCGGGCACGTACCAGCGGCCCTCGACCCACGCCTGCTTCGCGCCGGCGCGGACCGCGCCCGCGTCGGCGCGCGCGCCGAGCAGGAGGCCGAGCGCGGTGACCACCATCGTCTTGCCGGCGCCGGTCTCGCCGGTGACCGCCGTGAATCCAGGGCCGATGGGCAGGGTCGCCTCGGCGATGACGCCCAGGTCGCGGATGCCGAGCTCTTCGATCATGCTTCGCCCTCGATGCGGTGCTGCTCGCGATGCTGCGCCGCCCTAGTCACGCCCCACCGGGCCTCTCCAGCCGGCGACGGGCAGGTTGAACTTGTTCACGAGCCGGTCCGTGAACGGCGCCTCGTGCAGCCGGGCGAGGCGCACGGGCACCGGAGACTTCCGTACGATGACCCGAGCGCCCGGCGGAAGGTCGAACATGCGCCGGCCGTCGCACCACAGCACGGCGGCCGCCTCGGTTCGGTGCAGCACCTCGATCGCGAGTGACGAGTCGGGTCCGACGACGAGCGGCCTCGCGAACAGGGCGTGCGCGCTCAGCGGCACGAGCAGCAGCGCTTCGAGGCTCGGCCAGACGACGGGGCCGCCGGCCGAGAACGAGTAGGCGGTCGAGCCCGTCGGGGTCGACATCACGATGCCGTCGCAGCCGAAGGACGACAACGGTCGCCGGTCGACCTCGACGACCACCTCGAGCATGCGTTCGCGCTCGGCCTTCTCGACCGTGGCCTCGTTCAGCGCCCAGCTCTCGTACACGATGTCCTCGCCGGACTTCACCCGCACCGAGAGCGTCATTCGCTCCTCGACGGTGTACTCGCGGGAGAGCGCACGGCGCACGGTGTAGTCGAGGTCGTCGCGTTCACTCTCGGCGAGGAAGCCGACGTGCCCGAGGTTGACGCCGAGCAGCGGCACCGACTGCTCACGCACGAGTTCGGCGGCGCGCAAGATCGTGCCGTCGCCACCGAGCACGATGACGAGCTCGATGCGCGACGCGTCGATGTCTTCGAACCGCCGCACCCTGCCGTTCAGCTCGGGCACGTGGTCGTGCACGTCATCCCAGTGCTCCATGGCGATGACGGGGATCGCGCCCGCCGCGAGCAGTTGCGCGCACACCTTGCCGGTGGCTTCGAGGGCGGTCTGCCGACCGGTGTGCGCGACGACGAGGAAGTGCCGGCCTTCGGTCACGCGGGCCCTCCTCCGGTCAGCTGATCGACTCGTCCCGTCCATTCTGACGGATCCGACCCGGCTCGGGCGCGAAGGTGCGTCAGAACCTCGCGGTTGCCGTGGGCCCCGGCGATCGGCGAGGACTCCACGCCGAGGACGCCGAGTCCCAGGTCGAATGCCGCCCAGAGCACGCCCATGACCGCGTCGGCGCGCGCCGCCGGATCGCGGACGACGCCCTCGCGGACGCCGCCGCGACCGACCTCGAACTGCGGCTTCACGAGCAGCACCAGGTCGGCGTCGGGGGCCGCGGTCGCCGTGAGCGCCGGCAGCACGGTCGTGAGCGAGATGAACGACAGATCGGCCGTGACCAGGGTGGGCCGCTCGTCGACGCCCGTCAGCCGTGCCAGCTCGGCGGCGTCGAGGTGGCGCACGTTGCACCCTTCGACCACGATGAGCCCGGGCGCGCCGCGCAGCTCGGCGGCCAGCTGATCGTGGCCGACATCGACGGCGAGCACGGTGCGCGCGCCGCGCTCGAGCAGCACCTGGCTGAACCCGCCGGTCGACGCACCCGCGTCGAGCGCCACCCGGCCTGCGGGATCGACAGCGAACGCGTCGAGCGCGGCGATGAGCTTGTGCGCGGCCCGGCTCACGTACTGATCAGCCTCGGCGACCACGATCTGCTCGCCGGGCGTCACCCTGTGGGACGGCTTCACGACCGGACGGCCGGCGACGCTCACAGCCCCGGAGGCGATGAGCGCCGCCGCATGTGTGCGGGAGCGCGCGAGGCCGAGCGCCGCCACCGCGGCGTCGAGCCGCTGATCGGCCATCTCAGGCGTCGCCGCGCGAGGGGTCGGACTGTTCGAGCTCACCACGCAGGCGGTCGGCGACCGCTTGATAGCGTGGCGCGCGCTCGACGAGCGGCAGCGCCTCGATGCCGGCCGGGTCGACCGCCTCGTGCGCCGTGACTTCCGCAGGGACCTCGGCGTCGGATGCCTCGTGCATGGCGTCAACGCTACCCGTTGCCGCCGACCCCGAGGCATCCGGAGCCGTGTCGTCGGTCACGCGTAGAGCCGCTCGGGAACCTGGAGCGAGTGGATGGCGCGACCCGAGTCCCAGATCGCGGCGCACGCGGCGCGCAGGAGGTCGAGCTCGTCGTCGCCCTCGGCCGCGATCACGACCCGTGCCCCGTCGATCCGGACCTTCGCACGACCGACGCGCACCGCACCCGCGGAGCGTTCGACGCGCGGGTACGGCTCGTGCAGGCCACGAAGGTCGCGGAGGATGAAGTCCGGTCGGCTCTGCTCGGGCGCGGCGAGGACCTGCTTCGCCCGGTCGATGCCCGTCAGCACGAGCGCCGACGTCATGCCCGCGCGTCGCGCACCGAGGATGTCGGTGTCGAGCCGGTCGCCCACGAACAGCGGATGCTCCGCACCGAAGCGCCGCCTCGCCTCGTCGAAGATCGGCGTCTCGGGCTTGCCCGCGACGACCGGGAACCGGCCGACCGCGGTGTGCACGGCCGAGACCAGGGTGCCGTTGCCCGGCGCGATGCCGCGCGCGACCGGGATCGTCCAGTCCATGTTCGTGGCGACCCACGGGATGCCCTGCTCGTTCGCGAACCCCGCGGCGTTCAGCGCGAAGGCGGCCTCGGCGAGCTGCGTCCAGCCGACCTCGGGCGCGAACCCCTGCACGACCGCCGCCGGGCTGTCATCGGCGGACCGCGTGACGCGATACCCGCGCCGTTCGAGCTCGGTGACGATCCCTTCGCCGCCGACGACGAGCACGAGCGAGCCGTCGGGGACCCGCTCGGCGAGCAGGTGCATGGCCGCCTGCGGCGACGTGACCACATCGGCCGGCACGACGTCGAGCCCGAGATCGGCCAGATGACCGGCGACGCTCACATCGCTGCGCGACGCATTGTTCGTGATGTATCCGACCGCACGGTCGCGCTTCGCGAGGTTCAGGCTCTCGACCGCGTGCGGGATCGCGTGCGCGCCCTGATAGACCACGCCGTCGAGGTCCGCGAGCACCGCGTCGGCGCCGTCGAGCGGCGCCGCACCCTCACGTCTCGTCCGGAACAGCGCCATCGGCGGTCTCCTCTTCGGCCGCAGTGTCGGCGGCGGACGTGTGCGGGTCCAGGTCCGGGTCCGGGTGAGTGTGGGTGTCCAGCTCGGGGTCGGTCTCCGCGAGGAGGGCGGCGACCTCGGGTTCGAGGGCGTCCGCGGGGTCACCCTCCTCGCGCAGGTCGGCGGCGGCCACGACCGCCTCGACCGGAGCGACCTCGGCGGCGCCCACGATGTCCTCGACACGTGCGACCTGGGAGGAGCCGAGCACATCCTCGACGCTCGCGACCGCGCGGGCCCCCACCACGTCTTCGACGCTGGCGACCTCGACGGAGCCGGCGACGTCGTCGGTGCTCACCGCGACTGTGTCAGTGTCAGCGTCGGCTTCGGCTTCGGCTTCGGCGTCGGCCTCGAAGGTCCGGTCAGCGGACTCCGGCTTGTCCGAGGCATCCGCCTCGACCGTCTCCTCAAGCTCGTAGACCTCGAAGACCTCGGTTTCCGCCGGACCGCCGAGCGCCTCCTCGGCCCGGATCGCGCGAGCCCGCCAGGCGGCCGCGTCGGTGTGCCGCCCGAGGTCCTCGAGGACCTCGGCGTAGGCCGAGAACAGCGCCGGACTGTAGCTGAACGCGCGGTCGGGGTCGAGCTGCGGGATCTCGAGCTCCGAGAGCGCCATCTCAGACTGCCCGAGGTCGAGCCGCGCCCCGGACATCGCGATCGCGAGGCCGACCTGGACTGCGGGCGCAAGCGACTCGCGGTCGACCGAGCGCCCGAGTTCGAGTGCGCGGTCGGGGCGGCCGACGCCGCGTTCGCTGTCGACCATGAGCGGCAGCTGGTCGTTGCTGCCCGAGATCCGCCGGTACGTCCGCAGCTCGCGAAGCGCGAGGGCGAAGTCGCCGGTCTCGTACGCCGTGATCGCGACGGTCTCGCGGACGACCGCGATGCGGCCGGCCCGGCGCGACGCCGCGAGCGCATGCCGGTGGGCGAGCGCGGGATCGGTCTCGAGGTACTCTGACGCGGCGACGAGGTGACGGGCCACCCAGTCTGCGTTCTCCTTGGTGAGCGTCTTCAGCTGCGCGCGCGCCCCGCGATCGAGCATCCGGGGCTCGAACTCGTCGGGCACCAACGGGTCGTCGTGGCGCGGACGATCCGAGTACTCCGGCGCACCGGTGCGTTCCGTGTGCGGCCGAGAGGCTCCGGGCGCACGCCGGTCGCGCTCGAACCGGCCGGGCGACCGGCGCTCGCCATCGCGGCGGGGCGCGCCTTCGCGACGGGGCCCGCCATGCGAGCCCCGGTCGCTGCCATCGCGGCGCGGGCCGAACGACCGCTGCTCGCCGTCACGCCGGGGCGCGCCATCACGACGCTGCCCACCGTACCCGGCACGATCACCGTCACGACGCTGTCCGCCGTACCCAGCACGATCACCCTCACGGCGCTGCCCGCCGTACCCAGCACGATCACCGTCACGACGCGGCGCGCCATCACGACGCTGTCCGCCATACCCGGCGCGGTCACCATCGCGGCGCTGCCCGCCGTACCCGGCACGATCACCCTCACGACGCTGCCCACCGTACCCGGCACGATCACCGTCACGACGCTGCGCGCCATCGCGACGCTGTCCGCCATACCCGGCGCGGTCGCCATCGCGACGGGCGCCGCCGGACGATCCACGATCACCGGCGCCATCACGACGAGGTCCGTACGAGCGCTCACCGTCACGGCGAGGCGCACCGTCGCGACGCTGCCCACCGTACGAACCCCGGTCGCTGCCATCGCGGCGCGGGCCGAACGACCGTTGCTCGCCGTCACGGCGAGGCGCACCGTCGCGACGCTGCCCACCGTACCCAGCACGATCACCGTCGCGACGCTGCCCGCCAGAGGAACCGCCGCGGTCACCACCCTCACGGCGCGGCGCGCCATCACGACGCTGCCCGCCATACCCGGCGCGGTCGCCATCGCGACGGGCGCCGCCGGACGATCCACGATCACCGGCACCATCACGACGAGGTCCGTACGAGCGCTCACCGTCACGGCGGGGCGCACCGTCACGGTGCTGCCCGCCGTCCGATCGCGGCCGGTTGCGCTGGGGACGGTTCTCGTCCTTGTCGTGCTGACTCGAATCCGTCACGTGGTCGTCCTGTCGCTATGGGGTGTGTGTGCAACGCTAGTGCGAGCTCCTGGCACGAAGCTGCTTAAACGAAAAATGGGCACCCGCCTGCGCTCGTCGTTGAACGCGGTGGGTGCCCACCTCTCGTAATGTGTGTCCGGCGGTGTCCTACTCTCCCACAGGGTCCCCCCTGCAGTACCATCGGCGCTGCGAGTCTTAGCTTCCGGGTTCGGAATGTGTCCGGGCGTTTCCCTCGCGCTATGGCCGCCGAAACTCTGGCCACACCCGCGGGTCGCACCTTTGGGTGCGGGTTGGGGTGTGTGGTCTCGTGGCCCAACCCGGTGGCACCGTGTGCGGGTGTCAGGGAGTTGGGGTGTTCAAGTGTTGAGTTGTTGGTTCGTCTGTCCAGAACCACAGAGTGGACGCGAGCAATCTGTATGGGCCACCCACACCAGCCTTTGAAAACGGTGTTGGGTGTAGTGATTGTCAAGTTATCGGCTTATTAGTACCGGTCAGCTTCACACGTCGTTAGTTCGTGCTTCCACATCCGGCCTATCAACCCAGTCGTCTACTGGGAGCCTCTCCCCCGAAGGGATGGAAATCTCATCTCGAGGCCGGCTTCCCGCTTAGATGCTTTCAGCGGTTATCCATCCCGAACGTAGCTAACCAGCGGTGCTCCTGGCGGAACAACTGGCACACCAGAGGTTCGTCCAACCCGGTCCTCTCGTACTAGGGTCAGATCCTCTCAAATTTCCTACGCGCGCAGCGGATAGGGACCGAACTGTCTCACGACGTTCTAAACCCAGCTCGCGTACCGCTTTAATGGGCGAACAGCCCAACCCTTGGGACCTACTCCAGCCCCAGGATGCGACGAGCCGACATCGAGGTGCCAAACCATGCCGTCGATATGGACTCTTGGGCAAGATCAGCCTGTTATCCCCGAGGTACCTTTTATCCGTTGAGCGACAGCGCTTCCACAAGCCACTGCCGGATCACTAGTCCCGACTTTCGTCCCTGCTCGACCTGTCAGTCTCACAGTCAAGCTCCCTTGTGCACTTACACTCGCCACCTGATTGCCAACCAGGTTGAGGGAACCTTTGGGCGCCTCCGTTACTTTTTGGGAGGCAACCGCCCCAGTTAAACTACCCACCAGGCACTGTCCCTGAACCGGATCACGGTTCGAAGTTAGATATCCAGAGTGACCAGAGTGGTATTTCAACAATGACTCCACCGACACTAGCGTGCCAGCTTCATAGTCTCCCACCTATCCTACACAAGCCACACCGAACACCAATACCAAGCTGTAGTAAAGGTCACGGGGTCTTTCCGTCCTGCTGCGCGTAACGAGCATCTTTACTCGTAATGCAATTTCGCCGAGTTCGCGGTTGAGACAGCTGGGAAGTCGTTACGCCATTCGTGCAGGTCGGAACTTACCCGACAAGGAATTTCGCTACCTTAGGATGGTTATAGTTACCACCGCCGTTTACTGGGGCTTAACTTCTCAGCTTCGCACCGAAGTGCTAACCGTTCCGCTTAACCTTCCAGCACCGGGCAGGCGTCAGTCCGTATACATCGTCTTGCGACTTGGCACGGACCTGTGTTTTTAGTAAACAGTCGCTTCCCACTGGTCTCTGCGGCCATCCACGCTTCCCCCAGCAAGTGGGTTCACGCTTCAGGCCCCCCTTCTCCCGAAGTTACGGGGGCATTTTGCCGAGTTCCTTAACCACGATTCTCTCGATCTCCTCGGTATTCTCTACCTGACCACCTGAGTCGGTTTGGGGTACGGGCGGCTAGAACCTCGCGTCGATGCTTTTCTCGGCAGCATAGGATCACCCACTTTTCATCCGCATCGCGTCTCAGCCGTAATGAGTCGCGGATTTGCCTACGACTCGGCCTACACGCTTGCCCCGGGTCAACCATCGCCCGGGTTGGGCTACCTTCCTGCGTCACACCTGTTAATACGCTCACGCCACCAGACGGGGTCGCATGCCGCCACCGGCCTCACCCCGAAGGGATCACCCGGTCTTGGGATGCTTAGCACTTCTGATTTTGTGTGGGCGGTTCTTCGCCGGTACGGGAATATCAACCCGTTGTCCATCGACTACGCCTGTCGGCCTCGCCTTAGGTCCCGACTTACCCAGGGCAGATTAGCTTGACCCTGGAACCCTTGGTCTTCCGGAGGACGGGTTTCTCACCCGTCTTTCGCTACTCATGCCTGCATTCTCACTCGTGTGCCGTCCACGGCTGGATCACTCCGCCGCTTCACCCAGCACACGACGCTCTCCTACCCATCCACACGACTGGACCACGAAGGCCTATCGATTGTATGAATGCCACGACTTCGGTGGCGTGCTTGAGCCCCGTTACATTGTCGGCGCGGAATCACTTGACCAGTGAGCTATTACGCACTCTTTCAAGGGTGGCTGCTTCTAAGCCAACCTCCTGGTTGTCTGTGCAACTCCACATCCTTTCCCACTTAGCACGCGCTTAGGGACCTTAGTCGGTGGTCTGGGTTGTTTCCCTCTCGACGATGAAGCTTATCCCCCACCGTCTCACTGCTGCGCTCTCACTTACCGGCATTCGGAGTTTGGCTGACGTCAGTAACCTGTTGAGGCCCATCGGCCATCCAGTAGCTCTACCTCCGGCAAGAAACACGCAACGCTGCACCTAAATGCATTTCGGAGAGAACCAGCTATCACGAAGTTTGATTGGCCTTTCACCCCTATCCACAGCTCATCCCCTCCATTTTCAACTGAAGTGGGTTCGGTCCTCCACGACGTCTTACCGTCGCTTCAACCTGGCCATGGATAGATCACTTCGCTTCGGGTCTAGGACCTGCGACTGAATCGCCCTATTCAGACTCGCTTTCGCTACGGCTACCCCACACGGGTTAACCTCGCCACAGATCACTAACTCGCAGGCTCATTCTTCAAAAGGCACGCTGTCACCCCAACAAGGAGGCTCCAACGGTTTGTAAGCAAACGGTTTCAGGTACTATTTCACTCCCCTCCCGGGGTACTTTTCACCTTTCCCTCACGGTACTTGTCCGCTATCGGTCATCTGGAAGTATTTAGGCTTACCAGGTGGTCCTGGCAGATTCACACGGGATTTCTCGGGCCCCGTGCTACTTGGGATCCCCTTCCGGCCGGCATGCAATTTCGACTACGGGACTCACACCCACTCCGGTTCGGCTTTCAATCCGATTCGTCTATCACACACGCAGTCACCGCGACTGTCCGGCAGAACAGCCCGAAAGGTCCCACTACCCCGACCATGCAACCCCTGCCGGGTATCACACATGACCGGTTTGGCCTCTTCCGCTTTCGCTCGCCACTACTCACGGAATCACGGTTGTTTTCTCTTCCTGTGGGTACTGAGATGTTTCACTTCCCCACGTTCCCTCTACCCGCCCTATACATTCAGGCGGGAGTCACCAGGTCACCCAAAGGGCCTGGCGGGGTTTCCCCATTCGGAAATCCTCGGATCACAGCTCGTTTATCAACTCCCCGAGGCTTATCGCAGATTACGACGTCCTTCTTCGGCTCCAGATGCCAAGGCATCCACCGTTTGCTCTTAGAAACTTGAAATCACATGAGTTCAATCGTCCCGGCACCGAAGTACCGGTCAGAAATTGACCAGTGAACACACCAGCAACACCCCAAAGGATGCCACCAATGCGTTTCACCTATTGTGAAACAACACAAGTGTTGTTTCTAAGATGCTCGCGTCCACTATGTAGTTCTCAACAGACGAACAGTGCCCCCAAACCGCACCCGGAAACACCCGGTACGACCTGACGGCCTGTCAGAAGTCCAACACACACCACCCGAAGGCAGTAGCGCCCGGTCCCTCAGGACCCAACAGCGTGCATGTGCCCATCCCGCCGGCCCCGACCGTTCCAACCACTCCCGTTGTCGAAACAACACGAAGCAGCGTACTAAGCAAGAACCCTTGCGATGAGCACCTAGTTCAATGTTCCACCCATGAGCACCCAGCGAAGAACGAACGTCTTCGATCTGGGACTCCTGGAACCAGCAAGCTGGTCCAGTGCTCCTTAGAAAGGAGGTGATCCAGCCGCACCTTCCGGTACGGCTACCTTGTTACGACTTAGTCCTAATCACCGATCCCACCTTCGACGGCTCCCTCCACAAGGGTTAGGCCACCGGCTTCGGGTGTTACCGACTTTCATGACTTGACGGGCGGTGTGTACAAGGCCCGGGAACGTATTCACCGCAGCGTTGCTGATCTGCGATTACTAGCGACTCCGACTTCATGAGGTCGAGTTGCAGACCTCAATCCGAACTGAGACCGGCTTTTTGGGATTCGCTCCGCCTTACGACATCGCAGCCCTTTGTACCGGCCATTGTAGCATGCGTGAAGCCCAAGACATAAGGGGCATGATGATTTGACGTCATCCCCACCTTCCTCCGAGTTGACCCCGGCAGTCTCACATGAGTCCCCACCATTACGTGCTGGCAACATGCGACGAGGGTTGCGCTCGTTGCGGGACTTAACCCAACATCTCACGACACGAGCTGACGACAACCATGCACCACCTGTAACCGAGTGTCCAAAGAGTTCCCTATCTCTAGGGCGTTCTCGGTCATGTCAAGCCTTGGTAAGGTTCTTCGCGTTGCATCGAATTAATCCGCATGCTCCGCCGCTTGTGCGGGCCCCCGTCAATTCCTTTGAGTTTTAGCCTTGCGGCCGTACTCCCCAGGCGGGGCGCTTAATGCGTTAGCTACGACACGGAAACCGTGGAAAGGTCCCCACATCTAGCGCCCAACGTTTACGGCGTGGACTACCAGGGTATCTAATCCTGTTCGCTCCCCACGCTTTCGCTCCTCAGCGTCAGTTACGGCCCAGAGAACTGCCTTCGCCATCGGTGTTCCTCCTGATATCTGCGCATTCCACCGCTACACCAGGAATTCCATTCTCCCCTACCGCACTCAAGTCTGCCCGTACCCACTGCACGCTAGAGGTTGAGCCTCTAGATTTCACAGCAGACGCGACAAACCGCCTACGAGCTCTTTACGCCCAATAATTCCGGACAACGCTCGGACCCTACGTATTACCGCGGCTGCTGGCACGTAGTTAGCCGGTCCTTTTTCTGCAAGTACCGTCACCCGAAGGCTTCTTCCTTACTAAAAGCGGTTTACAACCCGAAGGCCGTCATCCCGCACGCGGCGTTGCTGCATCAGGCTTGCGCCCATTGTGCAATATTCCCCACTGCTGCCTCCCGTAGGAGTCTGGGCCGTGTCTCAGTCCCAGTGTGGCCGGTCACCCTCTCAGGCCGGCTACCCGTCGACGCCTTGGTGAGCCATTACCTCACCAACAAGCTGATAGGCCGCGAGTCCATCCCAAACCGAAAAACTTTCCACCAAACCTCATGCGAGGAAAGGTCCTATCCGGTATTAGCACCGATTTCTCGGAGTTATCCCAGAGTCCAGGGCAGGTTACTCACGTGTTACTCACCCGTTCGCCACTAATCCCCCCCAGCAAGCTGGGAGTTCATCGTTCGACTTGCATGTGTTAAGCACGCCGCCAGCGTTCGTCCTGAGCCAGGATCAAACTCTCCAAAAAAAATGGCTCCAACACCCACCAAAGCAGGCATCAGAAATTTGATCTCTGACTGAGAAACAATCATTGCTGACTGTCCATCAATCCAAAGGAATCCCACCCCATCCAAAGACAGGGCCAGGGTTCAAAAATTGGCATTGAACATAGTGCACGCTGTTGAGTTCTCAAGAAACGGACGCTCTCGCTTCGGCGGCCCAGCGGGCCACCTCACTCGAGGCATTTCGTCTCCACTCGGTCATCCAGTTCAGGACGCATCCGAATGCGTCAGAAGCAATCTGACCGAATCGGTCGAGCTTCTGGAATCGTTCCGCTTGAGGGCCGGTGAGCTTCTCGCTCTCCCGCGCCTTTGGGGCAACAGATGAATACTTTACGTACGACCGGGGGCGCGTGCAAGTCAGCATCGCATCCCGGGCGTGTCGCCCGTCATTCCGGCCACACCGGCTCATCGCGCCCCCACGGTCGCGGCCCGCTCGGCCACGCGTGAGGCCCGGCGACAGCCGAGATCGCCGGCCCGGTCGAGCGCACCTCCAGGCCGTCCGTGTCGAAGGAGACCAGGTGCGGCGCAGCGCGCTCATCGGTGAGCCGGTCGGCGGGCGATGCGGACGTGGTGCGCGGCAGGCCGAGCAGCTCGGCCGCGGTGCGACGCAGGGAGACTCGCGCGATCCGGGCCTCGCCGGCGTGGCCGGCGAGCATGGAGATGACCGCGGCCGCGAGCAGATAGCCGGACGCGTGATCGAGCGCCTGGGCGGGCAACGCGCCCGGACGACCTTCCACGTCGGAGCTCGCCCCCGAGCCATCGCCCCCGGCGTCGCGTTCGCCCTGGCGCTCGCCCTCGACCCACGCGATCCCCGTCGCTGCCTGCACGATGCTGTCGAAGCCGCGTCGCTCGGCGTCCGCCTCGTCGTACCCCCACGCTGCGAGCTGACCCACGACGAGCCCGGGGCGGCGTGCGGTCAGCTCAACGGGATCCAGCCCGAGCGCCTGCATTCCGCGTGGACGGTACCCGAGGACCACGGCATCGGCGCGCGCGAGCAGCTCGTCGAACCGCTCCCGGTCGCCGCGCGCGGTGAGATCGAGCAGCGTGGTGCGCTTCGCGGCCCCGGTGTCGAGGTGCTGCCACTCCGGTTCGGGCAGGCGCGGCGAATCGATGCGCAGGACGTCGGCGCCCAGGAGCCCGAGCGTTCTGGTGCCGACCGGCCCGGCGATCACTCTCGTCAGATCGAGCACACGCATCCCCCGCAGCGGATACTCCGGATCCACACGCCCGTCGGGGACCCGCGGCGAGCGGTCGCCCGACGCGGAGGCCCCCAGTTCGACGAGCGGCGTCCGCCGAAGAGCGACGTCGTCTGCGGGCGTCTCGCGGCGCACGACTGCGCACACCCCTCCGGCGCCGACCACCGCGGCCTCGACGTCCTCTGCGGTGCGCGAGGCGATGACCGCGTCGACCACCCCGGTGTCGGCATCCGCGGCGAGACCCAACCCGCGCCGGAGCGCCGCCGCGTGATGCGGGTAGTTCGCGTGCGTGCGCACCCATCCGTCGGCTGCGCGGCGGAACCCCGAGAGCGGAGCCCACACCTCGGGCTGCTTCCCACCGAGGCGGAACCATCGCTCGCTCGTGAACGCCGTCGCGATCCGGTCGCCGTCCAGCCGGATCATCTGCCCGTCGCGCATCGTCGCGGCCGCCCCGGCGAACGATGCGGCGGCGAGCGAGGCCGCAGCGACCGCGCCGGCCGCCAGGCCCGACACGTCGAGCCTGGCCGGCAGCGGCACCACGGGCAGCACGTCGAGCGCGGCGAGCTCGGCCGAATCGCGTCCGAGCTCTGCCCACACGCGGTGGACGATCTGCTCGGCGGACCCGGTCACGTTCGTCGTCTACTCCACGAACACACCGGCGAGCGTCTTCTTGCCGCGCCGCAGCACCGCGAGCCCGCCCGAGCCGACGCGTCCGGCGAGGGTCGCGGCGTCGTCGTCGATGCGTTCGTTGTCGAGCGAGACGCCGCCCTGCTTGATCGCGCGCCGTGCCTCGCCGAGGCTCGCGACGAGCCCGGTGTCGACGAGCAACTGCGCGATGGAGGCATCCGTCGTCGCCGTGGTGTTGGGCAATTCCTCGAGCGCCGCCGTGAGCGTCGCGCGGTCGAGCGAGCGCAGCTCGCCCTGCCCGAAGAGGGCCTGCGAGGCCGCGACCACCGCGGCCGTTGCGTCGGCACCGTGCACGAGCGTCGTGACCTCGGTGGCCAGCACGCGTTGCGCCTCGCGGCGGAACGGCTCGCGCTCGACGAGTTCGGCGAGCTCCTCGATGCGCGCGCGGCTGAGGAAGGTGAAGACCTTCAGGCGTGCGATCACGTCGGCGTCGTCGGTGTTGAGCCAGAACTGGTAGAAGCGGTACGGGCTGCACATCGCCGCGTCCAGCCAGATGGCGTTGCCCTCGCTCTTGCCGAACTTGGTGCCGTCGCTGTTCGTGATCAGCGGTGTGCCGATCGCGTGCACGCTCACGCCCTCGACGCGATGGATGAGGTCGGTGCCGCTCGTGAGATTGCCCCACTGATCGCTGCCGCCGGTCTGCAGGACGCAGCCGTACTGGCGGTAGAGCTCGAGGTAGTCGAAGCCCTGCAGGATCTGGTAGCTGAACTCGGTGTAGCTGATGCCGGCGTCGGAGTTCAGCCGCGATGCGACGGCGTCCTTCTTCAGCATGGTGCCAACGCGGTAGTGCTTGCCGATGTCGCGCAGGAAGTCGATGGCCGACAGCCCCGCGGTCCAATCGAGGTTGTTCACCAGGCGAACCCCGTTGTCGCCCTCGGCCGAGAGGAACCGGCTCACCTGCCCCTGCAATCGGCCCACCCACTCGGCCACGGTGTCTTTCGTGTTGAGCGTGCGCTCGGCGGTCGGCCGCGGGTCGCCGATGAGGCCCGTCGAGCCCCCGACGAGGCCGAGTGGCCGGTGGCCGGCGAGTTGAAGGCGACGCATGACGAGCAACTGCACGAGATTGCCGAGGTGCAGACTCGGCGCCGTGGGGTCGAAGCCGCAGTAGTACGTGGCCGGCTCGCCGGCGAGCAGCTGCTGCAGAGCGGTCTGATCGGTCGAGACGTGCACGAGACCGCGCCAGTTGAGCTCCTCCCAGATGTCCGCGAATGTGGGATCGTTCTGCTGAGTCGCGAGGATCTCGGGGTCTGACACGCCAGCAAGAGTACCAGTGATGAATTCAGGCTACAGTTCTATGTCTCCTTTACATAAGCATGTAGACTTAATTCACTCGCAGGTCAACCGTCAGCCAGAAACGAGGGCGTATGTTCGTCATCACTGCAGACCAGGTGGACAGCCGTCATCGCCCGGATCTCGCCGGTGCGGAACTCGAACGCATCGCGCTCGAGCACGGCGAGCACCTCCGGTTGCCGCCCGGTCGCAACGCCGGCGACGAGATCCAGATGCTCACCGAGGACCCCCATACCGCGGTCCGCCTCGTATTCGAGCTGACGCGTCACGACGACTGGAGCGTCGGGCTCGGATGCGGCGCCGTCCGGGATCCATTGCCCGCCGACATCCGGGAAGCGAGCGGCGACGCGTTCTTCACCGCGCGCAGCGCGGTGGAACGGGCCAAGCGGGCACGTCCGCGGTTCGCCACGGACGCCACGGGAGCCGACCCGTCCGACGCCGAGGCGCTCATCGTCCTGGCGCTGCTCATCCGCGAACGTCGCACCGAGCAGGGCTGGGAGGTCTACGACCGCATGGTCGCCGGCGCCACGCAGGCCGAGATCGCCCATCAGCTCGGCATCAGCGCGCCCGCCGTGAGCTCACGGGCCAAGCATGCGAACATCAGAGCGGAGCTGGACGCGCTTCCCGCGCTGGCCCACGTGCTCGAGCAGGTCGACGCAGCCGCCGTACGAGGAGTCGCATGATCCACTTGACCGTCATCGTCTGGCCGCTGCTGCTGCTCGCCCTCGCCGCCGCAGCCACGCTCTCGGTCATCGCCTTCGTCAGACCGCGGCAGCGCCTGATGAGCTGGTTCGCGGCCGGTGCGCTGGCGGCCGCGGTCGCCCTCGCCTCGCTCGCGAGCGAAGGTCTGCCACCCCTGCTCACCGGACTCGTCACGATGCTCGCGCTCGTCGCGGCCGTGTTCGGTGGCGGCCCGGCCGCCACGACCGCGCTCGAGCTGGCGATGGGCCGCAGCGCCGTCCCGGGCGCGCACGGCGGCATCCTCGTCGCCGATTCGGCGCGCGACACCCCACCGGGGGCGCTTCCGGCGCGGCGCGAGGTGCTCCGAGGCGGGACGACGATCGGCGTCCTCGAGCGACTCGCTGCGGCCGGCACCATCGTCGCGGGCTTCCCCGAGGGGCTCGCGATCGTGGTGGCGGTCAAGGGCGTCGGCCGGTTCACGGAGCTCGAGGCACCCGAGGCACGCGAACGTTTCATCATCGGCACGCTGGCGAGCCTCATCTGGGCCTGCGCCGCCGGGCTCGCCGTGCACCTCGCGATCCGCTGATCTCAGCCCGTCGCGCGCTGGTGGCGGCGATACGGCGAGACGCCGGGGTCGCCCGGCACCCAGAACCGCCAGGGGAACGCCGCTCCCCCGCCGTCGCCGCTCACGCCCGTGCGCGGGCCCGATTCGTGGGGCAGCGGAGTGACCGGCAGATGCAACGCATACGGCGCCGACAGCAGGTCGTCGCCATCGGCCGACAACGGGACGCCGAGCGCGAGCCCGAGACGCGCGGGGCCTCGCGCGAGATCGCGGTCGGCGGCGCGCGCCCGTCGGGCGCGCGCGAGGTCGAGCCCCTCGACGACGGTCGCCCCGCGCAGCAGCACGGCGGCGGCGCGGCCCGGATGCGCCGCCACGATGTTCAGGCAGACGTGCATGCCGTACGTGAAGTACGCGTAGAGATGCCCGGCCTCACCGAACATGACGGCCGTGCGCCGTGTCTCGCCGCGGAAGGCGTGCGAGCCGGGGTCGACGCCGACGCCACCGTACGCCTCGACCTCGGACAGCCGGATCGACACCCGGCCCTCGTCGGTGTCGTGCGAGAGCACCGCGCCGAGCAGCCGGGGAGCGAGCTCGATCGCGTCGACGGCCAGCGCGGCGCGTTCAGCCGGAATCAGCCCGTCCCGGGGAGGCGGGAGGAGCTGGTCGTGCGACCCGGCCGCGTTCAGCGCGGCTCCGGCAGCCCGGCGATGAGGTGCCGCACCCGGTCCGTGAGCCGTGCGAACTGCTCGGCGACGCGCTCGGGCGCCGTGCCGCCCGCGCCGCCCCGGCTCGCCACGGAACCCTCGACGCTCAGCACCTCGCGTACCTCCGGCGTCAGGTGGACCGAGATCGTCGCGAGTGCGTCGTCCTCGATCTCGTCGAGTTCGAGCCCGTGCGCCTCGGCGTGGCGCACGAGCGCCCCGGTGATCTCGTGGGCGTCACGGAACGGCACGTGCCGCTTCACGAGCCATTCGGCGACGTCCGTGGCGAGCGAGAACCCGGCTGGCGCGAGCTCGGCCATGCGGTCGGTGTGGAACGTGAGCGTTGCGATCATGCCCGTGAAGGCGGGCAGCAGCACCTCGAGCGTCTCGACCGAGTCGAAGACCGGCTCCTTGTCCTCCTGCAGGTCGCGGTTGTAGGCGAGCGGCAGCGCCTTCAGTGTCGCGAGCAGGCCCGAGAGGTTGCCGATCAGCCGGCCCGACTTGCCTCGCGCGAGCTCGGCGATGTCGGGGTTCTTCTTCTGCGGCATGATCGACGACCCGGTGGAGTAGGCGTCGTCGAGGGTGACGAACCCGAACTCGCGCGTGTTCCAGAGGATGACGTCTTCGGCGAGCCGCGACACGTCGATGCCGATCATGGCCGTGATGAACGCGAACTCCGCGACGACGTCGCGGCTGGCCGTGCCGTCGAGCGAGTTCTCGGCGGGCGCGGCGAGCCCGAGGTCCAGGGCCACCGATGCCGCGTCGAGCCCGAGGGTCGAACCGGCGAGCGCGCCGCCGCCGTACGGCGAGACGTCCGCGCGCTTCAGCCAGTCGACGAGCCGCTCGAGGTCGCGTGACAGCGCCCACCCGTAGGCGAGCAGGTGGTGCGCGAGCAGCACGGGCTGCGCATGCTGCAGGTGGGTGCGGCCGGGCATGATCGCGGTGCGATGCGCGTCGGCCTGCGCCGCGAGCGCGTCGATGAGGTGGACGAGGTCGCGGCCGATGACCGCGGCGTGGTCCTTCAGGTAGAGCCGCACCAGGGTCGCGATCTGGTCGTTGCGGCTCCGCCCGGCCCGGAGCTTGCCGCCGAGTTCGGCGCCGACCTCGGCGATGAGTGCGGCCTCGAGCGCACCGTGCACGTCTTCGTCGGTGTCGGCGGCGACGAGCTCGCCAGACCGGTACCGCGTCTCGAGCGCGTCGAGCCCGGCGAGCATGCCGGCGAGCTCCTCGCCCGTCAGGTAGCCGGCGGCCGCGAGGGCGCGCGCGTGCGCGCGCGAGCCCGCGAGATCGTATGGGGCGAGCTGCCAGTCGAAGTGCGTCGACTTCGAGAGCCTCGCGAGCTCCGCGGACGGGCCGCCCGCGAAACGCGCCCCCCACAGCGAGCCCGCGTTGGTCGTGCCCTGATCGGTCATCGTGCGTTCCCCTCTCGGGCGCCGCCGTGCGCCGCCGCGTCGTGCCGCCGGGCGAGCAGCCAGACGAGCAACGCCTTCTGGGCGTGCAGTCGGTTCTCGGCCTCGTCCCAGACGACCGACTGCGGACCGTCGATGACGGCGGCCTCGACCTCGTACCCGCGGTACGCGGGCAGGCAGTGCAGGAAGATCGCGTCGCCGGATGCCTCGGCCATGAGCTCCTCGTCGACGCCGTAGTCGCCGAACACCGCGATGCGTGCGGCCTTCTCGTCCTCTTGGCCCATGGACACCCAGGTGTCGGTGGTGACCACGTCGGCGTCGCGGACGGCCTCGCGCGGATCGGTCGTGACCAGCACAGATCCGCCCGTCTGCGCCGCGATGCGGCGGGCGTCGTCGACGATGTCGGCCCGGGGAGCGTAGTCGGCGGGCGAGCCGATGCGCACGTGCATGCCGGCGGTGGCGCCCGCGAGCAGGTACGAGTGGGCCATGTTGTTCGCGCCGTCGCCCACGTAGGCGAGCGTGCGGCCGGCGAGCGAGCCGAACCGCTCACGCACGGTGAGCAGGTCGGCGAGCAGCTGGCAGGGGTGGAAGTCGTCGGAGAGGGCGTTCACCACCGGGACCCGGGTGCCGTCGGCCATCTCTTCGAGACCCGCCTGGTCGAACGTGCGCCAGACGATGGCCTCGACCATGCGCTCGAGGACACGCGCGGTGTCGGCCACCGACTCCTTGCCGCCGAGCTGGCTCTCGGAGGTCGAGATCACGAGCGGCACGCCGCCGAGGTCGGCGATGCCGACCGAGAACGACACGCGCGTCCGCGTCGAGGTCTTGTCGAAGATCACGGCCACGGTGCCCGGCCCGTCGAGCGGGCGCTCGGCGTAGCGGTCGGACTTCAGTCGCAGCGCGAGGTCGAGCACCTCGGACTGCTCGGCGGGACTCAGGTCGTCGTCGCGGAGGAAATGGCGGGTCATGCGCGTGTCGGTCCGTTCGGGGTGGGTCAGTGGTCGGTCGGGCGTTCGGCGAGCTCGAGGGCACGCGCGAACCGTCGGTCGAACTCGTCGAGCTCGGCGTCGCCGATCGTGAGCGGCGGCGCGATCCGCAGCGTCGAGTCATTGGCCGCATTGACGATGAGCCCCGACTCGAGTGCCGCGTGCGCGACACGCGTCGCGATCGGCTCGGCGAACGCGACGCCGAGCAACAGTCCACGGCCGCGGACCCCGGCGATCGCCGGCGAACCGAGCCCGAGGATGCGCTCGCGGAGCTGGGCACCGCGCCGCGCCGCGTTCTCGACGAGGCCCGCGCGCTCGATCTCGCCGAGCACGGCGTTCGAGACGGCGGTGGCGAGCGGGTTGCCGCCGAACGTCGAACCGTGCATGCCTCGCTGGTACAGCTCGGAGGCGCGACCGAACGTGATCAGCGCGCCGATCGGGAAGCCGCCGCCGATGCCCTTCGCGACCGTGATCGCGTCGGGCGTGATGCCCGCGTGCTGGAAGCCGAACCAGGCGCCGGTGCGGCCGGCCCCGGTCTGGATCTCGTCGACGATGAGCAGCGCCCCGTGCCGTCGCGTGACCTCGCGCGCGGCCTCGAGGAACCCGGCGGGCAGTTCGACGACGCCCGCCTCGCCCTGGATCGGCTCGAGGATGACCGCGGCGACGGCGTCGTCGACCGCGGCCTCGAGCGCCTCGATGGTCGCGGGGATGTGCTCGACGCCGCCGGGCAGCGGCTCGAAGGCCTGTCGCATGTGCGGTTTGCCGGTGAGCGCGAGCGATCCCATCGTGCGCCCGTGGAACGCGTCGACGAGCGCGATGACACGCGTGCGCGCCCCGCCGGAGTTGTTCAGCCGGGCGAGCTTGAACGCCGCCTCGTTCGCCTCGGCGCCCGAGTTGCCGAACCAGACGCGGCCGCCGTCGCCCGCTCCCGCGAGGCGCGTGAGCCGGTCGGCGAGCTCGAGCACGGGCTCGGTCATGAAGTAGTTGGAGACGTGCGCGAGCGTCGCCGCCTGACGCGAGACCGCCTCGACGAAGACGGGGTGCGCGTGGCCGAGCGAGTTGACCGCGATGCCCGCCAGGAAGTCGAGATACTCGCGCCCCTGGTCGTCCCAGACGCGGGCCCCCTGGCCGCGCTCCAGCTTCGCGAGCGGCGTGCCGAGCGAGCGCATCATGTGCCGGTCGAACCGTGCTCGCCACTCGGCGGTGTGCGTGCCCGGTTGCGTGGTCGTGGACTCTGCGGCGCTCACGCCTGCTCCCCCGTTCCGGCGGGCACGACTTCGGTGCCCGACCCTTGCTGTGTGAACACCTCGAGCAGGATCGAATGCGGCTCTCGGCCGTCGATGATCGCGGCCTTCGGCACCCCGCCCTGCACCGCGTCGAGGCACGCCGTCATCTTCGGGATCATGCCCGACTCGAGCGACGGCAGCAGCTCAACGAGGTCGGGCACCGCGATCTCGGAGACCAGCGAGTCCCGGTTCGGCCAGTCCTTGTAGAGGCCGGCGACGTCGGTGAGGATGACGAGCTTCGCCGCGCCGAGGGCGATCGCCAGAGAGGCGGCGGCCGAGTCGGCGTTGACGTTCAGCGATTGGCCGACCTCGTCGAGGTCCGGCGCGATCGAGGAGACCACGGGGATGCGACCGGCGGCGAGGTGCGCGATCACGGCCGAGGGGTCGACCGCGACGACGTCGCCCACGAGCCCGAGGTCGACCTCTTCGCCGTCGACGACGGCGCCGCGACGCCGGCCTGCGAACAGCCCCGCGTCCTCTCCGGAGACGCCGCTGGCGATCGGCCCGTGCTCGTTGATGAGGCTCACGAGCTCACGATTGACCTGCCCGGTGAGCACCATGCGCACGACGTCCATGGCTTCGGGCGTCGTGACGCGGTAGCCGCCGCGGAACTCGCTCGGGATGCCCAGGCGCTCGAGCATGGCGGAGATCTGCGGTCCGCCGCCGTGGACGACGACAGGCTTGATCCCGGCGTACCGGAGGTACACCATGTCTTCGGCGAAGGCGCGCTGCAACTCGGGGCTGACCATGGCGTTGCCGCCGAACTTCACCACGATCGTCTCACCGTGGTAGCGCTTCAGCCATGGCAGGGACTCGATGAGCGTACGGGCCTTCTCGGCCGCGTCGGGATCGGCCGCGTCGGGATTCATCGCGTCGGGCTTCGTCTCGTCGGTCATCTCGCTCAGCTCGCGTAGGCGCTGTTCTCGTGCACGTAGTCGTGCGTGAGATCGTTGGTGCGGATCGTGGCGGATGCCTCGCCGGCATGCAGCTCGATGCGGACCGTCGTCTCGCGCGGCGAGAGGTCCACCTCGTCCCTCGGCCGGTCGGGCCGTCCCGCGTGACACACGCGGACGCCGTTCATGCTCACGTCGACGAGGTAGGGATCGAACTCGGCCGCGGTGGTGCCGATGGCGGCGAGGACGCGGCCCCAGTTGGGGTCGTTGCCGAAGATCGCGGCCTTGAACAGGTTGTTCCGAGCGACGGAGCGGCCGACCTCGACTGCGTCGTCTTCGGTGACCGCGCCCACGACCTCGATGCTGATGTCGTGGCTCGCGCCCTCGGCGTCGGCCTGCAGCTGCGCGGCGAGGTCGTCGCACGCGCGGATCAGCGCCGCGGTGAACGCCTCGGCCGTAGGACGCAGACCCGAGGCGCCGCTGGCGAGCAATGTGACCTGGTCGTTCGTCGACATGCAGCCGTCGGAGTCGAGCCGGTCGAACGTCATCCGGGTCGCCTCGCGCAGCGCCGCGTCGAGCTCCGCCGCACCGAGCTCGGCGTCGGTCGTGAGCACGACGAGCATGGTCGCGAGTCCGGGGGCGAGCATGCCCGCACCTTTGGCCATGCCGCCGATGCGCCACCCGGCACCGTCGACGATCACGGTCTTCGGCGTGGTGTCGGTGGTCATGATCGCGCGTGCTGCGTCTTCGCCGCCGCCGGCGGACAGCCGGTTCACGGCCGAGAGCACGCCCTCCTCGAGGATCTCGCCGTCGAGCTGGTCGCCGATGAGCCCCGTCGAGCAGACGAGCACGTCGCCCGCCGAGGTGCCGAGTGCCGAGGCCGCGGCCTCGGCCGTGCGATGCGTGACCTGGAACCCCTCGGGCCCGGTGAAGCAGTTCGCGCCCCCCGAGTTCAGCACGACCGCGCTCACGACGCCGTCGAGGATCGCCTGCTTCGACCAGATGATCGGGTTCGCCATCGCACGGTTCTTGGTGAACACCGCGGCGGCCGCGAGCAACGGTCCACGGTTCACGACGACCGCGAGGTCGAGCGCGCCGGAGCGCTTCAGGCCCGCGGCGATGCCGGCCGCGTCGAAGCCGGCTGGGGCGGTGACGGTCACGGGGCGACTCCATTCACGGGCAGACCCGTCGATTCGGTGAGGCCGAGGGCGATGTTGGCGGACTGGATGGCCGCACCCGCGGTGCCCTTCACGAGGTTGTCGACGGCGGTGACCACGACGACCCGGCCGGCGCGCTCGTCGACGGCGAGGCCCATGAGCGCGGTGTTGGCACCGAGCACGTCGGCCGTGCGCGGGAACTGCCCATCGGGAAGCAGCTGCACGAAGCGCTCCCCCGCGTAGGCGTCTTCCCAGGCCGCGCGGACCGCCGAGGCATCCGTACCCGGCACGATGCGTGCCGTCGACGTCGCGAGGATCCCGCGCGACATGGGCACGATCACGGGCGTGAACGAGATCGTGGGCCGGTCGGCCCCCGCCCACCGCAGCGCTTGCTGGATCTCGGGGATGTGCCGGTGCATGCCGCCGACCGAGTACGGGTTCGCGGAACCGAGGATCTCGGAGGCCAGGAGGTGCGCCTTCAGGCTCTTGCCGGCGCCGGAGGGGCCGACCGCGAGCACCGAGACCAGGTCTTGCTCCTCGATGACGCCCGCGCGGATGCCCGGAGCGAGCGAGAGCGCGACGGTCGAGGCGTTGCAGCCGGGGGCGGCGATGCGACGCGTCTTCGCGAGCCGGTCGCGTTGCGTGCCGGACAGTCGCGGCAGCTCGGGTACGCCGTAGGCCCAGGCGCCGTGGTGGCCGGCGCCGTAGAAGGCCGCCCAGTCGGCCGGGTCTTCGAGCCGGTGGTCGGCGCCGCAGTCGATCACGAGTGTGTCCTCGGACAGCTCGGCCGCGACCGCGCCGGAGGCGCCGTGCGGCAGCGCGAGGAACACGAGGTCATGCCCGGCGAGCACCTCCGGCGTGGTCTCGCGGAGGGTCAAGTGCGTGTACGTGCGCAGATGCGGCTGCACCGCGATCAGCGGTTGACCGGCGTTCGAGTGCGCCGTGACGGTGCGCACCTCGAACTCGGGGTGGTCGGCGATGAGTCTGAGGATCTCTCCACCGGCGTAGCCGGAAGCGCCGGAGACGGCGACGGAGTAGGTCATGCTTCAACCTTAGGACGATGCGGACGAGTGGTCGGAACCGGCGACGCCCGTATCGCGCTGCTCACGCAGCGTGCGGGGTCGCCTGGATTCGGCGCTCGCCACGCCGTCGGGCGCGCGCGACACCGGCACGCGAGTCGCGTGCGTGGCGGGCGTCCCGGACAGCGGTCATGTGTGGCACTGTATCGGCGCGCCCGGCTCGGTCGCAAACCGGCGGCGACCGCGGGGCGTGCCCGCACGTCATCGACACGGGCAGCGGATGCCTCAGCCGCGCGCGTGCACCCACGCGAGGTCGACGAGCGACTCGAGCGTGCCGAGATCGATGGTCGAGAGCCGGCCGACCCAGATGCAGGAGACGCCGACTTTGACCTTGCCGAGTCGGTCGATGAGCTCGGCCGACTCGGGCACGCCGGGCAGTTGCAGCCCGTAGATCGACATCGAGGCCTTGCGCGGCGAGAAGCCGACGATCATCGTGTCGCCCTCGCGACCGGACTCATAGCGGTAGTGCTCGAGCCCGTAGCCGACCATCGTCGGGCCCCACATGACGGCGTCGGTCCCCGTGACCCGGTCGAAGAGCTCGCGCAGCACGAATCCGTCTTCGCGTCGCCCCGCGGGTTCGGCCCTCGCCAGGAACTCGGCCACCGATTCCCCGGTGGGATGCGTCTTGACGTCGCTCATGCGCCCGAGCGTACTCGCCTCGACCGACCGCCCGACACCCCCGCCCGCCTCACCCTGACCCGTCCCACCCCGACCCGTCCCACCCGACCCGTCCCACCCGACCCGTCCCACCCGACCCGTCCCACCCCGACCCGTCCCACCCTCACGTTCCCCCGCCGAGTGATGACGATCTGCGCCGAGTGATGACGATCTGGCGGCACTCGCGGCACGAATCGTCATCACTCGGCGATCGGGGTGGGGCGGGGCGGGGGGGCGGGGCGGGCGGGGTGGGTGGGTACGGCTAGTCGCGGATGGCGGCGCCGAACCGTTCGGCCGCGACTGCGGCGCCCGCGAGCTTGGCCTCGGATGCCTCGGCCGCCGTGAGCGTGCGGTCGGGCGCGCGGAAGCGCAGCGCGAAGGTCAGGCTCTTCGACTCGGTCGGCACCCCCTGACCGCGGTAGTCGTCGACCAGCTGGATGTGCTCGAGCAGTTCGCCGGCACCCTCGGCCACGGCCGCACGGACCTCGCCGGCGGGCGTCTCCCGCGGCACCACGAGCGACAGGTCCTGCGTGGCCGCGGGATACGTCGCGATCGCGTGCGCCTCGACGGGCCGGTCGCCCGCGACGATGACGGCGTCGAGGTCGAGCTCGGCGATCGCGACGACACGCGGCAGATCCGCCGCCTCGGCGATCGCCGGATGCAGCTCGCCCGCGAACCCGACGGCCCGACCGCCGACCCGCAGCTCGGCGGTGCGGCCCGGGTGCAGCGCGGCATGGCGCCCCTGCACGACCTCGATCTCGACGCCCGTCGCGAGCGCGATCTGACGCACCCGATCGAGCGCGTCGGCGAGCCCGACCGCGACGGGCGCCTGCCCGGGGGCCTTGGGCACGGCGTTGCCGAGCAGCAGCACGCCCGCGTGTCGCGGCTGCGGCGGGATGCCGGCCTGCAGCGCCGCGAGCTCGTCGGCGGTGGGCAGCGCGCCACCGGCCGGCAGCACGGGCGAGCCGTAGTCGCGATCGCGCTCAGGCAGGAACACGAGCCCCACCTCGAACAGGTCGAGGTCGGTGAATCCGCGGGACAGGTTGCGGCGCGCCACCTCGACGAGCCCGGGCAGCAGCGTTCGGCGCAGGAAGGGCGCCGAGGCATCCATCGCGTTCGCGACCCTGATCTGCGCGACGGGCGAGCCGTCGACGCTGCCGTACCGCTGGTTCGCCTCGTCGCTGACGAACGGGAACGCGAGAATCTCGGTCGCGCCGGCGGCGGCGAGCACGTCGGCGGTCTGCTTCCTGAGCCGCTGCGACCGGGTGAGCCCGCGGCCGGGAGGCGCGACGGGCAGCACCGACGGGATGCGGTGGTAGCCGACGAGCCGCGCGACCTCTTCGACGAGCTCGGCCTTGCCGGTGAGGTCCGGTCGCCAGCTCGGCGGCACGACCTCGAACCCGGCCTCGGTGCGGGTGACGTGCCCGCCGATCTCGGCGAGGGCGTCGTGCACCTCGGTCTCGGTGTACTCGATGCCGATGAGCTGCGACGCGTAGCCGTGCGGCAGCAGGATCGCGGCGCGCTCGGCTGCGTCGGCGATGAGGGAGCCGCCGTCGTCGGGCGTGCCGCCCGCGAGGTCGGCCATGAGCTGGGCGACGCGAGCAGCGGCCGCGGGTGCGATGCCGGGGTCGACGCCGCGCTCGTACCGCTTCGAGGCCTCGCTCGGCAGCTTGTGCCGGCGCGCGGTGCGGGCGATCGAGACGGGGTCGAAGTTCGCGGCCTCGATGAGCACGTTGCGGGTCTCGCCGCTCATCTCGGTCTCGGCGCCGCCCATGACGCCCGCAAGGCCGATGCCGCCCCGGTCGTCGGTGATCAGCAGGTCCTCGGTCGAGAGCGCGCGGTCCTTGCCGTCGAGCGTGGTGAGCCGCTCGCCCTCGTGTGCGCGGCGCACGACGATGCCGCCGCGCAGCCGGTCGAGGTCGTAGCCGTGGATCGGCTGACCGGTCTCGAGCATGACGTAGTTGGTGATGTCGACCAGCAGCGACAGCGAGCGGATGCCGGCGAGCTTCAGGCGCGAGACCATCCACGGCGGCGTGGGCCGCGACGGGTCGACGCCGCGGACGACGCGCGTCGCGAAGACCGACGAGCCGGCACGGCCGCGGATGGGCGCGTCGTCGGCGATGGCCACGGGGAACGCGTCGGCGGATGTCTCGGCCGGCGCCGCCTGCGCGACGGGGTCGCGGAACGCGGCGCCCGTGGCGTGCGCGTATTCGCGGGCCACCCCGCGGATCGAGAACGCGTACCCACGGTCGGGCGTCACGTTGATCTCGACGGCCGCGTCGTTCAGTCCGAGCAGCTCGATCGCGTCGGTGCCGACCGGCGCCTCGACGCCGAGCGTCGACAACCGCAGGATGCCATCGTGGTCGTCGCCCAGCCCGAGCTCACGCGCCGACGCGATCATGCCGTCGGAGACGTGGCCGTACGTCTTGCGCGCGGCGATCGGGAAAGGGCCGGGCAGCACCGCGCCCGGCAGCGTCACGACGACCTGGTCGCCCACGAAGAAGTTGCGCGCCCCGCACACGATGCCGTGCACGGCGTCGCCGCCGTCGGCCGCCTGTTCGCCGTCGGGCGCGACGCGGACCTGGCACCAGCGGATCGTCTTGCCGTTGGACTGCGGCTCCTCGACGAAGTCGAGCACCTCGCCCACGACGATCGGGCCCGACAGCTCGAACGTGTGCACGTCTTCTTCTTCGAGGCCGACCTTCACGAGGGCGGCGTGCACGTCTTCGGGCGTCGTGCCGGGAACGAGTTCGACGTATTCAGCGAGCCAGCTGAGAGGTACTCGCATGACTTAGACCACCATTCCGAACTGCTGCGAGAAGCGCACATCGCCCTCGGCCATGTCGCGCATGTCCTGCACGTCGTTGCGGAGCATCAACCCGCGCTCGATGCCCATGCCGAACGCGAAGCCCGAGTAGACCTCGGGATCGATGCCGGCCGAGCGGAGCACGTTGGGGTGCACCATGCCGCAGCCGCCCCATTCGATCCAGCGCGCGCCGCCCTTGAACGTGGGGTGCCAGAAATCGAGCTCGGCGCTGGGCTCGGTGAACGGGAAGAAGCTCGGGCGCAGGCGCACCTGCGCCTCGTCGCCGAAGATCGCCTTCACGAAGTGGTCGAGCGTGCCCTTGAGGTGGGCCATGGTGAGGCCCTTGTCGACGGCCAGGCCCTCGAACTGCATGAACACCGGCAGGTGCGTCGCATCGAACTCGTCGGTGCGATACACGCGGCCGGGCGCGAGCACGTAGATCGGCACCTCGCGGTCGAGCATCGAGCGCACCTGCACGGGACTCGTGTGCGTTCGAAGCACGAGGTGCGCCTCGGGCGGGTCGATGAAGAACGTGTCCTGCATCGCACGGGCGGGGTGGTCGGCGTCGAAGTTCAGCGCGTCGAAGTTGAACCACTCGCTCTCGACCTCGGGCCCTTCGGCGATCTCCCAGCCCATGCCGGTGAACACCTCGGAGACCCGGTCCTGCAAGAGGCTGAGCGGATGCCTCGCCCCCGTCGTGACCCGCGACGGCAGTGCGGTCACGTCGACCGCCTCGGCGGCGAGCCGCGCCTCGGCCTCGGCCTCGACGATCTCGGCCTCGCGTGCCGCGAACGCCTGGTTGACACGGCCACGGGCGCCGCCGACGAGCTTGCCGAGCGCGGCCTTCTGCTCGTTCGGCACGTTGCGCAGCTGGGCGTTCAGCTGCGCGAGCGCCGACTTCTCGCCCGTGTGCTCGGTGCGGACCGTCTTGAGCGCGGCGGAGTCGTCAGCCGCGGCGATGGCGGCGAGCGCCGCCCCGACGGCCGCATCGACCGCGGACTCGGTGATCTGGGTGTCTTCTGGCACGAAGAAGGAGTCTACCGGCGCCGCGCTTCGCCCTGAGCCTCGGCCGTGGCATCGGCCAGCAGGATCGCCTGGCTCGGGTCGTCCGCCGCCGTCGCCTTACCGGGGTGGAACCGCCGGTCGCCGCGCTTCGCGAGCCAGCGTGCGAACCAGGACAGCGCGAGGTTCATGATCAGGTACAGCACGAAGGCCACGCACCACAGCGTGAACAGGTACCGGTTGCCGTAGAAGCTGCCGAGGTTGTTCAGCGTGACACGGAGCAGCTCCTGGTAGCCGACGATGTAGCCGAGTGACGTGTCCTTGAGCAGGACGACGAGCTGCGCGACGATGATCGGCAGCATCTGCCGGAACGCCTGGGGGAACTCGACGAGCATCTTGGACTGCAGCGGCCGCATGCCGACGCTCAGCGCGGCCTCGCGCTGGCCGCGCGGCAGCGACGCGAGGCCAGCGCGCAGCGCCTCGCCGATGAGCGCGCCGTTGTAGACGGCGAGTGCGGCGACGACCGCCCAGTACTGGCCGGTGCCGGCGACGAGCAGGATGAAGAGCATCATGAGCAGCACCGGCATGCCGCGGAAGAACTCGATCAGGACCGCGGTCGGGATCCGGATCCAGCCGATCGCGGAGCTGCGCAGGAGCGCGAGCACGACGCCGAGCGCGATCGCCAGCACGGCCGCGACCAGCGCGGCGCGGAGGGTGTTCCACACGCCAGTGAAGATCACGAACGACCAGAACTCGGAGTCCGCGAGGATGTCCCACCGGCTGGGGTCGAACATGCCAGGAAGCGTGATGCCGCCGGATTCGCGCGGCGTGTTGAGGATGACGATGCCCCAGCCGACGAGGCCGACGAGGACCACCCCGCTGATCCACGACAGGATCGCAGAGAGGCGGCGCGCGCGGGGACCGGGCGCGTCGAAGAGCACACCGGCGCCGCTCATCGCTGCACCACCCACTTCCGCTCGAGCTGGGTCGCGAGGAAGCCGAGCGGCACCGTCACGATGAGGTAGAAGATCGCGACCCCGATGAGGATCGCGATCACGGCGTTGCCGTTCGCGTTCGCCAGGGTGCGCCCGACGCCGAACAACTCGGCGACGAAGCCGACGCCACCGACGACCGAGGTGTTCTTCGCGAGGGCGATGAAGACGTTGATGAGCGGCGGGATGGTCATCCGGAACGCCTGCGGGAAGACGATCAGCGAGATCGTGGCGCCGAAGCCGAGTCCGAGGCTTCGTGCGGCCTCAGCCTGCCCGATGGGCACGCCGTTGATGCCGGAACGCAGGGCCTCGGCGACGAACGGCGACGTGTACACCGCGAGCGCGATGAAGCCGGAGAGGATGAAGGGCACGCGCACGCCGAGCAGCGGCACGATCACGACGGAGAAGAGCACGACGAGCGTGAGCGGCGTGTTCCGGATGATCTCGGTGTACACCGTGGCGATGCCGCGAAGGGTCGCGATCGGCGAGATGCGCATCGCGGCGACGATGATGCCGAGCACGAGCGCGCCGAGGCCGCCGACGCCCAGGAGCAGCAGCGTCACGCCGAAGCCCTCGAGATAGAGCGGCAGATTCGCAATGACGACGTCCACGCGGATCCTCTCAATGGATGTTCGACCGGGTCAGACGTTCGACCGGATCGGGTGGAGCGGGCGGTCCGGGCCCCGTTGCCGAGGCCCGGACCGACCTTCGATCAGTAGCGGTCGACGGCCGGCGGCTCGACGAAGGGCAGGATCGTCCCCGCGGTCTTGTCCCAGGCCTCCTCGTAGGTGCCGTCCTCGTACGACTCCTCGAGCACGTCGTTGATCCACATGCGGAAGTCGGTGTCGTCGAGGGCGAGGCCGATGCCGTACGGCTCCTCCGTGAACGGCTCGCCGACGACCTTGAACTCGCCCTCGTTCTGCGCGGCGAGCCCGGCGAGGATGACGTTGTCGGTCGAGACGGCGACGACCTGCCCGTTGCGCAGCGGCTCGAGGCAGTTCGAGTAGGTGTCCGTCTCGAGCACCTGGGCGCCGAGCTCCTTCAGGTTCGCGGCGGGCGTCGAGCCCGTGACCGAGCAGACCGGCTGGCCGACGAGGTCCTCTTCGCTCTCGATGTCGTCGTTGTCCGCGAGGGTCAGGATCGACTGGCCGGCCATGTAGTACGGCCCGGCGAACGAGACGACCTCTTTGCGGGTGTCGTTGATCGTGTACGTGGCGATCACGATGTCGACCTGGCCGTTCTCGATGAACGGCTCGCGGTTCGCCGACACGGTCTCGACCCATTCGATGTTCTCGGGTGCGATGCCGAGCTTGCCGGCGATGATCTTGCCGATCTCGACGTCGAAGCCCTCGGGGTCGCCCGACGGTCCGACGAGGCCGAACAGCGGCTGGTCGAACTTCGTGCCGATCGTGATGGAGCCTGCCTCGCTGAGCTCGGCCATCGTCGAGCCGGCCTCGAACTCGGGCGTCTCCTCGACGGTCGGCTCGGCGCTGTCGCCGCCGCCCGCACAGCCGGCGAGTACGAGTGCTGCCGCGGCCGTTGCCGCGAGCAAGCCGATTCTGCTGCGTGTCATGTCCCTGCCTCTTTCTTGTTGGTGGGCTCGGTGTGGGGGTGGTCGTCGCCGCTCGTGACGGCGAAGCCGGGGGTCTTCGTCAGTGCTCGAGGATCTTGGAGAGGAAGTCCTTCGCGCGGTCGGACTCGGGGTGGTCGAAGAACTGCGCCGGCGGCGCCTCTTCGACGATGCGGCCGTCGGCCATGAACAGGACCCGGTCGGCGGCCTTCCGCGCGAATCCCATCTCGTGGGTGACCACGATCATGGTCATGCCCTGCTCGGCGAGCCCGACCATGACGTCGAGGACCTCGTTGATCATCTCGGGGTCGAGCGCGCTCGTGGGCTCGTCCATGAGGATGAGCTTGGGGTTCATGGCGAGCGATCTCGCGATGGCCACGCGCTGCTGCTGGCCGCCCGACAGCTGGGCGGGAAGTTTCTTCGCCTGGTTCGCCACGCCCACGCGCTCGAGCAGCTCCATGGCCTTCGCCTCGGCCTCCTTGCGGGGCATCCGCTTGACCCTGATGGGCGCGAGCGTGACGTTCTCGAGCACCGTCTTGTGCGCGAAGAGATTGAAGGACTGGAAGACCATGCCGACGTCGGCGCGCAGCTTCGCGAGCCCGGCGCCCTCTTCGGGGAGCCGTTCGCCGTCGATGGTGATGGTGCCCGAGTCGATGGTCTCGAGCCGGTTGATCGCACGGCACAGCGTCGACTTGCCGGAGCCCGACGGCCCGATCACCACGACGACCTCGCCGCGGTTCACGACCGTGGTGATGTCGTTGAGCACGTGCAGCTCGCCGAAGTGCTTGTCGACGTGGTCGACGACGACGAGCGGTTCGCCCCGGCGGACCGAGATGTTGGACGTCGCCGGTGCGGCCTCTGAGAAATCGGGCATACCCCCCAAACTAGGGAGTCTCGGGGGAAACCCGCCACCGGCTCGCTGACGCGGTTACCTATTCGTAACCCGGCGCCCCCGGAGCCGGTTCGGCCGCTCGCTGGGCGAAGGCGCTCTCGTAGAGGCAGACCGACGCGGCCGTGGCGAGGTTCATCGACTCCGCGTGCCCGTAGATCGGCACGGTGACCACGCGATCGGCCAGGTCGAGCTGCTCGTCGGGGAGGCCGCGCGCCTCGTTGCCGAACAGCCAGGCGGTCGGCTTCGCGAGCACGCCGTCGGTGCGCGCGTCGAGCAGGCTGTCACCCTTGACGTCGGCGGCGAGCACGTTCAGCCCCGCGGCGCGGGCCCGTTCGAGCACGTCTTCGAGGTTCGCGCCGACCGCGACGGGCAGATGGAAGATCGACCCGGTCGACGAGCGGACGACCTTCGGGTTGTAGAGGTCGACGGCCCGGCCGGAGAAGATGACGGCGTCGGCGCCCGCCGCGTCGGCGGCGCGGACGATGGTGCCGGCGTTGCCGGGGTCGCGCACCTCTTCGAGGATCGCGACGAGCTTCGGCTGCGCGGCGAACACGTCTTTGACCGCGGTCGGGAACTGGTGGCAGACCGCGACGAACCCTTGCGGCGTGACGGTGTCGGCCATGGTGTCGAGCACCTCTTCGGTGACGAACTCCACGTCGACGCCGGCGTCGACGGCCGTCTCGGCGATGTCGGTGTACCGGTCGAGCGCGCTCGGCGTGGCGTACAGCTCGACGACCAGCTGCGGCCGGAACGTGAGCGCCTCGGCGACGGCCTGCGGGCCCTCGAGCAGGAAGAGTCCGCTCTCGGCGCGCGCGGCCTTCTTCGCGAGCTTCGCGACGGCACGCACGCGCGGTGAACGGGGGTTCTCGAGCATGCATTCAGTCTAGGGACGACGGATGCCTCGCCGCGGATGCCGCGCGGAGCGCCGCATGCTGCCGGGCCGCGCGCGACGCCGCCCCGAGGCATCCGTGCAGGCCGAGGTATCCGCCCGAGCCGCCCCCGCCGTCGCGCCACCTCTGCAGGTCCGCGCCCGTAGTGCTGGCGCGACGCCGCAGAACGGGCGCGGAGCGCACGCTGCGCGAACCAGCACGCTGCGCGAACCAGCACGCTGCGCGAACACAGCACAGCCCGGCACCCCATGGGTGCCGGGCTGTTTCGCGTCCGAAGCTGCTTACGCGGCGTTCTTCGGGGCCGAGGTGTCGGCCGGGAGCGCCTGCTTGGCGGTCTCGACGAGCGCGGCGAAGGTCGCGGGCTCGTGCACCGCGAGCTCGGCGAGGATGCGACGGTCGACCTCGACGCCGGCCAGGTTCAGACCCTGGATGAGGCGGTTGTAGGTGAGGCCGTTCGCACGCGAGGCCGCGTTGATGCGCTGGATCCAGAGACGACGGAAGTCGCCCTTCTTGGCGCGGCGGTCGTTGTACGCGTAGACGAGCGAGTGGGTGACCTGCTCCTTCGCCTTGCGGTAGAGGCGCGACCGCTGACCGCGGTAGCCCTCGGCGCGCTCAAGGATGACCCGACGCTTCTTGTGGGCGTTGACCGCCCGCTTCACTCTTGCCATGACTCTTCGTTCCTATCCGGCCTAGATGCCTATGTACGCTGCCGGCTCAGTGGCCGAGAAGCTTCTTGATGACCTTGGCGTCGGGGGCCGACACGACCTTGTCCTGGTTCAGACGGGCCTTGCGCTTCGAGGCCTTGACCTCGAGGTTGTGGCGCATTCCGGCCTGCTGCTTCTTGATCTTGCCGCTGCCGGTGATCTTGAAGCGCTTCTTGGACCCGGAGTGGGTCTTCTGCTTCGGCATCTCGTTGTTCTCCTTGGATCTGCCGCCACCGCGGGGTGGCGGAGGGGGTGCTAGGCCTGGTCCTCGGTGGACTCGGCCGTCTGCGTCGCGGGCGCGCTCGAGGCCGTGGCCTCGGGACGCGCCTTCGCCGCAGCACGCTTCTCGTTCGCCTCGGCCTTGGCCTCGGACTTGTTCTTCAGAGGGGCGATGACCATCACCATGTTGCGGCCGTCGATCGTCGGGTTGTGCTCGACGGTGCCGAACTCGGCCACGTCTTCGGCGAAGCGCTGCAGCAGGCGGACGCCCATCTCGGGACGCGACTGCTCGCGACCGCGGAACAGGATCATCGCCTTGACCTTGTCGCCGGACTTCAGGAAGCCGACGGCGCGCTTCATCTTGGTCTCGTAGTCGTGCTTGTCGATCTTGAGGCGGAACCGGACCTCTTTGAGGATGGTGTTCGCCTGGTTGCGCCGGGCCTCTTTCGCCTTCTGCGCAGCCTCGTACTTGTACTTGCCGTAGTCCATGATCTTGACGACCGGCGGACGAGAGTTCGGGGCGACCTCGACGAGATCGAGCTCGGCCTCCTGCGCCAGGCGCAGGGCCACCTCGATCTTCACGACGCCGACCTGCTCTCCTGCGGGACCCACGAGGCGGACCTCGGGGACGCGGATACGGTCGTTGGTACGCGGATCGCTGATGCGTGTCTCCTCTATTCGAACTGCTTCGCTCGTTCGGGAGACGGTTGCCGCCCGACGTTCGAGAGCGGAGTTCCACACATGCTGCCCCCATGGAACGCGTTCCATGCGGCTTCTGCGGCACCCTGTCTACCCCCGGCCTCACGGCGCGGCGGCGGAGTGCAAACGACCCGGTAACCTTGATGAAGCGGTATGCGCGGGTGGGAGGTTCTCCACTTTCGTACCGGGGACAAGCCCCGGAGCCCAAGGAAGTCTAGCAGAGGTTGGCAGTGAGCAGTAGTTCCGACGAGTCGGTCGCCCAGTCCCCCGTCGAGTCACCCGTCGAAGAGGCCACGCGCGACATCGCCGAGGTGCCCGCGGTCGAGGTGATCACCACGGCCTCCGTGCACCTCATGAGCGCCGCGGCCGTGAAGGTGGGACTCGCCGAGAACCCCGAGGAGCAGACCGACCTCGACGAGGCGCGCAAGCTCATCAATGCCCTCGCCGGGCTCATCACGGCGGGTGCGCCCGAGATCAGCGACATGCACGCGCGGAGCCTCCGCGACGGCCTGCGTTCGCTGCAGCTCGCGTTCCGCGAGGCGAGCACCATCCCGGATGCGATCGGCCAGGGGCCGGGCGAGAAGTGGACCGGGCCGGTCACCTGACGGGTCTGAGCTGAGGCGACGTCGCGGTAGTCAGTAGCGGGGCAGCTTCTTCAGCACGGTGTCCACATAGTTCAGTTCCCCGATGAGCTGGTCGAGGGTGAACGCGGGCGTCGGCCTCTGCGGACCTACGGCGTGTGGGAGCACCGTTGAGGCTCGTGCATTCTTCAGCGATGCGACGGCGTCTGCAATGTGCACCCGAGTTCGATCGAGATCGTAGTTCAAGCGGAACGCGTGCATATCGACGAAGTCGCTGCTCCATCTCTGGTACGACCCCCTGGCGATTGCGAGTCGGTCGAGATAGGTCGTGATGGTGCGGCGAGCTCTGGCGACCGCTTGCTCGGCGGCTTCGAGATCCTTGAGGACGGTCTTGCGTGCGTCCCCCTGTTGAGTGCGCCCCCCGAAGATGTTCGTTCTGAGGTCCCAGATCCTGCTCTCGAGCGTAACCGGGCGCGCCGGACTCCAGCGGAGCTGGTTCACGACGCTGCCGATCGGACTCGTGTCCGATGGCTCCGACACGAGCTCCCCGCCCTGGCTGACCACATTGATCTTGCCGACGTGTTCCTTCGCGGTCCGGCCGAAGTGCTCTCTCTTGGCTTTGTCCTGGGCATTGACCTTCAACGCATCGACTTCCGCATCGGTCCCGAAGGCTCTCATCCACCGGTCCGGTAGCGCCCGCTTGACGACACCTCCGACGCCGAACACGGTACCGATGAGGGCGAGCGTCGCACTCACGCCGACCGCGACGTCGCTGGGCATGAACGGCGTGTCGTTCCAGACCGCCCACGCCTCGTAGCCGGCGAACGCAGCGTCAGCAGCTCCGAACACTGCACCGACGACCCCGAATGCGCCGAGGCTCGCCCCGCCCGTGAGGAGGGCGAGCACACCGATCCCGGCGGCGACCACGGAATACGCGGCGAGACCGACGGCCCACCAATCGAGCTCCGCGTCGCGCCCTGACGGGTCGACCAGCATGATCGGGTTGGCGTCGGCGTAGCCGTACACGGTGTGCAGCGGCTCGGTGTCGCGGCTCGAGAAGGCCATGGAGCCCGGTTGGTACGTGCGCACGCGCAGGAACTGGCTGCCGTCGCCGTGCGTGTACTCCCCCGCGTAGCCGAACGGATTGCGTTCGAGGTCGCCGACGGCCGCGGCAGCGCCGGACGCGCCCTCAGTGCCGCTCGACAGGATCGGCACACCGTAGTCGGTGTACGCGGAGCGCGCCGTGACCTGCCCGCTCGCGTCGGTGAGCTCGGTCACATTGCCATGGCGATCGTTCCCGAAGTGCGCGGTCTCACTCGTGCCGTCGGCGCGTTCGACCGAGCGCGCGTGCCGGTTCAGGCCGAGCAGGTACGACGCGCTGCCGCGCCCCTCGTGCACCGACGAGTGCTGCTCGGTGAGGAGCGTGTCGCCGTCCCAGAAGAAGGTGGTCCGGCCTGACGGCCCCGCGAGTTGCTTGCGCGTGCCGTCGGCCCAGTAGGCCGTCTCGATCCGCGCGCCGTCGGCGGTGATCTGCGCCGCCTGCCGGTTGGCCGCGTCCCAGACGTAACTGCTGCCGTCGGCGCCCCGGATGAGCAGCCCGGTGGCGTCGTAGGCGAAGGTCGTGCGAGCGCCGCTCACGTCGATGGTGGCGGTGACCCGGCCTGCCGCGTCGAACCGCCGGGTGATCGTCTGCTCGGCGTCCGCGAGCGACCCGGTCGGGCTCGCACCGGTCGTCACGGTGCCCGCGACGTCGTCATGCGCGACCGCCTGCACGAGACCGTTCGGCAGCGCGATGCGCACCGGGCGCCCGAACACGTCGTGCTCGGTGCGCGTCGTGGCACCCCATGCATCCGTCACCTCCTCGACGCCGCCGGACGGATACGCGCGCGTCTCGATCACGCGAATGTGGTCATCGGCGATCACGCCCGCGGGCGTCACGTTGTCGTACGTCCGCACGACGCGGCCGAGGAGATCGCGCTCCTCGGTCACGGTCACGCCGCTCGGGGCGGTCGTCGCAACGGCGTCGACGCCGCGCACGGCGTCGAACCGATACACGATGGTCATCACGCGACCCGCGGCGTCCTGCACACCCACTGGTCGACCGGCGGCGTCATAGCTCGTCGAGCTGGTGCCGCCGACCGCGTTCCTGTCGACCAGCGCGCCACCGTGCACGAGCGACGCCACGGAGGACACCGTCATCTCGGCGTCGGTACCCGCCGCCGCGGTCTCTTCGACCGTGACCGTACCGGCGTCGAGGTCGACGTCGCGCGTGCGCGTGGTGACGACCGGCACCGCGGCGGGGTCGCCGCCGGGATACACGCGCTGCTCGGTCACCACGGCGCCCTCGTAGGTCAGCGCGGTGCGCGCCGTGACCTGCTCGGCATCGCCGGTGCCCCTCGTGGCCTCGACGACGATCGGCGCGGTGCGCTCGGCGTTCAGCTCGGACCGACTCGAGGCGACCAGGCCGTCGGGCGCGGTCGTCGTCTCACGCACCGGCAGACCGACGGGGAGCAACGCACCCTCGGGAACGACCGAGTCGTACTCCCACCCGGTCACGGTGCCGTCGGCCGCGCTGCGCTGCACGATCCGGCCCAGATCGTCGTAGACGTAGGACTCGTGCACCGAACGCGCCCCGCCGCCCGCGTCGCGCGAGGTGACCGTGACACCGGTCGGCTTGCGCGCGACCAGTGGCGTCGCCGGCCCGGTCTCGGGCAACTCGAACGACTGCTCGTGCACCCTGAGCTGCCCTGACGGGCTCACGACGTCCACCGCGCGCACGGTCATGGCGCGCTGCGCGCCGAACGTCGACACCACGCGGGTCTCGCCGTCGGTGAGGACCGTCGAGTACTCGGCTGGCCCCGCACCGTCGCCGACCGCCGGCCACCCCGACGGCGCGACCCCGCCGACGGCCCACCATTCCCTGGAGAGATACTCCCTGCCGGTGGCGTCGTGTGTGCGCACCTCGGCGACGCGCGGCACACCATCGGTCGTCGGATGCCACGTCAGCACCGTGATCGCACCCGACGCCGTCACCACACGCGACGCCAGCCCGGCCCGCTCGTACCCGATGTGCGTCTCGCGGCCGACCGGATCCCTGACGCGATCGAGCCGACCGCCGTCGAGCCGCACACGCCACACCCCGCCGGCCCCGGACCCCTCGGGCGCCGCCGTCACGTTCGCGCCGGGACGCACCACGACCTCGGACGGATCCGACCAGTCCAGTTCGGTGACCAGGCCATCGGCGTTCACTACCGCGCCGAGGTGGTGGTCGAACCCGTCCACCCACCGCCAGTCGGTCCTGGCGCCGTCGGCGGCCACGTGCACGACCGGATCGCCCGCATCCGTGAAGTAGGTGCGCGTGCCTCCGAGCTCGTGGAGCACGTACGCGTACCGCACGGCGGGTCCTCCGTCGCGACCCTCGAGCGCCGCCCCGGCCTCGGCGCGCCTGAACGCGACGTCGGCCAATGGATACCCGAGCAGCCCGCTCGGGTGCGTCGCGTCCATCTCGAACACCCCACCCGACGCCGGGAACACGCGCACCCCGCCACGAGTCTCGACGCGCGCGAGGCCGAGGCTCCACCCGCCGCCGAACCCGAACCGATCGACGCCCACCTCACGCGAGTTCCAGGTGAGCGCCAGCCCGCCGGCAGAGATCCCGAAGCGGACCGAGCCATCTGCCGGGTCGACCACGGCGTCGAGACCGCCGCCCAACCCGAAGGTGCCGAGGTCGGCGATCGGCGCAGAATCGTCGGACGCGGACGCCCAGGCCGAGGGCAGCCCACCCGTCAGCAGCGCAGCACACACGGACGCGACGAGCGCGATCCGGAATCGCCGTCGACGCGCGGTCATGCATGACAGTATACCGGAGCCTGGCTCAGCGCTGGCAGTGCGGGCACCACCACGTCTCACGCTGTTCGAGCTCGTTGCGACCGAGCCGGCCGTGTTCGATCGTCGTGCCGCAGCGGCGGCACGGCTCGCCGCCACGACCGTAGACCCAGAGCCGGTTGCCCGGGCGGGTG